>NZ_PKKS01000020.1:0-5623 GCF_002859085.1 Pseudomonas sp. QC2
GGAATTTAATCTTGACGATGACCTACTCTCACATGGGGAAACCCCACACTACCATCGGCGATGCATCGTTTCACTTCTGAGTTCGGGATGGGATCAGGTGGTTCCAATGCTCTATGGTCGTCAAGAAATTCGGGTACTGAGTCGTGGCCAGCTGGCCTCGCTTCAGCAAATTGGGTATGTGATAGCTTTCGGTGTTTTGTGAGCGTCGAACTTTCGGTTCATTTCGTCTTCACACACCGCAATCTGATGCTCGTTAGAGTAGTCAAATTGCTTGGGTGTTATATGGTCAAGCCTCACGGGCAATTAGTATTGGTTAGCTCAACGCCTCACAGCGCTTACACACCCAACCTATCAACGTCGTAGTCTTCGACGGCCCTTCAGGGAACTCAAGGTTCCAGTGAGATCTCATCTTGAGGCTAGTTTCCCGCTTAGATGCTTTCAGCGGTTATCTATTCCGAACATAGCTACCCGGCAATGCCACTGGCGTGACAACCGGAACACCAGAGGTTCGTCCACTCCGGTCCTCTCGTACTAGGAGCAGCCCCTCTCAAATCTCAAACGTCCACGGCAGATAGGGACCGAACTGTCTCACGACGTTCTAAACCCAGCTCGCGTACCACTTTAAATGGCGAACAGCCATACCCTTGGGACCGGCTTCAGCCCCAGGATGTGATGAGCCGACATCGAGGTGCCAAACACCGCCGTCGATATGAACTCTTGGGCGGTATCAGCCTGTTATCCCCGGAGTACCTTTTATCCGTTGAGCGATGGCCCTTCCATACAGAACCACCGGATCACTAAGACCTACTTTCGTACCTGCTCGACGTGTCTGTCTCGCAGTCAAGCGCGCTTTTGCCTTTATACTCTACGACCGATTTCCGACCGGTCTGAGCGCACCTTCGTACTCCTCCGTTACTCTTTAGGAGGAGACCGCCCCAGTCAAACTACCCACCATACACTGTCCTCGATCCGGATAACGGACCTGAGTTAGAACCTCAAAGTTGCCAGGGTGGTATTTCAAGGTTGGCTCCACGCAGACTGGCGTCCACGCTTCAAAGCCTCCCACCTATCCTACACAAGCAAATTCAAAGTCCAGTGCAAAGCTATAGTAAAGGTTCACGGGGTCTTTCCGTCTAGCCGCGGATACACTGCATCTTCACAGCGATTTCAATTTCACTGAGTCTCGGGTGGAGACAGCGCCGCCATCGTTACGCCATTCGTGCAGGTCGGAACTTACCCGACAAGGAATTTCGCTACCTTAGGACCGTTATAGTTACGGCCGCCGTTTACCGGGGCTTCGATCAAGAGCTTCGCGTTAGCTAACCCCATCAATTAACCTTCCGGCACCGGGCAGGCGTCACACCCTATACGTCCACTTTCGTGTTTGCAGAGTGCTGTGTTTTTAATAAACAGTCGCAGCGGCCTGGTATCTTCGACCGGCATGAGCTTACGGAGCAAGTCCTTCACCCTCACCGGCGCACCTTCTCCCGAAGTTACGGTGCCATTTTGCCTAGTTCCTTCACCCGAGTTCTCTCAAGCGCCTTGGTATTCTCTACCCAACCACCTGTGTCGGTTTGGGGTACGGTTCCTGGTTACCTGAAGCTTAGAAGCTTTTCTTGGAAGCATGGCATCAACCACTTCGTTACCTAAAAGGTAACTCGTCATCAGCTCTCGGCCTTAAGATCCCGGATTTACCTAAGATCTCAGCCTACCACCTTAAACTTGGACAACCAACGCCAAGCTGGCCTAGCCTTCTCCGTCCCTCCATCGCAATAACCAGAAGTACAGGAATATTAACCTGTTTTCCATCGACTACGCTTTTCAGCCTCGCCTTAGGGACCGACTAACCCTGCGTCGATTAACGTTGCGCAGGAAACCTTGGTCTTTCGGCGTGGGTGTTTTTCACACCCATTGTCGTTACTCATGTCAGCATTCGCACTTCTGATACCTCCAGCAAGCTTCTCAACTCACCTTCACAGGCTTACAGAACGCTCCTCTACCGCATCACTTACGTGATACCCGTAGCTTCGGTGTATGGTTTGAGCCCCGTTACATCTTCCGCGCAGGCCGACTCGACTAGTGAGCTATTACGCTTTCTTTAAAGGGTGGCTGCTTCTAAGCCAACCTCCTAGCTGTCTAAGCCTTCCCACATCGTTTCCCACTTAACCATAACTTTGGGACCTTAGCTGACGGTCTGGGTTGTTTCCCTTTTCACGACGGACGTTAGCACCCGCCGTGTGTCTCCCATGCTCGGCACTTGTAGGTATTCGGAGTTTGCATCGGTTTGGTAAGTCGGGATGACCCCCTAGCCGAAACAGTGCTCTACCCCCTACAGTGATACATGAGGCGCTACCTAAATAGCTTTCGAGGAGAACCAGCTATCTCCGAGCTTGATTAGCCTTTCACTCCGATCCACAGGTCATCCGCTAACTTTTCAACGGTAGTCGGTTCGGTCCTCCAGTTAGTGTTACCCAACCTTCAACCTGCCCATGGATAGATCGCCCGGTTTCGGGTCTATTCCCAGCGACTAGACGCCCTATTAAGACTCGCTTTCGCTACGCCTCCCCTATTCGGTTAAGCTCGCCACTGAAAATAAGTCGCTGACCCATTATACAAAAGGTACGCAGTCACCCAACAAAGTGGGCTCCCACTGCTTGTACGCATACGGTTTCAGGATCTATTTCACTCCCCTCTCCGGGGTTCTTTTCGCCTTTCCCTCACGGTACTAGTTCACTATCGGTCAGTCAGTAGTATTTAGCCTTGGAGGATGGTCCCCCCATATTCAGACAAAGTTTCTCGTGCTCCGTCCTACTCGATTTCATGACTAAGAGATTTTCGCGTACAGGGCTATCACCCACTATGGCCGCACTTTCCAGAGCGTTCCGCTAATCTCAAAGCCACTTAAGGGCTAGTCCCCGTTCGCTCGCCACTACTAAGGGAATCTCGGTTGATTTCTTTTCCTCAGGGTACTTAGATGTTTCAGTTCCCCTGGTTCGCCTCTTAAGCCTATGTATTCAGCTTAAGATAACCATCTTATGATGGCTGGGTTCCCCCATTCAGACATCTCCGGATCAAAGTCTGTTTGCCGACTCCCCGAAGCTTTTCGCAGGCTACCACGTCTTTCATCGCCTCTGACTGCCAAGGCATCCACCGTATGCGCTTCTTCACTTGACCATATAACCCCAAGCAATCTGGTTATACTGTGAAGACAACATTCGCCGAAAATTCGAATTTCTCAATTAAGAGAACTCACAAATTTTACCTTAGCCTGATCCGTTACCAGTGAAAGTAACGTTCAGTCTATCTTTCTATCACATACCCAAATTTTTAAAGAACGATCTAATCAAAGACTAGAAATCAACATTCATCACCGTCTTGGTGGAATGCTCATTTCTAAGCTTTCAAAACTTTCAGAAGCAGTAGTGGTGGAGCCAAACGGGATCGAACCGTTGACCTCCTGCGTGCAAGGCAGGCGCTCTCCCAGCTGAGCTATGGCCCCGTATTTCTACAGGCGTTTCCCACACAAAATTGGTGGGTCTGGGCAGATTCGAACTGCCGACCTCACCCTTATCAGGGGTGCGCTCTAACCAACTGAGCTACAGACCCAATTTCGGGCTGCTTCTTATCGTCTTCTTCAATGAATCAAGCAATTCGTGTGGGAACTTATGGAGCAGCTGATGTCGTCGATTAAGGAGGTGATCCAGCCGCAGGTTCCCCTACGGCTACCTTGTTACGACTTCACCCCAGTCATGAATCACACCGTGGTAACCGTCCTCCCGAAGGTTAGACTAGCTACTTCTGGTGCAACCCACTCCCATGGTGTGACGGGCGGTGTGTACAAGGCCCGGGAACGTATTCACCGCGACATTCTGATTCGCGATTACTAGCGATTCCGACTTCACGCAGTCGAGTTGCAGACTGCGATCCGGACTACGATCGGTTTTATGGGATTAGCTCCACCTCGCGGCTTGGCAACCCTCTGTACCGACCATTGTAGCACGTGTGTAGCCCAGGCCGTAAGGGCCATGATGACTTGACGTCATCCCCACCTTCCTCCGGTTTGTCACCGGCAGTCTCCTTAGAGTGCCCACCATTACGTGCTGGTAACTAAGGACAAGGGTTGCGCTCGTTACGGGACTTAACCCAACATCTCACGACACGAGCTGACGACAGCCATGCAGCACCTGTCTCAATGCTCCCGAAGGCACCAATCTATCTCTAGAAAGTTCATTGGATGTCAAGGCCTGGTAAGGTTCTTCGCGTTGCTTCGAATTAAACCACATGCTCCACCGCTTGTGCGGGCCCCCGTCAATTCATTTGAGTTTTAACCTTGCGGCCGTACTCCCCAGGCGGTCAACTTAATGCGTTAGCTGCGCCACTAAGAGCTCAAGGCTCCCAACGGCTAGTTGACATCGTTTACGGCGTGGACTACCAGGGTATCTAATCCTGTTTGCTCCCCACGCTTTCGCACCTCAGTGTCAGTATCAGTCCAGGTGGTCGCCTTCGCCACTGGTGTTCCTTCCTATATCTACGCATTTCACCGCTACACAGGAAATTCCACCACCCTCTACCATACTCTAGTCAGTCAGTTTTGAATGCAGTTCCCAGGTTGAGCCCGGGGATTTCACATCCAACTTAACAAACCACCTACGCGCGCTTTACGCCCAGTAATTCCGATTAACGCTTGCACCCTCTGTATTACCGCGGCTGCTGGCACAGAGTTAGCCGGTGCTTATTCTGTCGGTAACGTCAAAACAATCACGTATTAGGTAACTGCCCTTCCTCCCAACTTAAAGTGCTTTACAATCCGAAGACCTTCTTCACACACGCGGCATGGCTGGATCAGGCTTTCGCCCATTGTCCAATATTCCCCACTGCTGCCTCCCGTAGGAGTCTGGACCGTGTCTCAGTTCCAGTGTGACTGATCATCCTCTCAGACCAGTTACGGATCGTCGCCTTGGTGAGCCATTACCTCACCAACTAGCTAATCCGACCTAGGCTCATCTGATAGCGCAAGGCCCGAAGGTCCCCTGCTTTCTCCCGTAGGACGTATGCGGTATTAGCGTCCGTTTCCGAACGTTATCCCCCACTACCAGGCAGATTCCTAGGCATTACTCACCCGTCCGCCGCTCTCAAGAGAAGCAAGCTTCTCTCTACCGCTCGACTTGCATGTGTTAGGCCTGCCGCCAGCGTTCAATCTGAGCCATGATCAAACTCTTCAGTTCAAACATCTTTGGGTTTTTAAGAAACCCTAAACTTGGCTCAGCAATCGTTGGTTACATCTTTGATTTCTCGCGGAGTAACTTGTGATGCTGATAATCTTGTTGACTATCAGTCTGACTCCACAAGCACCCACACGAATTGCTTGATTCAGTTGTTAAAGAGCGGTTGGTTAAGATCTTTCGTCTCAACCGAGGCGCGCATTCTACAGCAGCCTCATTTGCTGTCAAGTGATTATTTTCAGAAGTTTTCGAAGATTTCTTCAACAACTTCAACCACTTGCGCTTCCGATCTCTCGTTAGCGGGAGGCGAATTCTACAGCGTTACACGCTGCTGTCAACACCTCTTTTTCTCCGCTTTCGACCGAGAGGATCGAAACGTTAATAGAGCCAAACAACACTGC
>NZ_PKKS01000021.1:0-248795 GCF_002859085.1 Pseudomonas sp. QC2
CTATGTCTCGCGCTACAACATCAGCAGGCCTCACAGCTATAACGACTACAGGTCGCCGGTCGTGAAGGAAAGGTTGGCGGCGTGAACCGTAATCGGTGTCCAAGATTACTTGACCAGTTCAGCTTGCCCCCGATGGCGGTGTGTCAGTCGATTCATCTGGTGACTGATTCAGCGCCATCGGGGCATCGGTATCTACACCACTCTGGGTACGGCGCTGGACCTGTGGCGAGGGCGCTTGCTCCCGCTGGCGGCCTGACAGCCGACCACCATCTAACGGTTAGGCCGCGATCCAAATGTGGGAGGGGGCTTGCCCCCGATAGCGGTGTGTCAGTCGATTCATCAGGTGACTGATTCAGCGCCATCGGGGCCTCGGTATCTACACAATTCTGGGTATGGCGCTGGATCTGTGGCGAGGGAGCTTGCTCCCGCCGGCGGCCTTGCAGACGACCAGGATGTTGGATCAGACCGGGTACATATCCGTTATTTAGGTAACGGCTGCTATGGGTTCCGCCCTTACGGCGGCTCACTTTTGAAGAGCGCAAAAGTAAGCAAAACGCGCTTGCCCCAACACTCGGCACCTCGCTCACGCTCGGTGTACCCGTAATCCGACAGGGATTTTGGGGGCCGCCGCCACGCGCCATCCATGGCGCGGGGCGGCTAAACCGGCATCCCTGCCGGTTTACCCCCAAATCCCTGTCGAATTCCGGCCAGCGTGTTTGACGGGGCGCCTGAGATCAAGATCAAGATCAAGAGCGGCTCGCTTCGCATCGTGGTTACTGTGGTTGCTAAAACGTTGTGTCGATGCTTGTGTTGGCATGGCTGCAACGGTCGTCATCTCATTTGCATTCGCCGCCACCGTCGATTTTGGAAAAAGCAGTTAGCCGTACGGGCCGGTGCCGGTCCGGTCGACCAGGCGGATGCTGTTACGGCCAGCCCGCTTGGATTCATACAGCGTGGTATCGCCTTGTTCAATCAGCGCCGTCAGGCTCGGCGGTGGTTGATCAAACAGGTTGGCGCCGATGCTCAGGGTGACCGGCGCCGGCGTGGCGAAGGTCTGCGCGGCCAGTTGGTGAAACTGGTCGCGCAGGCTGCTGCCCAGCGTGACAATCTGCTCGGTGGAGGCCGGGTTCAACAGGATCACGAACTCATCGCCGCCGAGGCGTGCGGCCAGCGCACCTCGGGGCACCACGCCGCGGATCATTTCACTCAACGCGATCAGCAAGCGGTCGCCGGCGATATGGCCGTGGAGGTCGTTGACCGATTTGAAGTTGTCGATATCGATCAGCAGCAACGCACCCGGTTGCGCCGGCGACACCTGGGCCAGCAGGCGTGGGGCGCGCAGGTCGAGGGCGCGGCGGTTGTACAGGGCGGTGAGGGGGTCGCGGGCAGCGAGGCGGGCGATCTGTTGTTCGCGTCGGTAGCGTTCGGAGCCGGTCATCGACAGGGCAATCAGCATGATCGCCATGGCGCCTTCCACCAGGGAGACCTGGATGATTTCGCCCTTGAACGCGGCAAGGTCGATCAGGGTGCCGGGGATCAGTACCGACAGGGCCTTGGCCACATAGAAGGTGCCATGGATCAGCAGCACATAACGCAATTGCACCGCGCCGATGCTCAACGATTTGCCATGGGGGCGCAGCAAAAAGCTGGCGCGCAAGGTCGGCAGCGCCACCAGCAGCGACTGCACCCCCAGCATGGCTTTGGACCACGGCAGGTCGGCCGGCAGCATCAGCATGCCGAACCAGACCGCCAGCATCAGCAGCCATAGGCGTGACAGGCGCACCTGGGTGAACCGCGCCACGCCGAGCAAAAACAGAAAGTGCGCGCTCACCAGTAGGCCGTTGGCGAACCAGATGCCGATCATCACAAAGCCATTGATGCGCAGCAGCGCAAGCGTGGACCCGATGCTGATGGTCGCGAAACCGGCGCTCCAGTACAGCAGCGAAGGTTCACGCACACTGCGCCATTCAACGGCCAGGTACAGGGCGGCAGCGGCTGCCAGGGCAACGGTGAGTGCCAAAATCGTAGGAGGGTCGAGCGTCATGTGCTGCCGGGTCTGCCAGGGTTGCGTTGAAAACCGCGATTGTAAGCCTTCGCGAGCGGTTTTCGGAGCCTTACTGGCGAACGGCTATCAGCCCGCGGAGGTCGGCGCACGTAGGTCAGTTCACGCAGGTCAGTACAGAGGCACCGTTGCGCGGAACACCGTACCAGACGCCAGGCTCGACTCGACTTCAATCAACCCTTGGTGGGACGCCACAATTTCAGAAGCGATGAACAAGCCCAACCCGAGGCCTTCCGTGGGGCCGTGTTCAATCACCGCGCGTTGGGAAAAGCGCCCCATGGGGTTGAAGATAAATGGCAAAACGTCCACCGGGATGGGGTTGCCGCGATTGTGCACCGCGAACACCAACGTCTCTGCCGACGCCGACAATTGCACCTTGATCGGTGAACGCGCATCACCGTGTTGCACTGCATTGCTGATGATGTTGGAAAACACTTGCTCCATGCGCGGGCCATCGAAGGCGCCAGTGGCCTGGGTTGTCGCTTCGAACAGGATGTGTGAGTCAGGGTGAAACGCGCGGATTTCGTCGACGATCCGTTCACAGATCGGTGCCAGGTCGACGGCCGTGCGTTTGACCGGAATGCCGGGGCCCATCTGGCAGCGCGTCAAATCCAGCAGGTCGCCAACGATCTGGCTGGCGCGTTGGACACTGGTGTAAATCTGCGTAGCCACGCGGGTATTGCGCTCGCCCAAGGCCGGCGAACGCCTGAGCATGTCGGCGCCCAGCAGAATCGCGCCCAGCGGCGTGCGCAGGTCGTGACCGAGAATGCCCAGGAAGACATTGCGCGACGCTTCTACCGCGCGCGAGTAGCTGGCGATGGATTCCGCCAGCGCCTGGTCGATGGCCTCATGAAAGCGGTTCATGTCGTCGACTTGCAGCGCCGTGCCGTGTTTGATCTGGTCAAGCCACTGGCTGAGTACGCTGGTGCGCAACGCACGGTACTCAGACACCATCTGGTCGATGGAGAACCCCGCCATCAAGCGGGTTACCGCATGCGTTTCAGCGGGGCTCTCGGTGTCATTCTGCGGTGCCAGCCCCTGAGCCTTTTCGGTTTGTTCCTGCACCGTCTGGCTGGTGCGCAGGTCGAGTACGATGGCGTGCAGCATCTGTTCGGCGTGATCACGCAGGCCTGCACGGTCGAGGTCGGCGCCTGGGGTCTGGATGGTGCGTGCAAAGTCTTCCCAGGCCTGAAGAATCGGTTCGAGGTTTGCAAGAATGAAGTCTGGCAGGCGCATGCGGGGGTTCCTTGGAGGGGCGGCGAGCAGAAATGCGCGGGAAGCTGCCAAACAAGGATTTAAGCACGGATTGGCTTGCGGCATGCTGCGCAGGCGTCCCTGCCTGCGTCAGTCATGCGGATAAGTGCGGTCAAATGCCTTTGGTAGACGGCAGCAAGACGGTCAGGATGCCCACCAGTGGCAGGAACGAGCACAGTTTGTAGACGTACTCGATACCGTGTGTGTCAGCGAGCAAACCGAGCAGCGCCGCGCCAATCCCGCTGAAACCGAACATCAGGCCGAAAAAGATCCCGGCGATCATGCCCACATTGCCCGGCACCAGTTCCTGGGCAAAGACCACGATGGCCGAGAAGGCCGAGGCGATGATAAAACCGATCACGACGCTCAATACCGCCGTCCAGAACAGGTCGACGTAGGGCAGCGCCAGGGTGAACGGCGCTGCACCAAGGATGGAGAACCAGATGACTTTCTTACGGCCGATCTTGTCGCCGATGGGGCCGCCCGCGAAGGTGCCGACCGCCACTGCGCCCAGGAACAGGAACAGGTACATCTGGGAGCTGGAGACCGACAGCTGGAATTTTTCGATCAGGTAGAACGTGAAGTAGCTGGTCAGGCTGGTCATGTACCAGTACTTGGAAAACACCAGCACGGCCAGTACGACCAGGGCGAAGGTCACGCGGCCTTTGGACAAACCATGGGTGGCTTTGCCGCCTTGCTTGAGCTTGAACAGGTTGAGGTGGTTGCGGTACCAGCGGCTCAAGCCGTACAGCACCAGGATCGCGAACACGGCAAACAGCCCGAACCAGGCGATATGGCCTTGGCCGTAGGGAATGATGATCGCCGCCGCCAGCAACGGGCCCAGCGCGCTGCCGGTGTTGCCGCCGACCTGGAAGGTCGATTGGGCCAGGCCGTAGCGACCGCCGGAGGCCAGGCGCGCGACACGCGAAGTTTCCGGGTGGAAGGTCGACGAGCCGACGCCGACCAGGCCGGCCGCCAGCAGGATCGCCGGGAAGTTGCCGACAAACGCCAGCATCAGGATGCCGATCAAGGTGCACACCATGCCCGCCGGCAGTAGCCACGGTTTGGGGTGGCGGTCGGTGTGGTAGCCGATCCAGGGTTGCAGCAGCGAGGCGGTGAGCTGGAAGGTCAGGGTGATCAGGCCCACTTGGGTGAACGACAGCCCGTAGTTGGCCTTGAGCATCGGGTAGATCGACGGCAGCACGGCCTGGATCAGGTCATTGATCAAATGCGCCAAGGCGCAGGCGCCGAGGATACGCATGACCAAGGGGCTGGCTTGGGGTGCAGTGGTTGCAGCGGCGGGTGACGCGGTGAGGGTCGACATGCAGGCATTCCATACAAGGCAGCTAATCAGAGGCGGCGACTTCTTAAGGTCGCCATCCATTACAAAATGATTCGGCGTTTATGCTAGATTCGTCATGAATGCCTGTCTCGCGTAATTCGGGCGGCAACCATCGCAAAAAGGGCGAAATGATCAAACCGCTGAATGAATTTCTCCAGGAAATCAACGAAGGCGCCTGGGCGGTCATCAGTTCCGCCACGGATTACCCGGAAAATTGGGTGATCCCCGACCACAGCCACGAAAAACATCAACTGCTCTACGCCATCGAAGGGGTGATGGTGGTGTACTCGGCGTTGAACCAGTGGACGGTACCGCCCAATCGCGGGATCTGGATGCCCAGCGGGCAGGTGCATTCGTTGCGCTGTGTCGGCACCCTGAAAATGCGCAGCGTGTTTGTGCGCCCGGACCGGTTCCCGAACATGCCCGGCGAGCCGAAGACGGTCAGCATCTCGCCGCTGCTGAGCGAGCTGATCAAGGCGTCGGTGAGTTTGAAACCGCCGTACGCCGAGGACTCGCGGGAGGCGCGGATCATGCACCTGATCCTCGACGAACTCGCCATCCTGCCGGCGCTGCCACTGGCGTTGCCCCAGCCCGCCGACCCGCGTATCAAGCAGATCTGCCTTGCGTTACAGGACGATCCGGGGGACGCCTCCACCGTGGCGGATTGGAGCGCGCGCCTGAACCTGGACCAGACCACCATCCAGCGCCTGTTCCGCAAGGCAACCGGCATGACCTTCGGCCAGTGGCGTCAGCAGGCGCGGCTGCTGCTGGCGCTGGAGCGCATTGCGGTGGGCGAGAAGGTGATCGATATCGCCCTGGAACTGGGCTATGAAAGCCCGAGCGCGTTTACCAGCATGTTCAAGAAACAGTTTGGCAAGACGCCGAGCCAGTTTTTCCGGTAATCACTGCACGGTGCCGGCGTGCACGTCGAGCAAGCTGTTGAGCGCCTCGATATCCAATGGCCGACTGAGGAAATAGCCTTGGCCCTCTTCACAGGCCACGGCCTTGAGCAGCGCCAGATGCTCGGCGGTTTCAATGCCTTCGGCCGTGACTGTCAGTGCCAGGGCGCGGCCCAGCCCGACAATCGCCTGGATAATTGCCTTGTCATCGTCACTTTCCTCCAGTCGGGTGAGGAAGCTGCGGTCTATTTTCAAACCATCGAACGGGAAGTCGCGCAGATAGCTCAGGGACGAGTAGCCGGTGCCGAAGTCATCCATGGCAATGCGTACGCCCAATTGCTTGAGCGTGCGCATCACCTCAAGCGCCCCGGTGGCATCTTCAAGCATGACGCTTTCGGTGATTTCCAGTTCTACGCGCGCGGGATCAATGCCTGAGCTCTTCAGCGCTTGCTGCGTACGCTCCACCAGGTTGCCACGCTTGAACTCCGTGGGTGACAGGTTGACGGACACAAAAAGCGGCTCCGGCCACTGCGCGGCACACACGCAAGCGGTCTCCAGTACCCAATCGCTCAGCGCCAGGATCAACCCGGACTCTTCGGCAATCGGAATGAAGGTGTCCGGCGCGATCAGGCCGCGTACCGGGTGCTGCCAGCGCACCAGCGCTTCGGCGCCGACCATTTGCCCGTCGGCGATGCGATAGCGGGGTTGGAAGTGCAGGCGCAGTTCGGCATGTTTGATCGCATACCGAAGGTCGCTTTCCAGACGCCGACGTTCGATGATCCGCGCGTTCATGTCGCCGGAATAGAACCGCCAGGTATTGCGCCCGGCGGCTTTCGCCTCGTACAGCGCAATGTCGGCGTAGCGCAGCAGTTCCGCGGCTTCGCGGGCATCGTTGGGCGCGATGGCAATCCCGATACTGGCGCTGATGAACACCTCTTGCTCGTCAATTCTGATCGTGCGTTCGATGGATTCGATCAACCGCTTACACAGGGTTTCGACTTCGTCCTGAGTGCCTGCATCGGTCAGGATCAGCACAAATTCATCGCCGCCGACACGGGCGACCAGATCACCATGGCGCACGCAGTCCGCCAGGCGCGCAGACACTTCGTTGAGCACCCGGTCACCGGCCGCGTGCCCCAGCAGGTCATTGACCGGCTTGAACCGATCCAGGTCCAGGCTGAGCATCACCAGGGGCTGTTCGGTGGAGGGCAGGGCTTTGAGTTTGCCGTCGAGGAACGCTTGCAGGCGGGTGCGGTTGGGCAGCCCGGTCAGGGCGTCATGCTGGGACAAGAACTCGATGCGCCGACGGGCTTCGACTTCTTCCGTCACGTCGGTGGCCGTCCCGCGAAACCCGCCGCACGGCATCTCTCGCGCCGACAGCCGAGTGGTGCGTTCCTGTCCTGCTGCATCGACGTAGCGACACTGCACGCTGATATCCGGGCGTCGTCCGGGTGCGCTGAGCCACTGGGAAAGCAGGCCCGACTCGGTCTCCAGCAAGTCGTTCATCGTCGCCCCGATCCACGCATAGCGGGTCAACCCGGTGACGCCTTCGAAGCGTTCCGACAGGTAAGTGAAGCGCCAACCGGCGTCGATTTCCCACACCCAGTCGGAGCTGGCCTCCACCACATCGCGAAAGCGTGCTTCGCTGGTGGCCAGGGCATTCTGGCTGTTCTGCAGCGACGAATGGCTCGCATCCAGGGCGAGCGCGGCGGCGGTGGTGCGGCGCGAAATGGCCCAGGTCATCAGGCACACCAGCAACGCGGCCAGGCCCAGCAGCGGCAGACCGACCCCCATAAGCCGCAAACCGGGCCGGGCCGGCTCCCAGTGCAGGCTGCCGGCGGTACCGTTGTCGCCGAGGGGAAAGAGCAACGTTTTGCCGATTTCATCGGGGCTGGCAATGTGCAGTTTGTTCACGCCGAACTCATCGCCGATCACGGCCAGTTTGGCGCTGTTGAGGATGTCGATGAAGATCAGCACCGAGGCCGGCCGGCCATCGGCCCGCACCGTGGGGTCGGTGCCGGGAGTGATGGCGGCGGCCGCCACCAGCGCGGGGCTGCCGTGCACGTTGATAAAGGTGGTGATCGGTGTTTCGCTGTCGGCACCCGCACGGGCCTGGTCGAGAATCCCGGCAATGGGCTGGCCCAGCCATTGCGTGAGGTCGATATCCAGCAGCTTGCCGTCGACGACCGCGTACACCGTGCGATCGGCGTCGTTGACCACAAACAGGCCTTGAAAACCGAAATCATCAAACAACGTGGCGCCGAGATTGCCCCGCATGTAAGCCCAGTCATTGTCGACTTTAACGTGCAAGTGCTTGTAGGCATCGCTCCAAAAGGCGTAGTCCTTGACGGTCACCCGTAAGGTTTTCTCCAGCGATTGCACGGCTTTACGGGTATAGAAGGCGCTTTCAACCTGCTCGGAACGGTCCAGTTCGTGGGCGAGGTAAACCAGCGAGTAGGCTGCGGCAGCAAATACCACGGCCAACAAGCCCATGAACCGGAACAGCGAGGTGCGCGCCAGTGAAAGGCTGGTGCGGTCGGAAAGCGAGCGGACGATAGGAGCGAGAGAGTTCGGCATTGTTTCCCGCAGAGCGTCGCTGCAAGTCAGGGGTATGACGTGTTATCGGCGGCCGGGGCAAAACGTTGAGAGCGTTGCAGCGGATCAGGGCTCACGCTGGAGCGCGGTGCGTCCCCTGGCTTTGGGCTTCACCGGCAGGCTATGCACCTACAACATCGCCAAGGAAGCCGTACGCGCACTCACACGCTCGGCGGCGCGAGAATGGGGAGTGGACAACATCACGGTCAACAACCTGTTGCCGGTGGCCGACACCTGGGGCGATGCGTATGACGCCCCGGCGCCGACCAATGTGCTGGGGCGTTACGGCTCGCCTGAAGATGACATTGCGCCGGTGGTGCTGTTCCTGGCCAGCCAGGACGCGCAATTCATTACCGGCTACAGCCTCACACCGGATGGCGGGCAAATCATCGACAGTGCGCGGTAACCGCTGGCGCGAGCCGCGAGCCACGCCAACACGGCTGCCGCACCCAGCACCGCCGCACTCAACTGGAAGGTAGCCTGGTAACCGCTCCAGTCAAACACGAGGCCGCCAACGATAGCGCCCGATGCTATCGCCAGCTGGATGATCGCGACCATCAAGCCACCCCCTGCCTCGGCATCGTCGGGCAGGGTTGTCGACAGCCAGGTCCACCAGCCCACCGGCGCGGCGGTGGCGACCAGGCCCCAGAGCCCCAGCAACAACGTGGTCATCACCATGGAGCTGCCGACCTTGACCAGCGCCAGAGCAATCCCCGCCATCACCAACGGGATGATGATCAGCGTCAGGAACACGCTCTTTTTCAGCAAACGCTCGATCACGAGCGTCCCCACCAGTCCGGCCAGGCCCAGCACCAACAATATGAGCGACAACCGGGAAACACTGACCTGGGTGACAGCCTCCAGAAACGGTCGCAGGTAAGTGAACAGCATGAACTGGCCCATGAAAAACACGCTGACCGCCAGCATGCCCAAGGCCACCGGCTTGCGCTTCATCAAGCCCAACAGGCGGCCGTTTTTTGCCGCCCCCTGCGCTTTGATCGACGGCAGACTGAGCATCAGCCAGGCCGCCGCCAGCAC
This sequence comes from Pseudomonas sp. QC2, assembly GCF_002859085.1. Lineage (NCBI taxonomy): Bacteria > Pseudomonadati > Pseudomonadota > Gammaproteobacteria > Pseudomonadales > Pseudomonadaceae > Pseudomonas > Pseudomonas sp. QC2. The sequence goes on from NZ_PKKS01000021.1 coordinate 9,191, forward strand.
TGCAACGGGGACGACGCAAAAGAACGCCCCGCGCCAGCCGATCAAGCCGCCGACGAAGCTGCCCAACGGTGCCGCGATCACCGTTGCCAGTGCGTTGCCGCCATTGACGATAGCCAATGCCCGCGGCACCTGGGCTGCGGGCACCAGGCGCATGGCGGTGGCGGCCGACAGTGACCAGAAGCCGCCGATGGCCACGCCGATCAACGCGCGGCCCAGCATGAACACGGAGTAATTGGGTGCGAATGCCACCACCGTGCCAGAAATGATCATCAGCAGGGTCAAGGACAGCAGCAAGCGCTTGCGTTCAACCCGCGCCGCCACGGCCGCAATCACCAGGCTGGTGAGCAGGGCAAACAGCCCTGATACCGAAATGCCCTGTCCGGCCTGGCCCTCGGTGATATGCAGGTCGGTCGCCAGCGGCGTCAACAGGCTCACGGGCAGGAACTCGGAGGCCACCAGGGCAAATGCCGCCAGTGACATTGCGAGTACGGCGCCCCAGTTTTTTGGCTCGGCGGTCGTCACTTCAGGTACTTCCTGAAAAAGCCGGCGAGCGTGTCGAACGGGATCAGGTCGACCCGGTCGTACAAGTCCACATGCCCGGCGTCGGGGATGATCACCAGTTCCTTAGGCTCGGCAGCACGCTGGTAGGCGTCCTCGCTGAATTCGCGGGAGTGCGCATTGGCGCCGGCAATCAGCAAGAGCGGACGCGGAGAAAGGGTCTCGATGTCATTGAACGGGTAGAAGTTCATGAACTTCACGTTGCTGCTCAGCGTCGGCCGGGTGGTGGTGTGTGGCGAGGCGCCGGTGGGGGTGAACTCACCGCGCGATGTGCGATAGAAATCGTAGAACTCATCGCCAACCGCATCGCCGGTCAGGGCGTTCGGTGTGCCGCCGGTGTAGACGGTGTCGCCCCCCTGGAATTCCACATAGCGCTGGTTGGCCGCTTGCAGCAGTACCTGTCGGCGTTGCGCCAAGGTCACGCCATGTTTGAGGCCATTGCGAGTGGCGGCGCCCATGTCATACATGCTCACCGTGGCGATGGCCTTGAGGCGTGGGTCGATCTTCGCGGCAGCGATGGCGAAGCTGCCACTGCCGCAGATACCGATCACGCCAATGCGCTCGCGGTCGACGATTGGCTGGGTGCCAAGGTAATCCACGGCGGCGCTGAAGGCTTCGCTGTAGAGCTCGGGCAACACCGCATTGCGTGGTGTGCCGGCACTTTCTCCCCAGAATGGGAGATCCAGGGACAACGTTACAAAACCCCGTTCTGCCATTTTGGTCGCATAGAGGTTCGCGCTCTGTTCTTTGACGGCACCCATCGGGTGGCCAACGATAATCGCAGCATTTCTGGAGGTGGGGGCAAGGTCCTTGGGCACAAACAGGTTGCCCGCGACCGCCATGCCGTATTGATTGTTGAAGGTGACCTTTTCGACACTGACCTTGTCGCTTGTGTAGAAGTTGTTGGCACCGTTGGACATATCGGCTCCCAGTGAAGTGGTACAGGTCACCAGCAAACCCAGGGTGAGCAGGAGGTTTTTCATCGGATGATCCTTGAGGGGGTGGGTGCGCACATTTTCCCGGGGGCGGTCAGGGTTCTGTAGTGCGTTTGACTGGATTACTTGCCTGATCCTCTGAGTTCTGCGGTTTGCCGGGACGCCACGGACCGCTCGGGGTAAAGTCCGATGACGAGAGAAAAAGAGCCTGTCATGACTATCAATGAAACGCCCCTGGACGCGCTGATCCAGGCTATTGGATCGCGGGTGCAGGCTCCGGGCGACTACCCCATGCCGATTCCTGGTCTTGGCTTCTACCGGCGTGAACAGCCCGCAAGCCCCGTGGTGTGCATGGTCGAGCCGTGCATCGTGCTGGTTGCCCAAGGTGCAAAACAGCTGTGGGCGGGGGGGGAGGGTTATCCATACGATACTTCGCGCTTCCTGGTGACCTCACTGGACATTCCCGCCAATTCCGAAGTGCTGGTGGCCAGCCCCGAAAGACCTTGCCTTGGGCTCACCTTCAAGTTGGATTTGCGCATATTGGCCGAGCTGATCGCTCAGAGTGAGCTGCCGCCGGCGCGGGAGCGGCCGGTGCTGAAGGGGGTGGGCATCGGTACGGTGACCCAGGGCATGCTGGCGTCTTTCGCGCGTCTGGTGGCGCTGCTGGATGAACCCGAAGCAATTGCGGTGCTGGCACCGTTGATCCAGCGCGAGATTCACTATCGTCTACTGAAAAGCGACCAGGCGAGCCGATTGCGTCAGATCTGTTCCGTCGACGGACAGGGCTATCGGATTGCCAAAGCGATTGATTGGCTGAAGCTCAATTACGACGCGGCATTGCGCGTCGATGAGTTGGCGGCGCGCGTGCAAATGAGTGCGGCAACCTTTCATCATCACTTTCGCCAGCTGACGGCGATGAGCCCGTTGCAGTATCAGAAGTGGCTGCGCCTGAATGAGGCGCGGCGCTTGATGTTGAACGAGCACCAGGACGTGTCCAGTGCCGCGTTCAAAGTGGGCTATGAAAGCCCGTCACAGTTCAGCCGCGAGTACAGCCGCTTGTTCGGCATGCCGCCTAAGCGCGATGTGGCGGCACTGCGTGGCAAAGCGACTGTCAGTGATCAGCCGCCTTCAGGTTAGCGTAGAAAATACAACCGATCAGCCGCGCGAACAGGCTGAGGGTTTCCGGCAGGTTGGGGTCTTCAAACAGCATCGCCCTGGAATCCAGCGCGCACAGCGCACCGAACAGGCGGCCGTCAGGCAGGAAGATCGGCGCACCGGCGTAGCTTTCAATGGCGAATTGCTTGACCACCGGGCGAGTGGCAAAGCGGCCGTTCTGGCTGATCTGCGGGATGAACAGCGTCTGAGGGTTGATAAAGAACTCACTGCACAGCGTGGTTTCGAGGTCGAGCACGTCGTCGACCTGGATGCCCATTTCGGCGGTGTCGTGTACGGAGCAGACCACCCATTCCTGGTCGGTGAATTTGGCGAGGCCGGCAAAGCGCATGCCGGTCAGGCGGGTGACCAGTTGCAGGATGCTGGTGCTGGCTTCTATTTCGGCGATGGCAGCGCGCTCATCGGCGCTGAGCAGGGACTGTGCTGAGGTGACGCTAGGAATCATAGGTGAACACTCCAATTGCGTGGTGGTCCTGGCCCACCACGCACGTTGAGGGCTTAGTTAATCCGTGGATGCTGCTGCACAAGGTTGTTGCGCTTGGCTTCCAATTCGGCGATCTCGGCATCGATGTCTTCGATCTTCTGCTCGATATTGTCGTGATGTTCCTGCAGCAGCTCCTTGGCTTCTTCCATGTCCGAAGCGGCCGGCGCTGCGCCGCGCAACGGTTTGTTGGCGGTTTCCTTCATGGTCAGGCCAGTGACCAGTCCAACGACCGCAAACACCATCAGGTAGTAGGCGGGCATGTACAGGTCGTTGGTGCTTTCCACCAGCCAGGCCACGGCAGTCGGGGTTACGCCTGCGATCAACACCGACACGTTGAACGCACTGGCCAATGCACTGTAGCGCAGGTGCGTGGGGAACATCGCCGGGAGTGTCGAGGCCATCACCCCAATAAAGAAGTTGAGGATCACCGCCAGGATCAGCAAACCGGCGAAGATCAGCCCGATCTTGCCGCTGGTGATCAGCATAAATGCAGGGATCGACAGGAACAGCAGGCCGATGCTGCCGGCGATGATGAACGGCTTGCGACCGATCTTATCGCTGACAAAACCGATGAACGGCTGCACGAACAGCATCCCGACCATGATCGCGATGATGATCAGCACGCCGCTGTTTTCTTTGTAATGCAGGTTATGCGACAGGTAGCTCGGCATGTAGGTGAGCAGCATGTAGTACGTCACGTTGGTGGCCGCGACGATGCCGATGCAGGTCAGCAGGCTGCGCCAGTGCTGGGTCGCGACTTCCTTGAACGACACTTTGGGACCGTGTGTCAGGCCTTCGCGGTCGCCTTGCTCGAGTTTGTCCATGTGCTGTTGGAACGCCGGGGTTTCTTCCAGCGCGTGACGCAGGTACAGGCCGATGATGCCCAGGGGCAGGGCGAGGAAGAACGGCAGGCGCCAGCCCCACGCTTCGAACTCGGCTTCACCCAACACGGTGGAAATCAGTACAACCACACCGGCGCCGAGCACGAAACCGGCGATGGAGCCGAAGTCCAGCCAGCTGCCCAGGAAACCGCGCTTGCGGTCCGGGGCGTATTCGGCGACGAAGATCGACGCGCCGGTGTATTCACCGCCGACCGAGAAGCCCTGGGCCATTTTGCACAGCAATAGCAGGATCGGCGCCCAGATGCCGATGGAGGCATAGCCGGGAATCAAGCCGATGGCAAAGGTGCTCAGGGACATGATCACAATGGTGGCGGCGAGTACTTTTTGCCGCCCGTATTTATCGCCCAGTGCGCCGAAGAACAGACCGCCCAGCGGGCGAATCAGGAAGGGCACCGAAAAGGTACCCAATGCAGCGATCATTTGTACGCTGGGCGAGGCGTCCGGGAAGAACACCTTGCCGAGCACATAGGCGACAAACCCGTAGACGCCGAAGTCGAACCATTCCATGGCGTTACCCAAGGCGGCAGCGGTGATTGCCTTGCGCACCTTGGCGTCGTCAACGATGGTGATGTCTTTCAAACCGATGGGTTTGACGCTTTTCTTACGTAATTTCATGCGGGGGCACTCTAAAGCAGAACAGGGGAGGTGCCATCGCAGCGATGGCACCGCTCTGTCAGTTCAGATACAAGCGGACATGAAATAATTCACCCGTATTTGCGTTTTTTTGCAGATGCATTGAACTTTGTGAATTTTACAGAGAGTTATCCGAATGCTCGCCAGCCCCGCGCGTCTCACCTACCGTCAGCCACTCCCCAGCGACCTGCAGCCATTGTTCGCGATCTTCGGCGACCCTCGGACCCACCTGTTCAACCCCGCCGGCCCCCTGACGTGCCTGGCCGATGCGCAACGCCTGCTCGACGGCTGGCTCGAGCAGTGGGCCAGCGAGGGCTATGGCTGGTGGGCGATTGCGCGCCACGCAGCGCCGGAGGACATCATCGGCTTTGGCGGTATCGCGCCTCTCAATTACCTGACGCAAAGGCGCATCAACCTGGGTTACCGCTTTGCCGAGCAAGCCTGGGGCCAGGGCTATGCCACCGAAGTGGGGCGCGATGCCCTCAAGTTGGCATTTGAAACCCTGGCGTTACCCGAGGTATTTGGCCTGGTCCGGCCCGACCATGCGGCGTCCATCCGGGTGCTGGAGAAGCTTGGCATGCAGCCTTTCGGCCTGCTTGATGATGTACCCGGCAAGCCGCCCAGCCGGGTATTCAGGATTTGTCATCCTACAACTGCTCAAAGCTGACACTTTTCACAGCCGCGCAAGACCTCATATAACCCTAATCTTTCAGATTGACAGGGGATAGGGACCTCGATATAAAAGCCACAGTTGTACGACGACATATGACGTTACATATGTCCTACCTAACAAAAATAAAAAGTGATGCCATGAACTTGATCGAGCCCATCCACGCTCATCGCGTTGGCCAAGCAGTAGGTAACTACCGCTGGACCATCTGCGCGATGCTGTTTTTCGCGACCACCGTCAACTACCTCGACCGCCAGGTGCTCAGCTTGCTGGCGCCGCAACTGTCGACGCAATTTGGCTGGAGCAACACCGATTACGCCAACATTGCCGCAGTGTTCCAGTTTGTCTACGCGATCTCCATGCTGTTCGCCGGGCGTTTTGTCGACAAGATCGGCACTAAGGCGGCCTACGTGGTGGCGATTGGCATCTGGTCCACGGGCGCCATCATGCATGCGTTCTCGGTACCGATGGGCGAGGGCATCGCGGCGATCAGCGGTGCAATCGGCCTGGCGGTGATTCCGGTGTCGATTGCCGGCTTTATGCTCTCCCGCGCCGTGCTGGCGATTGGTGAAGCGGGCAACTTCCCGATTGCGATCAAGGCCACTGCCGAATATTTCCCCAAGAAAGAACGCTCCCTGGCCACGGGTATCTTCAACTCCGGTGCCAACGTCGGGGCGATCCTGGCGCCGATCTGCGTGCCGTTGATTGCCGGGTTATGGGGCTGGGAAGCGGCCTTCATCGTGATCGGCGGCCTGGGCTTTGTGTGGGTGGCGGTGTGGGTCGCGCTGTACAAGAAGCCGGATGAGCAAAAACGCCTGTCGGCCGCCGAGCTGGCGTATATCCGCAGCGACCAGACCGTGCAGCCGTTCACCCCGGCAGCTGCGGGCGATGCAACGGAAAAAGTCTCGTGGTTCAAGCTGCTCACCTACCGCCAGACCTGGGCCTTCGCCTTCGGCAAGTTCATGACCGACGGCGTGTGGTGGTTCTTCCTGTTCTGGCTGCCCACCTACTTGTCGGCGCAATACGGCATGAAAGGTCCCGACATCGTGCTGCCCCTGGCGGTGCTGTACAGCATGACCATGGTCGGTAGCATCGGCGGCGGCTGGTTCCCGAGCTACTTCATGGCCCGTGGCGATGCGCCGTATGACGGCCGCATGAAAGCCATGCTGGTGATCGCCCTGTTTCCGTTGGTGGTGCTGTTGGCGCAACCCCTGGGCTACATCAGCTTCTGGGTGCCGGTATTGTTGATCGGCGTGGGCGCGTCGGCGCACCAGGCGTGGTCGTGCAACATCTTTACCACCGTCTCCGATATGTTCCCGCAGAAGACCGTGGCCTCGGTGGTCGGCATCGGCGGCATGGCCGGCGGTTTGGGCGGGGTGGTGATGACCAAGATTGGTGGCTGGGTGTTCGACTACTACAAGTCAGTCAACGATATCCACACCGGCTACATGATTATGTTCGCGATCTGTGCGCTGGCCTACCTGGTGGCCTGGAGCGTGATGAAGACGCTGGTGCCGCGCCACAAGGAAATCACCGACCTGTAAGGCTTGACGTCCCGCGCGGCAATCGCGCGGGACCGTTTCACAGCGCGCGGGCCCAGGTCTGGCTGACCAGGGATTTACCGAAGCTGACCATCGGTTCCTCCTCCACCAACTCAAACCCGGCTTTCTGATAGAGCTTGCGCGCATCGGTCAGGATGTCCACGGTCCACAGCAGCATGCGGGTGTAGCCCACCTGGCGGGCAAAGCGCACGCACTCGTCCACCAAACGCTGGCCGATGCCCATGCCCCGCGCGCTGGCATCCACGTAGAGCATGCGCAACTTGGCTGTGGTGTCGTCATGGCGGATCACAAACACCGACCCCACCACGTCACCGTCCTTTTCCGCGATCCAGCAACGCTCGGAGGTCGGATCAAATTCGCGCAGGTACTTGGCGACAATCTCCGCCACCAGCGCTTCGAATTCCCAATTCCAACCATATTCACGCGCGTATATCGCGGTTTGTTGTTGCACCACCAACCCCATGTCGCCGGGTTGTGGATCGCGTAGCAGATAGCTGGGCGCCGTGCCTTGCAGCAGGGCCTGGATGCGTTTCATGGCTTCGGTGAGCTGATGCTGTTGCTGCTCCGGCAGGCTGTCGAGCAGGGCGATGACTTCGTTCTGGGTGCGTTGCTCCAGGGGCGCCAACACGGCGCGACCGAGATCGCTGAGGTGCAATTGCACCGCGCGAGCATCGGTAACGGAGCGGACTTTCTGGATCAGGCCGCGCTTTTCCAGGCCGCCTACCAGCCGGCTCAGGTAACCCGCGTCCAGGCTGAGCATGTGGCACAGGTCAGCGCTGGTGAGATCGCCTCGGGAAGACAACTCGTACATCACGCGGATTTCGGTGAGCGAGTAGTCGCTTTGCAGCAGGTGTTCCTGCAGCACGCCGATCTGCTGCGTATAGAAGCGGTTGAAGCCGCGCACGACGCCGGCGCGCTCGATCAGCAGAGGGGTAGACATGCGCGAATACTCGAATGGTTGCCTGGGGCAATTATATTGTTGCTTTAGGCAAGCATGTCAATCCATTTGATCAGGTGCGCACAACCATTGCCCGTGCTGGCCTGTTGCGGTCATTGCCGTATTTCCTTCAAGGCGTGACGCGTGGTGGCGGGCTGCCTGGCCGTCAGAATAATGCGAACAGCCAGGACCACACCGATCAATACCGCGGCTATCCCGGCCGTTTCCATGAGCGTGGGCCAGCGCGTGCTGAACCACAGGCCGAGCAGGCTGGCGAACAGGGATTCAAGGGCTATCAACTGGCTGCTCAGCACCATCGGCAGACGCTGGGTCGCAGCGTTCCAGGCCCAGGCGCCGATCAGGGTCGACATCAGCGCGATAAACAAACACCAGGCATACAATGGCCCCGCTTGGGCAAAGCCGAAACCGAGGGTTGGCAGCTTGAACAAGCCCAGCATCTGCGCCAGCGGTACCAGGCACAGCGTGGCAATACCACTGCCCGTCAGCATGAGCGCGGTCCAGACGCCGGTTGCGGAGGGCGCGAGGGCCTGCAAGTGCTTCTGGTTGATCACGCTGAAGCCCACCCACACCACCACGGCACCTACTGAAAAGCACAGACCGGCCAGCCAGTCGCCACTGTTCGCAGGGGCGTGTTGGAGGCTGCTGAGATTCGACAGCAGCAATCCTGCCGTCAAGAACCCCAGCGGGATGGCCAGCCGGCACCAGCGCACGGTCTTGTTCCTGGCATTGCCGAGCAGGGCCAGCAACACGGGGACCAGGCTGACAAACGTCGGGGTCAACACCGGGCCGCCGAAGACGACGCCAGCGGTAATGCAGGCGCCGTAGCCCAGGCAGCCCGTTACACCGAGTCCGGCAGCGATCCACAACTGGTGCGGGCCAAGACAGCGCAATTGGGCGCGGTACAGGATCAACCCCGCGCAGCCGAGTATGCCGGCGATCAGGTACCGCACCGCCATGAAGTCAAAGAGGCTGTATTCACCGGTGACGTATGGCGCGATGAAATTCAGCGCCCAGCCCAGGGTCGCGATAACGGCAAGGCTTACGCCGAGGAAAGCGGAGGTCTGCATGGAGAGTGTCCCTGAAGTCATGCATTCATGGTGCCCAGCCACGCGGGTATGCTACAAACGAGTTCTCAGCCCTGGATACATAACCTCAGATTATGAATGCACTCGGCAAAACCTTACCCCCTCTCGCGAGCTTGTTGCCCTTTGAAGCGGCGGCGCGCCTCGAGAGTTTCTCCAGGGCGGCCGATGAGCTTCACATCACCCAGGCCGCTATCAGCCGGCAGATTCGGGGCCTGGAAGACAACTTGGGCGTCAAGCTGTTTTCCCGGCGCAATCGCGCAGTGTTCCTCACCCAGGAAGGGCGTGAGCTCGGGCGGGTGGTGAGCCTCGCGCTGCAAAGCATCAGCGAGGGGGCCGCCAGCCTGCGCGCGTCGCACCACCGCAACCGGGTGGTGCTGCTGTGCCAATTGTGCGAAGCGTTTTATTGGCTGATGCCGCGCCTCTCCACGTTTCACCAGCAGTACCCGCACATCGAGATCCAGGTGGTGACCTCCACCCGGCCACTCACGGAATTCAATGGCCCTTTCGACGTGGCGCTGCAAAGCACCTGGCGCGCCAGTGGCTCGCATCCGTTGATGTTCACCGCCTCCGACGAGGTGTTTCCGGTGTGCAGTCCCGCCTACCTGAGCGCGGAACAACCGCTGCCGATCACCGAATTGCAGGCCTATACATTTTTGCACCACAGCGCTGACGCGCCCCACTTGATGGAGTGGGATGAGTGGCTACGGGTATTCGGGCAGTTGATGGCCGGGAATGCACGCAGTGCCAGCTTCGACAGTTACCCGCTGATGCTGCAAGCGGCCGTGGAAGGGCACGGTATCGCCATGGGCTGGCGGCGTACGGCAAGTCGGTTGATTGAAAGCGGCGCGCTCGTAAGGCCGTGTGCGCAGAGTGTGCATTTGCCTGAGGCTATTTCGGTGTACAGGCACCAAGGGGAGAGGGACCGGGCGGAGGTTGCGGCCTTGCTGGCTTGGCTGGAAGCGCAGTTGCAGGATGATGAGGGGGAAGGCGTCGGCGAGCGCGTCACTCGCGGCTAACCCGGCGTCCTGCCGGGTTAGCCTCCGATTCAAGCCTGGGTTCGGGCACCGTGTTAGACGGGGCGCCCGAGGTTAAAAGCAGATCACGCGCAGCCAGCTACTGATTACGTGTCACCCGCCACACGGTATTGGCCAAGTCATCGGCAATGATCAGCGCACCTTTCGGGTCCACCGTCACACCCACCGGACGCCCACGGGTCTTGCCGTCGTCACCGCGAAAGCCAGTGGCAAAGTCGATCGGCTCACCGGACGGCTTGCCGTTGCTGAAGGGCACAAAGATCACCTTGTAGCCCACTGGGTTGTCGCGGTTCCAACTGCCGTGCTCGCCGACGAACACGCCGTCGGCAAATTTCTCGCCCATTTGCGGGATCGAAAAGTCCACGCCGAGCGCCGCCACGTGGGAACCCAGGCTGTAATCCGGCTTGATCGCGGCGGCGACCTTGGCCGGGTTCTGCGGTTGGGCGCGCGGGTCGACGTTCTGGCCCCAATAGCTGTAGGGCCAGCCGTAAAACGCGCCTTCGCGCACGGAGGTCAGGTAGTCCGGCACCAGGTCCGGGCCGAGTTCGTCGCGTTCGTTGACCACCGTCCACAATTGCCCGGTGTCCGGCTGGATCGTCAGTGCCGTTGGGTTACGCAAGCCGGTGGCGTAGGGCTTGTGCGCGCCGGTGGTGGCGTCGATCTGCCAGACCATCGCACGGTCGATCTCCACTTCCATGCCGCGTTCGGTGACGTTGCTGTTGGAGCCGATACCGACGTAGAGCTGGCTGCCGTCGGCGCTCACGGCCAGGGATTTGGTCCAGTGATGGTTGATCTGCGCCGGCAGGTCGGTGACGGTGCTGGGCGGGCCGCTGGCCTTGGTCTGGCCGTCGGCGTAGTCGAAGCTCACCAGCGCGTCCTGGTTGGCCACGTAGAGTTTGCCGTTGGCAAACGCCAGGCCGTACGGTGCGTTGAGGTTGTCGGCGAACACCGTCTTGAGTTCGTAGGTGCCGTCACCATCGGCGTCGCGCAGCAACGTCAGGCGGTTGCCGCTCTTGACCTTGGTGTTGCCTTCGGCCTTGATCAGGCTGGCGATCACATCCTTGGGCTTGAGCTTGGCCGCGCTGCCGCCACGGCCTTCGGCCACGAGGATGTCACCGTTGGGCAACACCAGGGTCTGGCGCGGGATGGCGAGGTCCGTGGCGATCGCCGTGACGCTGAAGCCTTCCGGAACCTTGGGTTTCTGCTCGCCCCAGGGCGCAGGCTCGGCGATCTTCATGCTCGGCAACAGGCTGCTTTGTTGTTCCGGCAGCTTGGGGTCGGGGCCACGGGCCTGGGTCTTGTCGCCTTCGCCACCGCAGGCGGCGAGCAATAATGTGGCGCTCAACAGGGTCAGGGTGCTGGACGTTTTCATTTGACACCTCCCGCGCGCAGGCCGGTCCAGGTGGCCGCCAGTGTCAGCAGCAAGACGATGGCCGACAGGACCAGGCCGGTCGGCATCGAGGCATAGGCATCCTTGGCATGCTGGAAGGCATTGACCAGGCCCACTACCCAGGTGGCCAACAGCAGCAGGACATAGCGTGTGGGTTGCCCGGCCTTGCGTTCGGCACGGAGCAGGTTGACCAGCGCGAACAGAAACGCGAAGCCAGCAAACACCAGCGCGCCGGCAATCAACCAGGACGCGAAGTTGGCCCATTGAATCTGGTAGGTCTGGGTGTAGGCAATGTCGCTGAGCAAGGCACCGAGAAACAGCGGCACGGTGCCGGCCAGTAAGGTCGCATGCAGCGGCCCGGGTGTGTATCGGTAAGCGGGAAGGGTAGTCATCGTGGTAGCGGCTCCTTGTTGTACAACGCCCCTTAGCAGGGCAGCGCATAGGAAATGAACGCACCGCGTGTCAGAAAGTTCAGCGTGAATCGTGTCGAAATATTGTGAACCCACTGGGCCGGTTTCGGCCTAACGCCGTATCATTTCCGTACTTTATTCCGTCAGGCGCTTCCATGACCCATCCTCGCATCGGCTTCGCATGCCAGTACAAGCATCCCGAACGCCTGCTGTCGGCCAGCGCCTTGAAGCTGATCGAAGGCCCCTTCAACCCGCGCACGACCACATTGCGTTGGATGGAGAGTGTCTCGCCGCAGGTGGCTCGCGACAAATTGGTGGAAGTGGTCACCCACAACCTGGCCGCCCAATTACGCCTGTTGAGCTATGTCGCCGGACTGCCACCGACCCTGCGCATGCTGCGCCTGAGCAGTGATCTGCTGCCGTTCTATAGCCATCCGAACGTTGCCGCCGTCTATAAAGACCCGGCCATCGAGCGTCAATTGGTGGAAGGTTTCGCCGCCATCGGCGAGCTGGCCCGCGCTGCGGATATCCGCCTGTCGTTCCACCCCGGCCAGTACTGTGTGCTCGGTTCGGAGAACCCCGGCGTGGTGGAAAACAGCCTGGCTGAATTCGAATACCACGCCGACATGATCCGCATGATGGGTTACGGCCGGCGCTTCCAGGACCTCAAGTGCAATGTGCATATTGCCGGCCGCCTCGGGGTGGAAGGCACCCGTGCGGTGTGGTCGCGCCTGTCGGAAGTGGCGCGCAACTGCATCACCTTTGAGAACGACGAAAAGACCTACGGACTCGATCATTGCCTGCAAGTGGCCGACCTGGCGCCGGTGGTGCTGGACATTCACCACTGTTGGGTCAACGAAAACCACTACATCGACCCCCACTCGGAGCGGGTCGCCCGCGTGATCGAAAGCTGGCGCGGCGTACGGCCAACCCTGCACTATTCCCAACCCCAGGAGAGCCTGCAGGAACTGGGATTCGACGCCGAGCATAAGCTGGAAATGGACGCGCTGTTGCAGGTGGTGTCCAAGCGCGACCTGTACGCCCACAGCGCGCAGATGTGGAACCGTTGGACCAACGACTACGCGCTGCAATTTCTCGATCGCTTCGACATCATGCTTGAAGCCAAGGACAAGAACGTCGCCTCGCTGGCGTTCTATGAGCACTGGAAGCGGCGCAGCCCACCTTGAAGAGGGGCCATCGCAATAGCTCAAGGCGTGCAGGACGTTGTGCGATCAATCCTCAGCCTGCATGCTGACAGGCCTGACACAAGGAACCGCCCTATGCCAACCCTGCATCTGCTCTGCGGCAAGATCGCCTCGGGCAAGTCCACACTCGCCACGCGCCTTGCCGCCGAGCACGCCGCCATTGTGCTCAGTGAAGATCACTGGCTCGCCACGCTTTACCCCGGTGAAATCCGCACCATTGCCGATTACCTCAGCTGCGCCCAGCGTATTCGCGGCGTGCTGGGGCCGCTGGTCATCAATATGCTGCAATCGGGCGTCAACGTGGTGCTGGATTTTCCTGCCAATACCTTGGCCAGCCGCGAATGGCTGTTGGGCCTGGCGCACGTCGCCCAGGTCCCGCACTGCCTGCATTACCTTGAACGGGATGACGCCACCTGCCGCGCCCGACTGCACGCGCGCAACGCCCAAGGTGACCATGACTTTGCCGCCACGGATGCCGAGTTTGACCTGATTACCCGCCACTTCTGCGTGCCGAGCGAGGAGGAGGGGCTGGTGATCGAGAGGCATCGGCCATGAGCGCATCGCGATCCACTGGCGTGGACGCCGACGGTTTTATCCTCACGGTTTCCGACGTCCCCGTGCAGCGTGAGTTTCAGCCATTGCTTGAGGATGTCTGCAACCAACTCTCACCTCCAGAGTTTGGGGTGGACGGCATTTACCTCTATGGCAGTGTGGCGCGCGGCGATGCCGTCCCGGGTGTTTCCGATCTTGATCTCACGTTGGTGCTGCGCGAGTCGCCGACGTCAACGCAGTTGGCGCGCTTGGACGTCGTGCGGTGCGACCTGGAGCGGCGGCACCCGCACGTCACCAAGGTGGATTTCGATATTGGCAGCCGCGCACAAGCACTTGCGGCTGAAAACCGGAACCGCTGGGGCTACTGGCTCAAGCACCATTGCCGATGCGTATGGGGCAACGACCTGGCACTGCACTTCGAGCGGTTTCGGCCGTCACTGGACATTGCCTTGGCCGTGAATGGTGACTATGCCGCGGTGCTGACAGCCTATGTCACCCGCATCGCACGTGCCGACACCGAGCAAGAACGCCTTCGCTTGCAGCGCGAAGCGTCGCGCAAACTGATCAGAGCCACCCAGGTATTGAGTGGAGAAGACGGATCGACGTGGCCGCAGACACTTGAAGAGCATGTTGCGCTGTTCCTACGGGGTTATCCGACGCAGGTTGCCCAGGTAGCCTTCTTCCTGTTTGAAGCCCGAAACCCCAGTGCCGACAGCGAAAAATTCTTAGATCGGCTTCAAGCATTTCTGGGCTGGATGGTTTCACAGCAAAGGTAGATAGCAGCTCCCATACCGATCTTCGTCGTGACTCAAATTGCGCTCGCCGCTACGACCGAAATCCCACTTACACAGCCGATCCCTTGTGGGAGCTGTCGAGCTTTAGCGAGGCTGCGATAGCGGTGTGTCAGGCGCTGAAGATGCTGGCAGTGTCGCCGCCTTCGCAGCCTCGCTGGGGGTCGACAGCGCCCTCACTCAATGCTGGTCGCGCACTTACAGGCTCATACGATTGGCGTATGACCCCCGCATGTCGCTTGTTCACGCCTTTATCCCGTTGACGGTAGGCGGCACCTCAATGAGCATCGCCGCCTTCCTCAGGACTTGAATCGGCCCACCAGCCCATTCAACTCATCCGACAGGTCCGACAGCCGCCCGGAGTCGTCCTGCGCCGAGTTGGCCAGGCTTTCCACCAGCCGCGCTTCGTCGTAGATCTGTTGGATGTGCCGGTTGATCTCTTCGGCCACGCTGTGCTGCTCCTCGGCGGCAGCGGAGATCTGCAGGTTCTGGTCGCGGATTTCGTTTACCGACGTCTGGATGCCTTCAAAGCTGTCCCGCGCGCTTTCGATGGACGAGACGCTGGCGCGCGACAGGTCCAGGCAACTGCCCATTTTTTGCGTGACTTCCTGGGTCTTGTTTTCCAGAGTGCCGAGCAGTTGCTCGATCTCGCCGGTGGAGTCGGAAGTGCGCTTGGCCAGCGCGCGCACTTCGTCAGCAACCACGGCGAAGCCACGGCCCTGGTCACCGGCACGGGCAGCCTCGATGGCGGCGTTGAGCGCCAGCAGGTTGGTCTGTTCGGCGATCGCGCGAATGGTGCCGAGGATTTGGTTGATGCTGCGGCTGCCGGCTTCCAGCTCGACCATGGCCTGGGACGATTCGGTGAGGCGGCGACCCAGACGGTTGACGTTATCGGTGGTGGCTTCGATCTGCTGTTTGCCCTCGGCCACGCGGCGGTGCCCGTTTTCGGCGGATTCCGCGGCACCGCTGCATGAGCGCGCGACTTCGTTGGCGGTAGCCACCATCTCGTTGAACGCCGTCGACACCAATTCGACCGCCTCGCGTTGCCGGCCAGCGGCCTCGTTCATGTTGTGCGCCACCTCGCTGTTGACCTTGGAGGCGTTCTGCAGGTTGGCCGAGGCCGCGCCGATATGCTGGATCAGTTGGCGGATCGCCGCGAGAAACTTGTTGAACCAGCCGGCCAGTTCGGCGGTTTCATCTTTGCCCTGTACCTGCAGTTCGTGGCGCAAGTCGCCTTCACCTTGGGCGATGGACTGCAGGCCGGTGCTGACCTGGCCGATGGGTTTGACGATGACCTTGGAGAACGCCGCCGCGATCAGCCCGAAGATCAGCACGAGCACGCCGACGATGGTCGCGGTGAGGTAGGTCATGCGGGTGGCTTCGGCCATGACTTCACGGTGTTCGATCAGCCCGATATAGCGCCAGCCGAGGCCGGGCGAGGTCCACACGTTGGCCATGTAGCGCACGCCGTCGATCACCACTTCCGTGGAGCCCTGCGGGGTGTCGGCCAAATGCGCATAAGGCGCGCCCAGGTCCTTGAGCGGCTTGAAGCTGTGGGCGGCGTCACGCGGGTCTACCAGCACCACGCCGTCTTCGATCAGCATCACATAGCCGCTTTCTCCCAGCTTGATGCTTTTGACCAGTTCGGTGAGGTTCTTCAGCGACACGCTGACCACGAATACGCCCTTGGGCTTGCCGTTGTCCAACAGCGCCCGCGCGGTGCCCACCAGTGCCACGTCGTCTTTGTCGTAGTAGTAAGCGGGGGTGCGCACGGTCTTGCCGGGGCTGGCCATCGCGGCCTTGTACCAAGGGCGGGTGCGTGGGTCGTACTTGGCCAGTTGCGGGTCATCCGGCCATTTGGCGTAGGTGCCGTCTTCCAGGCCGATGGAGAGGATCGCCGCCGCCGGGTGCGTGGCACCAAAGCGCGCGAAACGGTCGATCACAGCTTGCGCTTCGGCTGGCATCGGCTGGCTGGCCGCGTCGGTGGGCTGGTAGTTTTTCAGCGTGTTCACCGACGTGTATACAGGGTCGGTGGCCATCTGATCGACGTTTTGCAGTGTGCCGTCGAAGAACTGCCGGATGTTGCCATCGATCTGGCGGATTTCACGGGTGCTGCCATCGATGAACTGATCCACGGCCTGGGTGCGCGTGTTCATGACCGAGATCACCGCCACCAGGCTTACCGGGATAAAAGCGACAGAGACGAATGCCAGTACCAGTTTATTTTTTATTTTCATCGAGACGACCATCAGCGGAGAGGGCGGCCAAATCGCCGATTTCAATCAATAAAATACGGCGATTCGCTGTTTCTGCTGTTTCGGCCCGATACCGGTAAATCTTTAGGGTTTTTTGTACACAATACAAAGTGCTTATTGTTCTGTATCCAATCAGTACACATCACGCAGATAACGCTTCTGCTCGCTCAAGTGCCGCCAGTACTCCACGGCGCCTTCCACGCCAAGCCCGCCGTGGGTTTGCGCCACTTGGCGCAGGGCCTGGTCGACGTCTTTGGCCATATGGCTGGCGTCGCCGCAGATGTACAGCTTTGCGCCGTCCTGCAACCAGCGCCACAGCTCGGCGCCCTGTTCGCGGATGCGGTCCTGCACGTAGACCTTCTGCGCCTGATCGCGGGAGAACGCCAGGCTCAAGTGGGTGAGCAGGCCGTCGCGCTGCATGCCTTGCAGTTCGTCCTGATAGTAGAAGTCGCTGGCCGCGTGCTGTTCACCGAAGAACAGCCAGTTGCGCCCCTGATGGCCCAGCGCTCGGCGTTCCTGCAAGAAGGCGCGGAACGGTGCGACGCCGGTGCCGGGGCCGATCATGATCATCGGCACCTCGCCGTCGCTGGGGGGGCGGAAGTGCTTGGACGGCTGCACGAACAACGGCACTTCTCCGTCGCCGACACGGTCGGCCAGGAAGGTCGAGGACACGCCTTTGCGTTTGCCATAGCGCACGGCGGCCACGGTGAGGTGCACTTGCTGCGGGTACGCCTTGGCACTCGAGGCGATCGAATACAAACGCGGTTGCAGGCGCTTAAGCGTGCCCAGCAGTTCGTCCGCCGAGCACTCGATCGGGTATTCCTGTAGCACGTCCGCCAGTTGCCGGCCCCACAACCAGTCATTCAATTGGGCCTTGTGCTCGGGGTTGAGCAGGTGCTTGAGGCCAGGGTTGGCGCTGCGCTCGGCGATGAAGGTCAAGGTATCGCTGCTGGGCCGGGCGATTTCGAAATGCTGGGTGAGCGCCTGTTGCAGGGGCACATCGCCGAAGGTGTCGATGTTCACGCTGGCACTGGGGCTCAGGCGGGTCAGGTCGAGCAGTTCGCTGACCAGTTCAGGGCAGTTGCGCGGCCGCACGCCCAACGCGTCACCGGCCTCATAAGTCAGCCCGGAGTCGGCCAGGTCCAGGGCGAACTGGCGGGTCTCCTTGTGCGGGCTTTGCGGGTTCAGGTGCCGGTTGAGCAGCAGGCGTGAGCCGTACAGCTTGGTCTTGCCGGCAGGCGTGGCCGGTGCGGCGAGTGCTACGGGCTTTGTCGGGTGAAGGGTCTGTTGGAAGCGCACCAGCCAGGCATCGGCCAGGGCTTCGAATTCGGTGTCGCAATCGACGCGTTCCAACAGGCGGGTTGCGCCCAGTTCCAACAGGCGCTGATCGAGCTGTTTGCCATGGTTGCAGAACTGGTCGTAGTTCGGATCGCCCAAGGCCAGCACCGCAAAGCGCAGCGACTCCAGGCGCGTCTCGGCGGTGCTGAGGCTGTGCCAGAAGCCTTCGCCATTGTCCGGCGGGTCGCCGTCGCCAAAGGTGCTGCTGATCAATGCCAGGGTGTGGGTGCTCGCCAGTTTGCTTGCGGGGAAGTCTGACATCGCGCTCAGCTCCACCGTGATGCCCGCCTCGCGCAGGCGCTTGGCGAATCGTTCGGCCAGGGCTTCGGCGTTACCGGTTTGCGACGCCCACAGCAGGGTGACGGCCGGGGAGGGCGCTGCGAGGGTTTCCGTATGGCTGAACAACCCGCCGAGCAAGCCGTTCAGCCACAGCCGGGATGCGTCGGCCAGGGGGGCATTCGCGGGCATTGTCGGTACGCCGACAGCCTGGCGCGCGGCGTTGGATTGCAGGCCGCTGAGGAAGCCGGCGAGGTAGGTGCGCTCACTGTCGCTCAGGGGCGGTGGCGATACGTGACGGATGCCGGCGAGGTCGGCGAAGGCGTCGAGGCGCGAGATGGTGCAATCCTCTGCTACGGGGGAAGGGAGGTCCAGGAACTGGTGGTCGATCAGTTCGACCCGGGCCAGGGCGACGGCGCAGAACTTGAACTCGGGCTGCAAGGAAATCGGGTCCACCGCATCGTTGGTCACCGCATTGATCGCCAGGTGTTCGCCGAACACATCGTTCCAATGAAACGGCGCAAAACAGTTGCCTGGCCGCACACGGTCGGTGACCACGGCGGGCAGCACGGCGTGGCCGCGCTGGGAGCGTACTTCAACCCGGTCTTTGTCCTGGATGCCCAGGCGGGCGGCGTCTTCCGGGTGCAGCTCGACGAAGGGGCCGGGGTTGAGTTTGTTCAACGTGGCGACTTTGCCGGTCTTGGTCAGGGTGTGCCATTGGTGCTGCACGCGGCCGGTGTTGAGCACGAAGGGGAAGGTGTCATCGGGCATCTCGGCGGGCGGCATATGGGGGCGGGCGAGGAACTGCGCCTTGCCGTTATCGGTGGCGAACGCGAGGGTGCCGTTGGTGCGGTAGCGGATCGGGTTGCGGTGCGCGGCCTCAGTGGATGCGCAGGGCCATTGCAGCGGCTGTTCACGCAGGCGCGGGTAACTCGCGCCACGGATGTCGTAGCCGGTCTTGGGGTTCCAGGTGCGTTTGATTTCTTCAAATACGTCGGCGGCGGAGGCATAGGTGAACGCCTCGGCAAAGCCCATCTCACACGCAACCCTGGCGATGATCTGCCAGTCGGGCAGGGTCTCGCCGGGGGCGTCGACGGCTTTCTGCATCAGGGTCAGGTTGCGCTCGGAGTTGATCATCACGCCCTCGGCCTCGGCCCACAGCGCGCCGGGCAGCAGGATGTCGGCGTAGCGGTTGGTCTCGGTGTCGAGGAACGCGTCCTGGGTGATCACCAGCTCGGCGGCCTGCAGGCCATTGATCACGGTTTGGCGGTTGGGCACGCTGGCAACGGGGTTGGTGCAGATGATCCAGCAGGCCTTGATCTGCCCGGCGGCCATCTGTTCGAACATCGCCACGGTGCCGCTACCGGCCTGTCGCGGCAGGCTGTCGTGGGGGATCTGCCACAGGTCCTCGATAAACACGCGGTCGGCCTCGACCAGTACCGAGCGTTGCCCCGGCAGGCCGGGGCCCATGTAGCCCATTTCGCGCCCGCCCATGGCGTTGGGTTGACCGGTGAGGGAAAACGGCCCGCTGCCCGGCCGGCAAAGGGCGCCGGTGGCCAGGTGCAGGTTGCACAGGGCGTTGGTATTCCAGGTGCCGTGGGTGCTCTGGTTGAGGCCCATGGTCCAGCAGCTCATCCACTCGGCGGCCTGGCCGATCCAGTCGGCGGCTTGGCGGATATCGGCTTCGGCAAGGCCGGTGATCGCAGCCACCCGTTCTGGCGAGTAGTCCTCCAGGAACGCGGGCATGGCCTCCCAGCCCTCGGTAAACGCGGCAATAAAGGCCGGGTCGGTATGGCCGTTTTTGACCAGCAGGTGCAACAGGCCGTTGAGCAGGGCCAGGTCGGTGCCGGGTTTGATGGGCAGGAACAGGTTGGCCTTGTCCGCCGTAGCGCTGCGCCGAGGGTCGACCACGATCAACTTCGCCCCGGCCTTGACCCGGTCCATCATGCGCAGGAACAGGATCGGGTGACAGTCGGCCATGTTCGCGCCGATCACGAAGAACAGGTCGGCGCGGTCGAAGTCTTCATAGGAGCCTGGCGGGCCGTCGGAGCCGAGGGACAGTTTGTAGCCGCTGCCGGCGCTGGCCATGCACAAGCGTGAGTTGGACTCGATGTTGGCGGTGCGCACGAAGCCCTTGGCCAATTTGTTGATCAGGTATTGGGACTCCAGCGACATCTGGCCCGACACGTAGAACGCCAACGCATCCGGCCCGTGGGTGTCGAGGATCTGGCGCAGGCGGCCTGCGGTTTCACGGATGGCCTTGTCCATGGCGATGCGCACCGGGTCATGCTCGCGCGCCTGGCGCACATAGGCGTTCTCCATGCGCCCGGACTCGGCGATGGCTTGCCCGCAGGTGGTGCCCTTGGTGCACAGGCGGCCGAAGTTGGTGGGGTGGGCCTTATCGCCGATCACCTTGACCACTTTATTCTGCTCGACCTGCATGACGATGCCGCAGCCCACGCCACAATAAGGACACACACTGCGCACGTTTTGGTTTGCCATCCGTAACCCCGTAAACAAAAAAGGCGCCTTGTAACCCTCCGTTGAAAAAACGGGGATTACACGGCGCCTTTGTCGTGAGAGGGCAATCAGCGTTGATTGCCTGGTTGAAGTGTTCCTAGCAAGTCACGCGCCAGGTTTTTTATCGGCCTGAAACACCCATTCTGAGGAGGACCGAGATCATTGTGGCGAGGGGGCTTGCTCCCGCTGGAGTGCGCAGCGCTCCCAGGATGTTGGGGCCGCTACGCAGCCCAGCGGGAGCAAGCTCCCTCGCCACAGGAAGCGGGCGGGTGCACTTTTATGACGCGGGGCGCACCAGTTGGAGGCGCTGAAAGCGCGCGTAAAAAACCGCTGATTACGTTGTGATGCCGTGAACGCAGGCCTTGTCTTCGGTTGGCACAGACCCTGCAAGCTCCCTCTCAACCCACCTCGGTCAACGACGATCGACACCATGGGCAATAGCGGTGTATCCGGCGCAGTCGCCCGATCCGAACCCGCATAAGAACAGGCAAAGACGCCTGGAACCGCAAGGTTTCAGGCGTTTTTTTTTGCTTTTTTAAACCGTGATGAGCTTTGTCGGGTGATTTATATGAACAGTCTCAAAACCCTGATCGTCGTCGGCAATGGCATGGTCGGCCACCACTGTGTGGCGCAACTGATCGAACGCGGCGTGCTGGATCACTACCGCTTGCATGTGTTCAGCGAGGAGCCGATGCGCGCCTATGACCGGGTGCATCTGTCCGAGTATTTCACCGGCCGCGATGCTGAGTCGCTGGCACTCTCAGACGCTTCGCTGTACCAGACGCCGGGGGTGACGTTGCACCTGGGCGTGCCGGTATTGGAGATCGACCGCGCCCGCTGCGAGGTGATCACCGCCGACGGTTGCGTGGCTTATGACAAGTTGGTGCTGGCGACCGGCTCCTATCCGTTCGTGCCGCCCATCGAGGGCGCCGAAGGCGATTCGCGCCTGGTGTACCGCACCCTTGAAGACCTGGATGCCATCCGTAAGGCCGCCGCCAATGCGCGGCGCGGTGTGGTGGTGGGCGGTGGCCTGCTGGGCCTGGAAGCCGCCAACGCGCTGAAGAGCCTGGGCCTTGAAGCGCACGTGGTGGAGTTCGCGCCGCGCTTGATGCCGGTGCAACTGGACGATTTTGGCGGCCTGGCGCTCAAGGCGCAGATCGAGCGGTTGGGCGTGGGAGTGCATTTGTCGCGTGCGACTCAGTCGATCAGCCCCGGCGAGCAGTACCGCTATCGCATGAATTTTGCCAATGACGAGTTCCTCGAAACCGACCTGATCGTGTTTTCCGCCGGCATCCGCGCCCAGGACGCACTGGCTCGCCAGGCCGGCCTGGAGATCGGCCCGCGTGGCGGCGTGGTGATCAACGACGAGTGCCTGAGCTGCGACCCGAACATCTACGCGATTGGCGAATGCGCCTCCTGGAACGGCAGCCTGTTCGGCCTGGTCGCGCCGGGCTACCAGATGGCCCGTGGGGTTGCCGCGCTGCTCTGCGAGCAAACCGCCGAGCCGTTTTTGGGCGCGGACATGTCGACCAAACTCAAGTTGCTCGGCGTGGACGTGGGCTCCATCGGCGACGCCCACGCCCACACGCCCGGCGCGCGCAGTTATCAATTTATCGACGAGGCCAGCGCCAGCTACCGCCGGCTGGTGGTGGATGCCTCGGGCAAGCACGTGATCGGTGCTGTTTTGGTGGGCGATAACAGCTACTACGATACCTTGCTGCAATACATGCAGAACAGCATCGCGCTGCCGTCCGAGCCGGCCAGCCTGATCCTGCCATCCTCCAGCGGTGCGCCGACCCTCGGCCCCGGTGCGTTGCCGGAGTCGGCCACGGTGTGCTCCTGCCACAACGTGACCAAAGGCTCGATCTGCTCGGCCATCGACAGCGGCTGCAGCGACCTCGGCCTGCTCAAATCCCAGACCAAGGCCTGCACCGGTTGCGGCGGCTGCGCGGGGTTGCTCAAGCAAGTGTTCGAGCATGAGCTGATCGCCCGGGGTGTCAGCGTCGACAAGAGCCTGTGCGAACACTTCGCCCACACCCGGCAGGAGCTGTATGCCCTGGTGCGCGTAGAAGGCATCATCACCTTCGAAGAACTGCTGGCCAAACACGGCCGTGGTCACACCGGTTGCGACGTGTGCAAGCCGGCGGTGGGTTCGATCCTGGCGTCGTGCTGGAACCAACCGATCATGGACGCCTCCCTGGTGCCGTTGCAGGACACCAACGATACGTTCATGGCCAACATGCAGAAGAACGGCACCTACTCGGTGGTGCCTCGCATTCCGGGCGGCGAGATCACCGCGGACAAACTTATCGTGATCGGCGAGGTGGCGAAGAAATACGACCTCTATACCAAGATCACCGGCGGCCAGCGCATCGACCTGTTTGGCGCGCAACTGCACGAGCTGCCGGATATCTGGGCCGAATTGATCGCGGCCGGTTTCGAGACCGGGCATGCGTATGGCAAATCCACGCGCACGGTGAAGTCCTGCGTGGGCAGTACCTGGTGCCGCTACGGCGTGCAAGACAGCGTGAAAATGGCGCTGTTGATCGAGGACCGCTACAAGGGCCTGCGCTCGCCGCACAAGCTCAAGTTCGCGGTGTCCGGCTGCACCCGCGAGTGCGCCGAAGCCCAGAGCAAAGACGTGGGCGTGATTGCCACCGAGAAGGGCTGGAACCTCTACATCGCCGGCAACGGCGGCATGCGCCCACGTCATGCGGAGCTGTTCGCCACCGACCTGGATGACGCCACGCTGATCCGCTACATCGACCGTTTCCTGATGTTCTACATTCGCACCGCCGACAAGTTGCAGCGCACCTCGGTATGGCGCGAAAGCCTGGAAGGCGGCCTGGATTTCCTCAAGGATGTGATCCTGGACGACAGCCTGGGCCTGGGTGCCGAGCTGGAAGCGCAGATGCAACAGGTGGTCGACCGCTATGAATGCGAGTGGGCCAACGCCCTCAAGGACCCGGAAAAACTCAAGCGCTTCCGCACCTTCGTCAACGACAAACGCCCCGACCCGGACATCCACTTCGTCCAGGAACGCGGCCAGCGCCGGCCGATCATGGCCGCTGAACTCAACCTGATTCCCGTCATCGAGGAGATTGCCTGATGAGCCAGCCCAATACTCAACGCAACCTGGCCACTTGGAAAGGTGTGTGCAGCGAGGCCGACCTGGTGAGCAATTCCGGGGTGGTGGTGTGGTTGGACGGCGCCCAAGTCGCGCTGTTCTACCTGCCCGGTGCGCAGGACCAGACGCTGTACGCGATCGACAACCACGACCCGCAATCCGGCGCGAATGTGATCGGTCGTGGCTTGGTCGGCAGCATCAAGGGCGACCTTGTGGTGGCCGCGCCGATCTACAAGCAGCATTACCGTTTGCACGACGGCCAATGCCTGGAGGCACCGGACCAGCGCCTGCGGGTGTGGCCGGTGCGGTTAAACGCTGGCGTGGTGGAAGTCAGCGTGGGCTGACACACCGAGGTCAAAATGTGGGAGAGGGCTGCCCCCGATGGCGGAGTGCCGGTCAACAGATTCATTGGCTGATCCACCGCCATCGGGAGCAAGCCCCCTCCCACATTTGAACTGCGTGGCATCTGATAGAGCTTACTGCTCCTGGCTGCGATCACGCGGTCGGCCTGCACCCAGTCGCTGATCAGCGGGCCAGCGCCGTCGCGTCATGAGTCAGCGTGGGCTGACACACCCAGGTCAAAATGTGGGAGGGGGCCCCCTCCCACATTTGATCTGTGTTGCATCCGATAGAGCTTACTGCTCCTGGCTGCAATCACGCGGTCGGCCTGCACCCAGTTGCTGATCAGGGGGCCAGCGCCGTCGCGTCGTGAGTCAGCGTGGGCTGACACACCCTGGTCAAAATGTGGGAGGGGGCTTGCTCCCGATAGCGGAGTGCCGGTCAACAGATTCATTGGCTGATCCACCGCCATCGGGGGCAAGCCCCCTCCCACATTTGACCTGTGTTGCATTCGATAGAGCTTACTGCTCCTGGCTGCAATCACGCGGTCGGCCTGCACCCAGTCGCTGATCAGGGGCCAGCGCCGTCGCGTCATGAGTCAGCGTGGGCTGACACACCCTGGTCAAAATGTGGGAGGGGGCTTGCCCCCGATAGCGGAGTGCTGGTCAACAGATTCATTGGCTGATCCCTCGCCATCGAGAGCACGCCCCCTCCCACATTTGAACTGTGTTGCATCCGATAGATGCTTACTGCTCTTTGCTGCAATCACGCGGGGTGATGCCTTTTTCCTTGGCGTACTGCGCGGCAGAGGCTTCGATGATCGGCCGCAGCAGTGCGCGGTCGGCCTGTACCCAGTCGCTGATCAGGTTCCAGCGCTGGCCATCCCATTGCTGGAAGCGCACGGCGCCGCCGCCTTCGTGGTCGGCGCAGGAGAGTTTCAGCGGTTGCACCAGGCCTTTGGCGCCGAGTGCCTGCAGCCGCGCATCGTCGAGGTTCAGGTGTTCGAACCCCCAGCGCACCTGTTCGCCGGTGAGCGGTTGGTGGCCGTATTTTTCCTGGGCCAGGCGTAGCGCTTCGACGTTGAGAATGCCGTTGACCACGCCCAGGTTGTAATACACGGTGCCAAAGCGCTTGGGGTCGGCCAGGTTGCCTTTACCGGCGTCCACCACGCTTTGCTTGATGCCTTGCAAGACCGGAAAGTCGGTGCCGGAAGGGTGCGTGGTGATCGAGATAAAGCCCTTGGCGGCGGCACCGGCGGGCACCACGTCTTCCTCCGAGTTGCTCCAGATATTGCCGATGATGTGATCGGCCGGGTAGCCGACTTTTTGCGCGGATTTCAGCGCCACCGGGTTCATCACGCCCCAGCCACGCAGGATCACCCAGTCGGGTTTGAGGCGGCGGATATTCAGCCACTGCGATTGCTGTTCGTTACCGGGGTGCGGCACTTCGAGCAGGGTCAATTCGAAGCCGGCATTTTTTGCCAGGGTTTCCAGTACGCCATTGGTTTCCTTGCCGTACGGCGAGCCGTGGTACAGCACCGCAATTTTCTTGCCCTTGAGCTTGTCCGCACCCCCCTCGCGTTGGCCGATGTAGTTGATGATCGCCGAAACTTCCGAGTACGGATTGAGCTGCAGCGGAAATACATAGGGGAACACGCTGCCGTCGGTGGAGTCGGTACGGCCGTGGTTGATGGTGATCAGCGGCAATTTGTCGGCGGTGGAACGTTCCAGGGTGGCGTAGGCGATGCCCACAGACAGTGGGTTGGTCGCGGCGGCCGGGGCGCCGTTGAGTCCGCCCTTGAGGCGTTCGTAGCATTCGACGCCTTTCTCCACCACGTACTCGGTCTCGCATTCACTCCAGGTCAGCTTGACGCCGTTCACCCCGCCCTTGGCGTTGATGTATTGCAGGTAGTCGATAAACCCGCCGAAGAAACCGGTGCCGCCGGCGGCATACGGGCCGACCCGGTAGCTCTGCAACGGAAAGTATTGTTCGTTGGCAGCCTGGGCGCCGGCCGAGAGCGTGCCGGTGATCAGGGCCAGGCCCAAGGCCAGGCGGCGCAGCGATAAGCGGTGTGTCATGGAGGTCATTCCTGGGAGGTTATTGAGTTCAGTAACGCAGCGGCCACACCCTGGCCCGTTGACGAAAGCGCTGCCACAGGCGGGCCAGCCCCTCCGGTTCCTTGATCAAAAAAGCGATGATCAGCGCGCCGAAGAGCATCTTCTGGATGTTCTCCAATTGGCCCGCGTCCATCAGCCCGGCGGGCAGCAGGGCGAAGAGGTTGCCCAGCAGGATAGGGAACAACACGATGAACGCCGCCCCCAGGAAGTTGCCGAGCACGCTGCCCAGGCCGCCGATAATGATGATGAACAAGACCTGGAAGGAGCGGCTCAGGTCGAAGCCGTGAGGCTCGACGGTGCCCAGGTAAGCGAAGGCCCACAGTGAGCCCGCGACGCCCAAGTAAAAGCCGCTGATCGCAAACGCCAGCAGCTTGGTTTTCAACAGGCGAATACCGATGACGGCGGCGGCGGTGTCCATGTCGCGTACCGCCATCCAGTTGCGGCCAAGCTCGCTGCGGACCAGGTTTTTGCCCAGCCAGAACAGCGCCGCCACTATGGTCAACGTCAGTACATAGCGGCCTCGGGGGGAGCTGAAATCCAGCCCGGCAACCAGCAGCGGTGGCGAGGTGATCACCCCGGAAGCGTTATCGTTGGTGAACCAGCTGAAGCGGGTGAGCACCCACTCCACCACGAACTGCGCGGCCAGGGTCGCCACCAGCAAGTAAAACCCCTTGATACGCAGGCTCGGCAGCCCGAAAAGCACCGCCACCAGCGCCGCGATCACACCACCCAGGGCAAAGCTGACCAGCAGCGGCAAACCGGGCACGCGCAGGTGCAGGTTGTAGGCGGCGAACGCGCCCACGGCCATGAACGCTGCCGAGCCCAATGAGAGTTGCCCGGCGTAGCCCGTCAGCAGGTTGAGCCCAAGCCCCGCCAGCGACAGCACCAGCAGCGGCACCAGAATGGCGCTGAACCAGTAGTCATTGCCCAGCCACGGCAGCGCAAAAAACGCAAAACCCAGCAGCAGCCACAGCCCGATGCGGTCCTGGCGCAAGCGGAAGGTACGGCGCTCGGCCGCGTAGGAGGTGCTGATTTGACCGACTTCTTGATACAGCATGCAGGCATTTCCTCAAGGACAATCAGACCCGTTCGATGGCGCGCTCGCCGAATAAGCCGGCAGGCCGCACCAGCAGGAACAGCAAGGCAAGGACGTACGGCACCCAGTTTTCAATGCCGCTGCCGATGATCGGGCCGAGGTAGATCTCGGCGATTTTCTCGCTTGCGCCGATGATCAAACCGCCGACAATCGCGCCGCCGATGGAAGAGAAACCGCCGATGATCAACACCGGCAACGCCTTGAGCACCACCAGCGACAGCGAGAACTGCACCCCCAGGCGCGCGCCCCAGAGCAACCCGGCCACCAGGCCGACAAACCCCGCCACTGCCCACACCAGCGCCCAGATACGCGGCAGCCGGATACCCACCGCCATGGATGCCAGCGGGTCATCCGCCACCGCACGCAACGACAGACCCACCCGCGTCTTGTTGAACAGCAGCGACAGGGCGATCACCAGCACGGCGGCGGTGCCGGCGGCAAACAGGTCGAATTGCGAGAGCAGCATGCCGCGGATTTCCAGCGGTTCGTCGGCGATGCCCAGGTCCAGCCCATGCACCTGTGCGCCCCAGAGGAACTGGGCGAACCCTTCGATCAGGTAAGACAGCCCAAGGGTGGCCATAAACAGGATGATCGGCGGGCGATTGACCAAGGGGCGCAGCACCACTTTTTCGATCAGCAGCGCCAGCACCACCATGCTTGCCAGGGTGAGCAGGAACGCCCAGGCGAAGGGGAAGCCGCGTTCCAGCAGGCTGACAAATGTCAGCGCGGCGAACAGCACCATGGCGCCCTGGGCAAAGTTGAACACGCCCGAGGCTTTGTAGATCAGCACAAAACCAATCGCCACCAGGGAATACATCACGCCCGCCAGCAGCCCGCCGATCAGCACTTCGAAGAAAAATTCCATGCTCAAGTCCCCAGGTAAGCGGCGATGACATCGGGGTTGGCGCGCACCTGCTCCGGGGCGCCGTCGCCAATCTTGCGACCGTAGTCGAGGACCACCACGTGGTCGCACAGGCCCATGACCACGCCGATATCGTGTTCGATCAACACCACGGTGGTGCCGAACTCGCGGTTGATGTCGCGGATGAACTGACTCATCTGCGCTTTCTCCTGCGCGTTCATGCCCGCCATGGGTTCATCCAGCAGTAGCAGGGTGGGCTCGGACGCCAGGGCGCGGGCCAGTTCGACACGCTTTTGCAGGCCATAGGGCAGGGTGCCTACCAGCACATGGCGCCAGGGATGGATCTGCAGAAAGGCAATCACCTTTTCCGCGTGCAGGCGGTGCGTGTCGTCCTCGCTGGGCGCGCGGCCCAGGCGCAGCATCTGTTCGATCCAACTGCTGCGGCGCTTGAGGTTGCGCCCGGTGAGGACGTTGTCGAGCACACTCATGCCCTTGAACAGCGCGATGTTCTGGAAGGTCCGCGCAATCCCGCCTTCGGCCGCCTGGTGTGCGCGCATACGCCGTCGCGTCTGGCCCGCGTAGTGGACAGTGCCGCTCTGGGGGTGGTAGACCCCGTTGATCACATTGAGCAGTGAGCTTTTACCCGCGCCGTTGGGGCCGATCAGCCCGCAGATGTCGCCGGCTTTGACGTCGAAACTGATGGAGGTGATCGCCTTGATACCCTTGAACGACAGGGAGATGTCATCGAGCCGCAGTAATACCGATTGAGTGGGTGAGTGCATGGCGGGCTCGTCAGACAGGCTGAGACAGCAAGTGGTCGGTGGGTTCGTGGCGGGGGGAGGGCTCTTGCCAGTGGCCGGGTCGAATCCCCAAGGCGGAGAAGAACGCCGCCGTTTCCGGGCTCAGCGGCGGCCCGACCAGCAGCGGCACACGCAGGCGGCTCATGCCCAGCACATCCCGCAAGGGACGCCGCACCAACCAGTGGCCCAGCCAGTGGCGAGCGGGAGATGAGCTCGGCTGCATGGCCCAGCGGTACACGTGGTGGCTGAGGGTGCCCGGCATGGGCAGGCGCTCTTGCACCCACTGTTCCAGGCGGGCGTAGGATTCGCGGGTGCCGAGCACTAACGTGGGGCCGAGCTCTCGGCGGTCGGTGTCACGCGTGGCCAGAGCCTCGGGAAAGTTGAGGCAAAACCCGGTGTGCAGCCAGGGGGCGAGCAGGTAACGCGCTTGCCCGCTGGCGGCGAATACCCGTGCGGCCAATGCCTCCTCTTCGGCGCTCAGTTGTTCCCGCTGGACCAGCGTGCGAGCGCCCGCCAGCAACTGCGTGTGAGTCAAGCGCAGCGGGGTGTCGGCATGAAAGACGAACGCAGTATCGCCGGGTTGCGTGGCGCAGACGGGGGCGGGCGTTTCCGCGCTTAAGTCGGTATAGGCGATCAACTCGGCGCTTTGCTGCTGACTCAGCCCACGTCCGTCGAGGTACATCACCACTGCGTCTTCACGCAGGTGTTGCAGCGCTTGCAGGTCTTGCGCCAGCACGAAGCGCGGCCGCAGCCCGGCGAGCAGCGCACGGTTGTCGCGGTCCGGGTCCAGCAACGTGACGCTGCCCCCCAGCCATTGCGCTGCCAGCGCCAACAGCAGCGCTTCGGGACGCGCTTGGCTGATGATCAACAGATCATCGTGCTGACGGAAATTGCGCGCCTGCAGGGCCGCGGCGAGCCGGTTGACCTCGTGCGCCAGTTCGCTCCAGCTGCGTGTGTGCCAGATGCCCAGATGCTTGTAGCGCAAGGCAATCGCCGAGCCTCGGGTGTGGGCTTGAAGCAACAGCGCCTGGGGCAGTGTGTGGGGCATGGGGGCATCCTTCGGATTGATGCGAAGGCTTTTGCACGCGTCATGCCATAGCGTTAAATGCTTTTATTTCAATGGGATACGAGTGTTTCGTGAAGAGTTTGGTTGTGTTGATTCCGCACAAGCTGTCCAAGCACTGTTGTTGCGCCAACAGCGGTGTCAGTGGATGTCTTCGGTGGCGGGCTCCCGCCCGTCACGTCGGAATGAGCCCCGCGTCCCGATAGCTCTGCACCAGTTCGTCGTACAAACGCAGATCGGCGCGCGTGCGGGCAATCAACTGTGCACCGGCAATGGCGGTGTAGATGGCGCGGGCGCGGCGCTCGCAGCTTTCGGCATCGCCGGGTTGGATCTCAGTGAGCAGGGCCGCCAGCCAAGCCACGTTGATATCGGCAAACGCCAGGATCTCTTTCTTGACGGCCTCGGGCAGGTCCTGGTATTCGGCCGCCATAAAGCTGGACAGGCATAGCCGATTACCGTCCTCGAGGGATTGGCGAAAGATGCTGGGGTAGATTTGCATGCACTCCAACGGATCCGGGTTTTCCAGGCGTATGGCCTCGAGGGCACTGGCGGTGTTTTCCCAATACCGCTTGGCGACGGCCGCGCCGAGCTCGGCTTTGCTCGGGAAGTGGTAATAGATACTGGCGTTCTTGATCCCTACCGTTTCGCCGATGCTGCGAAAGTTGATGCCGCTGTAGCCGTAATGCTGAGCCGCGGCTTTGGCGGCTTCCAGGATGGCTTCACGCGCGTTTTCACTCACGTAGGGATTCCTCGGTCGTGGGGTGGGATGGGCGGATTCTACGCCCATAAGGTTTTACCTGCCAACTGGTAGGTAATGCTTGACAGCTGAAAAACAAGCGCTCAATGTTTACCTACCACTTGACAGGTAGGCGACCCCATCATGACGTTCCAACCGACACTCTCCGACGCATCCTCCCACCCGCTGATGAAGATCTATGACTGGTACAGCGGCCCGTATCCGGCACGCGTGCGGATCGCCTTGGCCGAGAAAGGCCTGCTGCCGAGCATCGAGTTCGTCTCGGTCAACCTCTGGAAAGGCGAGCACAAACAGCCTGCATTTGTCGCCTTGAATTACTCCGGCACCCTGCCGGTGCTGGAGCTTGCCGATGGCACGTTGATCGCTGAATGCACGGCGATCACTCAGTACCTGGACGTCCTTGAAGGAACCCCGACCCTCACCGGTAAAACTCCCGTTGAGCAAGGCCTGATCCATATGCTGACCAAACGTGCGGAAATTGAGCTGATGGACGCGGTCAGCGTGTATTTCCATCACGCCACGCCTGGGCTTGGACCAGAGGTCGAGCTTTACCAGAACGCCGAATGGGGCATGCGTATGCGCGACAAGGCGGTGAGGGGCATGCGCTACTTCGATGGCCTCCTCAAAACACGGGCGTACGTAGCGGGCGATGCGTTTTCCATGGCGGACATTGCCGTACTGGGCGGCCTGATCTTCGCCGCACTGGTGGAACTGCCGATACCGCAGGAATGTGAGGCACTGCATGCGTGGCAAGCCAAGGTGAATGAGCGCGCCAGCGTCCAGGCGTGGCGAGCGATGGTGGCGCAGCCTCGCTAGGTTGGAAAAGGCGGGCCATTTGCATGGATTTCTTTCCGCTCCCACATTGGGTTTGTGCCGTTCTGAAAATGGCATGCACTGGCTAAACCCCGTGCTGGTCATGCTGGCGCGTTTCACGGTTAATATCTCGCCTGAATTTCATCCTCATCAAGGACACGGCATGGCGCTTATCACGGAACGCGTAGCACTGGCCCGCAACGGCGGCAACGATAAGGTCATCTGTCGCATGCCCTCAGGCTGGGCGGTGATGGGCGATGTGCAATTCCTGCCCGGCTACTGCCTGTTGCTGCCCGACCCGGTGGT
The DNA here is from genome assembly GCF_002859085.1 of Pseudomonas sp. QC2. Classification (NCBI taxonomy): domain Bacteria; kingdom Pseudomonadati; phylum Pseudomonadota; class Gammaproteobacteria; order Pseudomonadales; family Pseudomonadaceae; genus Pseudomonas; species Pseudomonas sp. QC2. Next base: position 41,202 of record NZ_PKKS01000021.1, read on the forward strand.
TGCCAGCCTCAACGACCTCGACACCGAGGCCCGGACCGCCTACCTGCTCGACATGGCGCGCCTCGGCGATGCTGTGTTGCAGGCCACCGGCGCAGTGCGCATGAACTACGAGATCCTGGGCAATTCAGAGCCGGAGTTGCACTGCCATCTTTTCCCGCGCTACGCCTCGGAACCGGACGACAAACGCAGGATGCCCGTCTGGTTTTATGATTGGAAAAACGCGCTGCCTTACGCGGAAGACCTACATGGAGCGCTGCGCAAGGCCATTGCACACCTATTGAACGTTTGACGCTTTCAGCTGGCGACTGCGTTCAGTTCGGCAAACACTTCGTCCGTCAATGTCAGTTCATCCACGGCAAGGTTTTCGTGCAAGTGGGCGTCGGCCTGGTACGCACCGTGCTGGAAGGTAATGCGTCGCCGGCTTTTGAAGCTGCGCTGGAGCAACAGACCACGTTGTTGTTGACGGCGTATCTGCAAGCGCACGCGTCAGCCGCACCCTACCGGTGACAGGTGCGCTCAATCATGAGCCAGGATCTCGTCGGCCGTGACAACCTCGGCATAATCCATTGCCAGGTTACTCAATGACAACGCATGCACATCCTCGGCCGGCCACAGGCGCCCGGACAAATCCGTTTGATCGAAGGTGTAGCAGGCGTCGGAAACCACCGTCACCTCAAAACCCAGGTTGCCGCCTGAGCGCGCTGTGGACTCGACCGAGTTGTTAGTGATCACGCCGACGATCACCAGTTGCCGGATCGAACGCACCTGCAGCCAGCGCTCCAACCCCGTGGCGGCGAAGGCATCCGGCACGTTCTTTTCCACCACATGCTCATGCGCAAGCGGTTCCAGCGCCGGCTGGAACTCGCAACCCGGTTGGCCCGGCCAGAACACCGAGCCGGGCGAGCGGGAAATGTGCCGGATGTGTACGACCGGGCGGCCGGATTGCCGCCACGCATCCAACAGGCGCTGTATCTGCACTTCGGCGCCTGGGTTGTTACGCCGTCCCAGCGTTGGCTGGGTCATGCCTTGCTGCATGTCGATGATCAGCAGTGCGGCGTGGGTGGCTATCGGCGGCATGGCACTTTCCTTTGTGGGTGTGGCTGGAAACATATCTGCCAACGTGAGGGCCAGACAGCGATTTGTTCGACGTATTCGCTGGGGCCAAACTTCAGCGTCAATGATAGGGCGGTCATGGCGTTTGCCCTGTGCGATGGCGCCGGTATCGGCCTGTTGGCTGGGTGCTCGGCCATTGATGACTTGCGGTCAGGCAAGCTCGTGCGGGTCTTGCCCGATAACCCTACTCATGGGCGCAATGTGTATGCCGTCTACACCTTGCGCCAATTTCTGAACGTTAAGAACGCACGGACTTTTTGGGAAACTGTTCCGTCCCGGTGACTGCTTTATTGAGCCGGCGAAACGCTCTGACGAACATAATAATTGTCGAACTCACTGCTTTCGACGAACTTGAAACCATGGCGGGTATAGAAGCGATTCGAGGCACTGTCTTTGAGTGCCCCCACTTTAATAGGGCGCTCAGCTGCATCGGCTTCGTTGAAGATCTGCGTGAGAACAGCAGCGCCGATGCCTGATCCTTGCATGCTCGGTCTAACGTACAAATGATCGAGTAACAGTTCATTGTGGTACTGCTTGACGACTACGAAACCTACCCGCTCTCCAGAAACCTCGATGTAGCGTGTGTTGTGGGCTTCAAACCCATTCAGAAACCGCTCCCTCGCGCGCACTGGATCAAAGCGCCCAACACGCTCCAGGCTTTCGCGCATAGCCTCGATTCGAATGGTTACAAGGTCGTCCACATCGCTTTGTTGAGCCTGGACCAAAACGACTGAAGCCGTTTGAGGGGGTGTGAAGGGCATGTTTGCACATCCTTTTGCTGGCGTGACGCGAAACATATCAGCCCATGCGTAGACCCAAACAGGGATTTATGCGAAGCAGCCGCCGTTTGCCATTACACTGTCGCCCCGAATTTCAGCAAGGATGCTCTGAATGCGTTCGTTAGTGCGCGGTGTGTTCCTTTCGATAACCTTTGCCGCACCGGCCATGGCCGAGCCGCGCTCGTTCTCGGTCAACGATCCCAGTGGCAAATTCCTGGTCGAAGCAGTGTTCCCGGACGTGCCGCAAGACGTGCAGCAACTGGCTCGCGCCCTGATCACCGTGCGTGACAGAACCACCCTCGAAACCCTGCAACAGTTGCAGACCCCGGCCGGTAACGTGCCGCAGGATCGCAATGGCGCGACACGCGCTGACCATCTGGTGGGCGAGTACGGCTTGTTGTACTTCGCCGATATCAACGGGGATGGGCGCCAGGACCTGGCGATTCGTAATGGTGAAGACGCCAATGAGAGCTTGCAGTACCACTACGATGTGTATCTTCAAGACCCGGTTAAAACCCAATGGGTACTGAACCGTCCATTGACCGACCTTGCGAACGAAACCTTCGGCGGGATGTTTTCAGTCGCGAAGGACGGCATCATCCATTCGCAAACCAACCGTGGCTGCTGCTGGACACGTTCCAGCCGTTTGCACATGCGCGACGGTGAGTTGGAGCGGCTGGATTCCTACACCCAACAAGAAGTCCCGCCTACCGAGGATGGAGAAAACTCGAGCATGCCCCGCGGCTACATGCTGCGCACCACTGGCGAGTGGAAAGACGGTAAATGGCAGGAGACACCGCGCCTCGAAGGCCCCGTCAATGAAGACCCTCAGTACCTGGTCGGCACCCTCAACGGCAAGATCCCGGTGCAACTCTGGTACCAACAGCAAGGTGCGGTGCTGATCGGTGAGGTGCGTTACACCAAAAGTGGCAGTGGCAAGCCGATCAAGCTGGTGGGCGAGCAGGGCGAGTATGACGGCAAGGCGTTCGACTACCTCTTCGAATACACCGATGACGGCCACCAGACCGGGATCTGGCGCATAACCCAGGAAACCGTCGAGCCTTATCGCTACAGCGGTAGCTGGGTCGCTGCCGGCAAGGGCAACACGCCTGAACTGGAGATCCAATTGCAGCGTGAGGACCGCGAACCGGAGTACGACAAACTCAGCGAAGTCGCGCGCGACCAACGCAGTGGCCATTACCAGATGCGTGATGACTTCCTCGACCGCGATGGCGACCTGGACCTGACTATCTTGCCCGAACGCGATGCCGAGGGCCGGGAACTCGCGCAATTCACCCTCACACTCAAAGCCACCGGCACCTCCAAAGCCATCGTGACCGCGCATCACACCGTGCCGATGGAAACCGAAAACCTGATTATCGTGCGTGACCCCCTGGCGTCCAAACGGGCAGGCCCGTACCACATCCAACTGGTAAAGAACTTCGCGGTCATTGAACACAACTCGGCGCCCGACAGCCTGGATTACTTGACGGGGAAGTACCGTAAGCAGCCATGACTTGAAACCGGCTGATGGGCGTCTCCTTTGGCGTAAAGCGTTGCACCGTCGAGCGTCGCTTCTCAACGGTGCTCACCGTCAGCGATTGAACCGCTCGACCAATGCATATTGGGTGGCCGCGGTATTCGTCAGCTCCTTGCTCAAGTCCGTGGATTGATGGGCTTGCATCGAGGTCTGGTCGGCCAGTTCGGCGATGGTGGTGATATTGCGGCTGATCTCCTCGGCGACCGCGCTTTGCTCTTCGGTGGCGGCGGCGATCTGGGTGGTCATTTCGGTGATATGGGACACGGCCTCGCTGATGCCTACCAGCGCCTGGTCGGCCTCCAGCACCCAGGCCACGCCTTCCTGGGCTTGGCGTTGGCCGTGCTCCATGCTTTGCACCGCGTTGTTTGAAGACGCCTGCAGCTGGGTAATCAGCGCGTGGATCTGGGTGGTGGACTGGGACGTACGCTGTGCCAGTTGACGCACTTCGTCGGCGACCACGGCAAAACCACGTCCTTGCTCGCCGGCCCGTGCGGCTTCGATGGCGGCGTTCAGGGCCAGCAAGTTGGTCTGGTCGGCAATGCCCTTGATCACATCCACTACGCTGCCGATTTCGTCACTGTCCTTGGCCAATCGCGCCACGGTGGCTCCGGTTTCACCGACCACTGCGGACAGGCGTTCAATGGCTTCGCGGGTATCACGCGCCACTTCACGGCCGCGCCCAGTCAGTACGTTGGCTTGCTGAGTGGCGTCGGCGGTACGTTGAACGTGGCTGGCGACTTCCTGGGTGGTAGCGGCCATCTGGTTGACGGCGGCCGAGACCTGTTCGGTTTCGACGCGCTGGCGGTCCAGGCCCTTGGAGCTGGCGGTGGCCAGCTGATCGGATTGCCCGGCCAAGGCGCTCAACTGTTCGGCACTGTCCTGCAGGCGGGTGAGGCAGGTTTTCAGGCGCGCGTCCTGGCTGAGGAACGCGGTTTCCAGACGGGCCTGTGGGCCGCGTGCATCGCTGTACATCTGCGCGATCAAGGCATCCGACGTCGAAGGCTCCACACCTTGCAACAGGCGCAACGTGCTGCCTTGGCGCCAGCGCGAGCAGAGCACACCCACCGGCACTGCGACCGCAACAGCCACCGCGATGGCGATGGGTGCACTGAGGAATAACCCCGCGAGGCTGCCGGCCAATCCGGTCGCCACGTACGGCACGCAACTGATCGCGGCCGGCAGCCAGGCATCCAGGCGCGGTACGCCCGGCTTGCCTTGGCTGATGCGTTGGTACAGGGCCTGGGCACGGCGGATTTCATCGGCAGTGGGCGTGACCCGCACCGACTCGTAACCCACCACCTTGCTGCCCTCGAAGATCGGCGTGACATAGGCGTTGACCCAATAGTGGTCGCCATTTTTCGAGCGGTTCTTGACGATGCCCATCCAGGGCAGGCCTTGTTTGAGCGCACCCCACATGTGCGCAAACACCGCGGGCGGCACATCCGGGTGACGTACGATATTCTGCGGGGCGCCGATCAGGTCGGCGCGTTCAAAGCCACTGATCTCGACAAAGGCGTCGTTGCAGTAAGTGATGACACCTCGGACATCTGTGGCGGAGATGAGTTTTTGCGAAGGCGCGAGGGAAATCTCACGCTGTGTTACGGGCTGGTTATTGCGCATTCCGACTACTCCCTGATTGCCCTCAGTTCATCGGCGCCAACTGCAAAAAAGTTAATCCACATGGGTCAATTGGCCCGCCACTGGTCAAAAGCCTGAAACTTCCCGATGAAAAACCTCATAATGGCGGCCATTTTTGTTTAGTCCGTTATTCTGGTGTGCCCCCATGGAAATCAAGGTCAACTTTCTCGACAACCTCCGACTTGAAGCCAAGTTCGATGACTTCACGGTGATTGCCGACCAGCCGATTCGCTATAAAGGCGATGGCTCGGCACCGGGGCCGTTCGATTACTTCCTGGCGTCGTCGGCCTTGTGCGCGGCGTACTTCGTGAAGTTGTATTGCCAGACGCGCAATATTCCCACCGACAATATTCGCCTGTCGCAGAACAACATCGTCGACCCGGAAAACCGCTATAACCAGATCTTCAAGATTCAGGTCGAGTTGCCGGCGGACATCTCCGACAAGGACCGCCAGGGCATCCTGCGTTCCATCGACCGTTGCACGGTCAAAAAAGTGGTGCAGGCCGGACCGGAGTTCGTCATCGAGGAAGTCGAGAACCTGGACGCCGATGCCCAGGCCTTGTTGATGCCCGGTTCGACCTCCGACGGCGGCACCTACATCGCCGGCAAAGACCTGCCACTGGAGCAGACCATCGCCAACATGTCCGGCATTCTGGCCGGACTGGGCATGAAGATCGAGATCGCTTCGTGGCGCAATATCGTGCCTAACGTGTGGTCGCTGCATATCCGAGATGCGCACTCGCCGATGTGCTTCACCAACGGCAAGGGCGCGACCAAAGAGGGCGCCTTGGCGTCGGCACTGGGCGAGTTCATCGAGCGGCTTAACTGCAACTTCTTCTACAACGACCAGTTCTGGGGCGAAGAGCTGGCGAATGCGCCGTTCGTGCATTACCCGGATGAGCGCTGGTTCCAGCCAGGCCCCAACGACGAACTGCCGAATGAAATCCTCGACGCCTACTGCCTGAAGGTCTACAACCGCGAAGGCGAGCTGCGCGGTTCGCACCTGTTCGACACCAATTCCGGCAATGAGGAACGCGGCATCGTTTCGCTGCCGTTCGTGCGCCAGTCGGACGGTGAGGTGGTGTACTTCCCGTCCAACCTGATCGAAAACCTCTACCTCAGCAACGGCATGAGCGCGGGAAACACCCTGGCCGAAGCCCAGGTGCAGTGCCTGTCGGAGATCTTCGAGCGCGCCGTGAAGCGTGAAATCATCGAAGGCGAATTCGCCTTGCCGGACGTACCGGCCGAGGTGCTGGCCAAGTACCCAGGCATCCTCGCCGGTATCCAGGGCCTGGAAGCCCAGGGTTTCCCTGTCTTGGTGAAAGACGCGTCCCTGGGCGGTGAATTCCCGGTGATGTGCGTGACCCTGATGAACCCGCGTACCGGCGGCGTATTCGCCTCCTTCGGCGCGCACCCAAGCCTGGAAGTGGCGCTGGAACGCAGCCTCACCGAACTGCTGCAAGGCCGCAGTTTCGAAGGCCTGAACGACTTGCCGCAGCCGACCTTCGAAGGCCAGGCGTTGACCGAACCGAACAACTTCGTCGAGCACTTCATCGACTCCAGCGGCGTGGTGTCGTGGCGCTTCTTCAGCGCCCAGTCGGACTACGAATTCGTCGAGTGGGACTTCACGGGCGCAGGCGAAGACTCGAATGCCCAGGAGGCCGCGACCCTGTTCGGTATTCTTGAAGGCATGGATAAAGAATCCTACATGGCGGTGTACGAACACCTCGGCGCTACCGCGTGCCGCATCCTGGTGCCGGACTACTCGGAAATCTACCCGGTGGATGACCTGATCTGGGACAACACCAACAAGGCGCTGTTCTTCCGCGAGGACATCCTCAACCTGCACAGCCTCAACGAGGAAGCGTTGCAGGCGTTGGTCGAGCGCCTGATAGAGAGCGAGCTGGACGACTACACCGATATCACCACCCTGATCGGCATCGAGTTCGACGACAACACCGCCTGGGGCCAACTGACCATCCTGGAATTGAAGCTGCTGATTTTCCTGGCCTTGCAGCAATATGAAGAGGCCAAGGAGTGTGTGGAGATGTTCCTGCAGTACAACGACAACACCGCCGAGCGTGGCCTGTTTTACCAGGCGATGAATGCGGTGCTGGAGATGGAACTGGACGACGACCTGGACCTGGCGGATTACGAGGCCAACTTCCGCCGCATGTTCGGCGATGAGCGGATGGATGCAGTGATTGGTTCGGTGAACGGCGATGTGCGCTTCCATGGCCTGACGCCGACCAGCATGAAGCTGGAGGGGTTGGACCGGCATCAACGTTTGATCGAGAGCTACAAGAAGCTGCATGCGGCACGTGCCACCATCACCACCGGCTGATACTTGGCCCTGCAGGAGCTGGCTTGTTGTGGTGAGCGTGATTGTTGTGGTGATCGGGCTCTTGTGGTGAGCGGGCTTGCCCCGCGCTGGGCTGCGTAGCAGCCCCATGGGGAGTATCAGATTTTTTGTGTTCGGGCTGGTTTGGGCCTGCTTCGCAGGCCAGCGCGGGGCAAGCCCGCTCACTACAAGAGCGGGCTCACCACACAAACCAATCCAACCTGCCTAGATGCGTGCCAACGCCTGCGCCAGGTCGGCGCGCAGGTCTTCCACATCCTCAACCCCCACCGACAACCGCACCAACCCATCGCCAATCCCCAACTGCGCCCGCGTGGCCGCCGGGATGCTTGCATGGGTCATGATCGCTGGGTGCTCGATCAGGCTTTCCACGCCGCCGAGGCTTTCGGCCAGGGCGAAGATCTTGACGTTTTCCAGGAAGCGCGTGGCGCCGGCCAGGTCGCTGTTCAGGTCAATCGAGATCATCCCGCCAAAGCCGCGCATCTGTTGGCGCGCCAGTGCATGCTGCGGGTGGGACGTGAGGCCGGGGTAGTAAACCCGCGCCACTTGCGGTTGCTGCTCCAGCCAGGTGGCCAGGTCGAGGGCGTTGCTGCAATGGCGCTCCATGCGCAGCGCCAGGGTTTTCACGCCGCGCAGGGTGAGGAAGGCATCGAAGGGGCCGGCGATGGCGCCGACCGAGTTCTGCAGGAAACCCAGACGTTCGGCCAGTTCGGGGTTATCGCCGACAATGGCAATACCGCCGATCACATCGGAGTGGCCGTTGAGGTACTTGGTCGTAGAGTGCACCACCACGTCAAAACCCAGCTCCAGCGGGCGCTGGATCCACGGGCTGGCGAATGTGTTGTCGGCCACGCAGATGATGCCTCGATCGCGGCAGATGCGGGCAATGGCGCTGAGGTCGGTGAGACTCAGCAGCGGGTTACTGGGGGTCTCGACCCAGACCATGCGGGTGTCGTCCTGCAAGCTCGCTTCAAATGCCGACACATCACTCAGGTCGACAAAGCTGAAGCGGTGCCCGGCGCTGCGTTGGCGCACCTTGTCGAACAGGCGGAAGGTGCCGCCGTACAGGTCATTGCCGGAGACGATGTGGGCGCCGGCATCCAACAGCTCCAGCACCGTCGAGATCGCCGCCAGCCCGGATGCGAAAGCAAACGCCTGGCTGCCGCCTTCGAGGTCGGCCACGCAGCGCTCCAGGGCAAACCGCGTGGGGTTGTGGGAACGGCCGTAATCGAAGCCCTTGTGCACACCGGGGCTGTCTTGCAGGTAGGTCGAGTTCGCGTAGATCGGTGGCATCAGCGCGCCAGTGGTCGGGTCGGGAAATTGCCCGGCGTGGATCACGCGGGTGGCAAACGCGCTTTTATCGGACTGACTCATGCAAGGGATCTCCGTAGGTGGTTGAGCAGGTCGACGCGGGTGATCAGGCCGTGAAAGCCCGAAGCATCGGCAATAATGGCGACCAGGCCGCGATCCAGCTCTGCCTGAAGCTCCGCCAGGCTGGCGTTGGGGGCGAGGGTTTGCAGGGTATTGGTCATGGCGCTGGCGACCCTCATGTTGAAATGCGCGGCGTCCTGGTGCAGGCCCAGCAGGATGTCGGATTCATCGATCACCCCCACCAACTCACGGCCGTCCACCAACACCGGCAGTTGCGAGACATCCGCCAGGCGCATGCGCTGGAATGCGGTGAGCAGGCTGTCGTCAGGGCTCACGCTGATGACTCGGCCGTCTTCGAAGCGCCGCGCGATCAGGTCGCGCAGGTCGCCGTAGTGCTTGTAGTGCAGCAGGCCTGCGTCGTTCATCCATTGGTCGTTGTAGACCTTCGACAGGTAGCGTGTACCCGTGTCGCACACAAACGTGACCACGCGCTTGGGCGTGGTCTGTTCGCGGCAGTAACGCAGCGCGGCGGCGAGCAGGGTGCCGGTGGACGACCCGCCGAGAATACCCTCGGCCTTGAGTAACTGGCGGGCGTGATCGAAGCTTTCTTCATCGCTGATGGAATAGGCGTGGCGCACGCTGGACAGGTCGGCAATCGAGGGGATGAAGTCCTCGCCAATGCCTTCCACCGCCCACGAGCCTGGCGTCTCCAACTGGCCGCTGCGGCTGTACTCGGCCATCACCGAACCCACGGGATCGGCAAGCACCATGGCCAGTTCGGGTTGCACACGCTTGAAGAACCGCGTCAGGCCGGTGAGTGTGCCGGCCGAGCCGACGCCCACCACGATCGCGTCCAGATCATGTTGGGTTTGTGCCCAGATCTCCGGCGCGGTGCTGGTCTCGTGGGCCAGGGGGTTGGCCGGGTTGTTGAACTGGTCGGCGAAGAAGGACTCCGGGATGTCCTTGGCCAGGCGTGCGGCCACGTCCTGGTAATACTCGGGGTGGCCTTTGCCCACATCGGAGCGGGTGATGTGCACCTCGGCGCCCATGGCCTTGAGGTGCAACACTTTTTCCGTGGACATCTTGTCGGGCACCACCAGCACCACCCGGTAGCCTTTGGCCCGGCCGACCAGTGCCAGGCCCAGGCCGGTGTTGCCGGCGGTGGCTTCGATGATGGTGCCGCCGGGGCGCAGGCGGCCGTCGCGCTCGGCAGCGTCGATCATGGCCAGGCCGATGCGGTCCTTGATGGAGCCGCCGGGGTTTTGGGATTCCAGTTTGAGAAACAGCGTGCACAGACCGGTGTCGAAACGGCTGACGCGCACCAGTGGTGTGTTGCCGATCAGTTCGAGTACGGCGGGGCGGGAAGGGCTGGGCATGTCGTCACCTGAATACGGATGGGATGGACAGCAAAAGCGCAAAGCGTGGGTTCGACGATAGGCCGGGATCGGTCCGGTCGCAACCGGACGGTCCGTTGGCTGACTGTTTTTGGCGCATTAGCCGGGCGGGTTCAGCACCTGCTGTAAGCGCGTGACAACGGCGGTAGTGGCGGCCTGCATCGGCGCGCGCAGTTCGCCGCCGATCAAGCCTTGCAGGGCCAGCGCGGCCTTGACCGGCGCCGGGTTGGGCTCCATGAACAGTGTGTTGATCAGCGGCAGCAACTGAAAGAATGTCGCTCGCGCTTCGGCCAACTGGTTGTCGCGTACCTGCTGGCACAGCGCCACAAACGCTTGCGTCTGAATATGTGCCGAGGCCGCAATGGCTCCGGTCGCGCCGAGGCACAACGCATTGAACATCTGTACGTCTTCGCCGCACAGCACGTCCACCTCACCGCTGGCCAGCAGCGCGAGGGTATTGCCCAGGTTGCCACCGCAATCCTTGATCGCCACGATGCGCTCATGGGCAACGATGTTGAGCAGGGTCGCCTGGTCGAAGGTCACGCCGGTACGGTAGGGAATGTCGTAGAGAATGATCGGCACGCTGGACGCATCGGCCACGGTACGGAAGAACGCTTCCAGGCCCGCCTGGGATGGGCGGATGTAACTCGGCGCCGGCACCAGTAACCCGGCCACCGGGCGTTGCAGCACTTCACGTTGGAACTGCAGCAACTCGACCTGGTTATTGCCTGCCAGGCCCATCACCACACGGTGCGCGGGCACCCACTGCAACACCGCATCCAGCACGGCCAGTTGCTCCTGACGGCTCAGCGACGCCGCTTCCCCGGTGGTGGTGCACACCATGATCCCGGACACGTGCTTTTCCAGCAGGTGACTGACCAGCCGGTGCAGGCCGTTAAAGTCGATAGCGCCGTGGTGGAACGGCGTGACCACGGGAACCCAGATACCTTGAAACGTTGACATGCACTTTCTCCTGATGATTGACCGCTGGAGTCACCGTCAGAAGGGCAGAGGCAAGTGTGCAAGGTGGGTAGACCGTCGCGCTCAATGTCCTGTCAGCTCATCTGACGGGACAGCGCGCCCCGGTCACATGAGCGACTGTTTCTTCGATTTGAGGGTGTGTGCAACGCAACCTTGCGCCTTGGCAATCAAGCCAATGGCGCACAGGTTAACGGAGGACATTGCAGACATTGGATGACACACCCTGAATAAGGCCTCCATCTTCATGGAATATTACAGAGTGTGTCAACGGGGCTTATTCGAATTTATCGATACGCGAGTCGGAGTAAAAAAACTCGTTCTTGTCGGTGCTCGACTCAAGGAAGTAGGCGTAGTCGGTCAGGAAGTACAGGTGGCTGACGCGCTTGTACTTGTCGTCGTCGACGCGGCAGGACAAGGCCTTGGCGGTGCCCGACAGTTTCGCGTTGAGTTCGCTGGCTTGCAGTTCACGCTCGACCTGGCAACGGGTGGTTTGTGAGTTTGTGCTGCTGCCGATCAGGCTGTTGAGGCTGGAACGTGTGCTTGCATAGGTCACTGTCTCACCCACGGGCAGGGCCTTCCAGTTGCCGGTGAAGCTCAGTTGGGTCAGCGTCGAGCTTTCGGCCATGCCTGAACCGCCGTAGGTGGCTTTCGACACCAGGTTGAACAGGTTGCGCCAGCTCACGGCCTGGCTCTCATAGCCGTCGCCACGGGTGGCCAGGGCCAGTTGACCGCTCGGCGCATCCTGGCTGATGAACTGGGTACTTTTGTTATCACTGGCCTTACCACGGTAGTTGCTGGTGCCGACAAACTGTACGTATTTGAACGAACGGGTGGGCTTGTCCAGGTTCAGTTGCGTGATGGCCGCCAGCACGGCAGGCTGCACGGACGTCAGGGCAATGGTGGTCGGTGCTTTCATGCGGGACTTGAACGTCGGCAGTGCGGCGATTTTTTCCGGGTTGACGCAGACTTTATTGAACAGCAACTCATAGTCGGCATTGCTGCCGGCGATGTTCTGCGGCGTGGGGAAACTGTCGACACGACCGTCGCTGACGCGGTTGTTGGCATCCATGTCGTAGCCGGCCAGTTGCAGGTAAGTACCGGCTTTGCACGCCACCGAAAAGTGTTCGCGTTTTTGCGCATACGGGGCGTTGTAGGGCAGGTCATTGAGCACCGTCGGGTTATCGAAGGCAGCCCAGAAGCGCGTCTCACCGTTGACGGTCTTGATGCTGTTGGCATCGATCAGGACCTGGTTGTCACGTTCGTTGGTCTGCACCAGGCGCCAGTCCGGCTGCGGTGTTTCGGCACAGGCGCGTACGAAGGTCTGGTTGGCGGCCAGGGTCGCGTACAGTTGCGGCGACAATGTCTGCGCTGTTGCATAGCGGCCAATGCTGCCTGGGTACATGCGTCGGACAGCATCCATGTACAACAGATGCACCTTCGGTGAAGAACACGCCGCTTCCATTTGCAGGGTACGACGCACGCCATTGGGGAGGGCGGGCATCAGCAGCTCAAAGCTCAGCGAGTCGCCTTCGCGCACGATGCTATTTTCCACCAAGGGCTGAGTGAGCGCCTGGGTGAAGATTTGATCTATCTGTTTTTGTTGGGTGGCGCAACCGGCCAAGGTGGCGAAGCCACCGATCAGCAAAAGGGGAGTGATAAAGCGCACGAGAGCCTCGTTGAGTCCATTCAGGGATGTAAGGGTGACGGCGGATAAAGTTGAATCTTTAACCGGATGTTGCGGGCCGCAAGCCTAACGAGGATGGCCGCCTCTGTACAGCCGTGGCGTGGCCGCCGCCGGATATGTAAAGGTCGCAATCGTTCTGCCGTGGTCGTAGTGAGGCGGTAGGCTGTGCAGATATTCCGGGAGAACCTCGATGATCCGACGTGCGTGTTTGGCCGCTCTGCTGACCTTGTCCGCCTCGACCGCCTTTGGCGTTTCGAACTACGATCATCTGTATGCCTTCGGCGACAGCTACTCAGACAATGGCGCGGGCGAAGCACTCACCACCCGGCTTGCCGCGCAGAAGGTCAAGGAGGCCCAGGCGCTGCCAGGCCCCCTGTACTGGAAGGGGCGCTGGAGCAATGGCCCCACCGCCGTCGAAGGCCTGGCACAGGCATTGAACATTCCCCTGACCGACTATGCGGTGGGCGGAGCCAAAAGTGGCCATGGCAACTACTACGCGTGGATGATGCCATCCCGCGACACCGGCCTACTGGGGCAGGTCGCTGAGCATTTGCAGGTCGCCAAGGGCTACAAGGCCGACCCCAAGGCGCTGTATTTCATCTTCATCTCGGCCAACGATTTTTTTGAATGGGCCGACTTCGCCCATCCTGAAACGGTCGAGGCCTTGAGCGAAGCCAGCCTGGCGAATATCCGCAGCGCCACCGAGCAGTTGGTTACAGCGGGAGCCAGGCACATCATGGTCGTGGGCACCACCGACCTGAGCCATGTGCCTGCCGTGGTGCAGGGCAATCAGGTCGACAATGCGAAAAAGTACCAGCAGTTGCTCGCGCAGAAACTTCCTGAAGTGCTGGCGCAGATCGGGACGGCGAAGGTCAGCTACTTCGATCATCTGGCCTTCAGTGACACACTGCGCGCCAACCCGGCGGACAAGGGGTTAACCGACCTCGACACACCGTGCCAAGCCACCTACCCGGAGGTGAAGCCGGTGTGTGCCGACCCCGATACCCATTACTACTGGGACGAATGGCACCCCACCCGCAAGGTTCATGCACTGGCGGCCAAGGCGATGCTTGAGGCGTTGCCTTAACCTGCAGCGACCGCCGCCTCAATGGCGGCGATATCGATCTTTTTCATGGTCATCATCGCCTCGAAGGCACGCTTGGCGGTCGCTGGGTCGGGGTGAGTCACTGCGTCAGTCAGTACGCGTGGGCTGATCTGCCACGACACCCCCCATTTGTCCTTGCACCAGCCGCAGACGCTTTCCTGGCCGCCGTTGCCGACGATGGCGTCCCAATAGCGGTCGGTTTCGGCCTGGTCATCGGTGGCCACCTGAAACGAAAACGCCTCGGTATGGGAGAAGATTGGCCCGCCGTTAAGGCCGATGCAAGGGAGGCCCAGGACGGTGAAATCCACGGTCAATACGTCGCCCTGTTTGCCGGCCGGAAAATCGCCGGGGGCCAGGTGGACAGCGTTCACCTGGCTGTCCGGAAAAGTCTTGGCATAGAAGGTCGCAGCCTCCAGGGCGGTGCCGTTGTACCAGAGGCAGAGGGTGTTTTTGCGGGTCATGATGGGTCTCCACATGAGAATGGGCGTGTGGAGTTTAGACGGCCAGTTGCTGCACGATAGCAAAGCCACGCGTGAAGGCTCGAATTGCATTGGAGGCGCTTATCCCAAAATGCCCCCAAGCAGGGTTCTATCCAGCCAAGATCGGGGATGTGACACTTCATTCATCACCCGGCGACAGGAACCAGGCGGGCTTATGGCACGTTGCTCGCGACAGCCATTCTGATTGGCCGGCCCGCTCTCTACTTCACTTGGACGATCAGCTGGCTTTACTGCTAGGCCGGGGATCGTCGTTCGGCGCGCTCACTACGTCAGACCGAAATGCCTTCCGTTTTTGGATGCTATGACTCTTAGCGCGCCTTGGTCCTTGCCTGCAAACATATTGACGGCCGGCATCTCTTTGAAAACGATGATGACGTGGCGGCGCTTGAGGCTGCTGAACTGAACGATGCCTCCGATGCGGAAAGGAACTGCTTAGTTGAGGCGGCTAAAAAGCTTGGAGTCGATAGTTGGGCTGAAGAGATAGGCATTATCTGATACGACGGATTGGACCTGTATGAACGACAGCAATGGGTCGATTTCTGCCGGTCACCACATGCAGTAAACGGTCAAAAACTGCCGATTAGTGCAGAAGGAAAAGGCGCAAAATTAGCCGTGAGGCTTTCTCACCATCCGCTTCGTAGAGTGTGTGCAATGAATCTTGATCGTTGAGCCTGTGTAGTTTGAAGTGATTATAAAAGGCTTGGCCCAACCGCTGTTGCTTGAAGCGTCCTTGGCTCCACAGCCGGATGAACTCGTCATAAGCTGCCCGCTCGATCTGCAGCGACATATTGTTTTCCATCTAAAGGCAGCCGTCATTAAAGGGATTCAGCTTACGAGCCGGTCACGAATCTCTCAACTCCGTTCGCTGCGAACCGGAGACGCTTTAGGCCTGTAGCGCTCGGTCGACTGATTAGATTGGGAAGGTTACGCTGGGGTCTTTGCATGCATGGAAGAGCGTATGACAGAGGTGTATCAAGGAAGCTGTTTATGTGCGGCCGTCAGTTATGAGCTGTCCACCACACCCAAAGCGGTGAGTCATTGTCATTGCAGCCAGTGTCGCAAAGGTCATGGAGCCGCATTTGCTTCGTACGGCAGCGTTCCGCGTAGCGCGCTGCAAATACTTAGCGGCGCGATGCATATCAAAACCTATGCTTCTTCAGAGACGGTATCACGCGAGTTCTGCGCGCAGTGCGGTTCGGCCTTGTTCTGGTCACGATCTCAAGGTGAGTTTGCCAACTGGGTTTCAATAGCGCTGGGCACGCTCGATACGCCCTTTTTACCTCGAAAGCAGAAACATGTTCATCTCGACGCCGCAGCGCACTGGCACAGTTCATCCAACCCATGCCCTCCAAACGACTGAAGTCTTCCGGGCGAAAGCTGCCTCGCTTTTGTTGACGGAGATAGGCATTGGCGTAAAATCGCCACCCCAAAAAATCAGCGTGCATAGCCAGAAGGAGCTCAGATGCAACGGGTGATGATTGTTGGTCAACCTGGGTCTGGCAAAAGCACTTTGGCGCGTAAGCTTGGCCAGCGTACGGGGTTGCCGGTCGTTCATATCGACACTATCCACTGGCAACCAGGGTGGATCGAGCGAAGCCGGGATGAGAAGACGCGGCTTTGTCTCGACGTCGAGGCCCGTGATTGTTGGATATTCGAAGGTGGCCATTCAGTCACTTGGGACAACCGGATGGCCCGTGCAGATCTTCTAATATGGATTGATCGTTCGGCGACGCTTCGATTCTTGCGCGTACTGCGCAGAACACTGCTCCAACGTGGTAAGTCTCGGCCTGACTTGCCGGAGAACTGCCCGGAACGGCTGGCGAACCTGCCGGAGTTTTTTAGATTCATGTGGCGGACGAAAAAATCAGCGCGAGCGAAGATGCAACAACTCTTGGCAACAGCGCCATCAGCTTGCAGCGTGGTTCATCTGCGTTCTAATCGAGATACCAGGATTTTTCTCGCAAACATTGGAAAAACGACTGGCCAAGCTCCGCAAGATTGATCGACGGTTGACTGCTTCACCAAGGAAACTGTCGGTTGCGAGCGGCGGCCCTTGGGCGATAGCTGCCTGTCACCTCCGACTGCGATCGGCCATGAGCGGCCTTTCACCTGTCCACAGAAAGACACTCAACTTACCCAGCTGTAGAGACAAAATTGAAAAGGACACAGACTTAAAAACTACTTAAACCTATCTGGAATGTACTCTTGCCTTTCAACTAATTTTAGCGCACTCAACATATCTTCCAAGAAGTGAGTTAGCTCCTCTTTAGATTCGCAAACTGTTAGAGAAGCTATTTCCGAATCGCAAAGGCGCTCTTTGATAATGCGCATGCAATCTGCATAAATCATTAGCTCCCCTTCAGATAGGCGCAAATCAAACAACGTTACACTGGCAATACACTCTTTTTTTAGAACATCCATTACTCCCCCTTTAACATAGTCAGAAAAATCTAGATTGAAATGCCTTAAGCTCGTTTGAATCGCCCCTGATTTTCTAGAGGCATCCAGGTGGTTCCTTCTGAGCCGAAAGCTGCCTGATCAGGCATTGACCAACTCCATGATGTGGGTGGCATGGACATCTTCTGTTCGACTGAAGCCGCAGCGCAAATAAAACGCGTCGCCTCCAGAAGTATCGGTGGAAAGACGCACCTTCTGAAAGTGAAGAGCGGCGTGTGCAACCAACGCGTTTACCAGCGCCTGACCGACGTGTTGATGCCTTGCCGCAGGTGCAACGTACACTCGCCGCAGCCTTGCGGTATCGGGCTTGTTATAGGGATCAACTGTTAGCCCTCCGATTCCTATCACTTGCTGGTTCGAATACGCTGCCATGAGACATTCACCGGGTGCGTTGAAGCGATTCGTTCCAGAATGCCACTCCGAAATCAGGCGCGTAAGAAACCGGAAACCTTCTGCAACGGCCTCTTTCTCCAAAGTAAGAACTTCCGCCGGCAGGTGCGTAATCTGTTGAATCTCGGTTAGTTTCATTCATCGTCCCTGATTCGGTGTGAATCCTTTTGGCTGATCGAGGATGCATCGGGCGCATGCTATGAGCGATGCAAGTGGCAGCGCAGCTACCGACCTTTCGCTGACCTTCAAAATCACACGATTTTGGCTTAAAAATCAGTCGCTAAAAGGCTGCGCTCCGGCGCGCTTGTACTGTTCGTTCCACCAGACGACAAGTTCAGCATGTTGTTCATGAGTGATCCAGGCCACGTTCGTTTTGTCTGTTGGATCGCCCTCGCAAACCAACGGCTTCTCGGTAGGCTTTCATCGCAGCCAAGCTTTCATCCTGCGTGAGGACGATGAGGTAATCGTCGTTTTGCCAACCTTCGTTCATAAAATAATGACCCACTTTCAGTCGCTGCTAGGCGTCTTATCTGAGCGTAAAAACCAGAACCGTCAAATTTCCCACTATACCGAGGACCACCCACGCAAACGCTACCAGTGCCTTGAAGACCTTCCGCGAGGGGCTGAAAACAACGCTAAGCAATGCCCCGATGAGGATGCCTGGAAAGCTGAATAAGTAGAAAAGCCACCCCATGGAGTCTGTGACCCAGAGGTGGAAAAGGAACAAGTACAGCCCCATGGCAGTCGCCATTCCTCCAAGCGATTCTCGTGACGCTTTGCACAACAACGCGATGCAAAGCACTGCCACTTGCGGTAACCAGGTGCATGCAAAGTTCTCCAAGAAGAAGGGGCCTTTTCCGGTTGTGTAGACGGCAACGGCAAGGCCCAATCCGACGCCGATGGTTGCCGGCGGAATACGACTGAACTGTGTAGGGTTATTTTCCATCGATCTCATTCCCTGTGACCTTTTTGATGCGGATGGTTCGTGAAAATCCGCAGCCTTTTTACAGTGAAATCCCGCCAAATCAAGCGACATTCGAAATGCCAGCTTTTTACCCAACAACCGGTCGCGGCAGCTTGAATAAAGCAGCAAGAATCGGATAGTAAGCACTGTACGAATTCCAGTCTGATAGCACTCCAAACCAAAATAGGAGTTCGACCATGGCGTTCCGTATAACTGGCCTTTCCCCGGAGCCATTTCAGTCACTGTTTGGGTTGCCCGACCAAGAGCTCGCGTCTCTCGGGATAAAGCGTTACATCGTCGACAGCAACCCAGGCTTTCCTGACCGTATCGAAATGAAGGATGCGGAGCTAGGTCAGAGTGTGCTTTTACTCAACCATGTCTGTCAGCCAGCCAAGACGCCATACCATGCCTCGCACGCGATCTTCATACGGGAGTGGGCCGCGCACGCTTACGACGCAGTCGATCAGGTACCCGAGTCTATGCGGATCCGCCTGTTATCACTTCGCGCTTTCACTGATGATGGGATGATGCTCGACGCCGACGTCGCTGATGGACTAGCAATAGAACCTGTCGTTACCCGGATGTTTGCCAATCCAGAGGTTAGTTACATTCACGTTCACAATGCCAAACAGGGTTGCTACTCCGGGCGAATAGATCGGGCTTAGTTACCGCAGGTGTTTGTGGCTCGTCTTCGATTTTGCTGGTCACCCACTGGGCGGTATTGGCCGATTGCTGTCGCAGGTGACAGGCTGCTATCGGTCAAAAGTGAATCGCCCCTAGTTTCGTAGACACGCCGAGTGACCGCTTTTGGCCGATAGCTGCCTTTCGCGAAGGGCAGCTTTGGGTCTATTCCTGACCTTAGTGAAGGGCCGATGTGGGTCGGAAGCAGTCAGTTGGATGTACCTATGGATACTTGGGGCAATTCACCCTAAAGGGTTCAATGCCGACTCCTTCAATACCGGGCGATGCCTTTGTGGCTTCATTGCGTCGACTCACAGGCCTTCAACGGTTCCCCGGTGCGCAATGCTATAGCCCGCACTCTTCATACATACAAATCGCTGGGCCATCTCTTGGAAGCTGGCCTTGGGATCAACGCCGGAGCCATTCTTTTCACCACACGCCAACATGGACGCAACCACATCCTGGTGACTGGCGCCGGGTTTTTCCCACAAGTCGGCATCGGCCGTGGGCGGCTGAAATGGCTTGCTAAAGCAAGCGGTGAGGAGGGGGCAAATCAACAGCGCAAAAGCTACATTTTTGAGCCACATGATCAATCTCCTTATTTCCTGGTGCAGATGGGCACCAGCGAAGGCTCGCCTTCCGGCCAATAATCTTGCACAGGCTGCGTACCACTCCCATGACAGCGGTGCATGGTCGTGACACCGATGAAGATATTGCACAACTCCTTGAGCAAGCTGCTGCCCTCTGGTATCACGCTGAATCGCCCAAAATTTCGGAGAGACAACTAACCGCTTTTGGCCGTTAGCCGCCACTCTAGTGAGTCCCCTCAAACGAGGCTACGCACAGGGGGTAAGTTGTAGCAAGCGCCCCCCATGCACGCTTGGCAAAATGCTTAAGTCCTGCAAGCGGCGTCGCGGATAACCCCGGAAACGCGAGCCAGCGTCGTATTCAGGGTGGCGGGCCACCCTGGCCGTGCAGGGTCCTGCTTAAAATAGTGGCTGTATTCCTTCAAGAAAGACTGAAACACCGAGCCCTTGACGTGGCGGCTGAAGGCGGATTCATCTTTGTAGATTTCCACGAAGGTCACCTCCGTTTGCTGCGCCAATGGAATGGCTGGTAACGGTGGTTCGATAGGATTGTTGTCAGCGTCCAAGGGGGCGGGGGCTTGCAAGTGAACCATGTACATCCAGGTGTCGGGCTCTTTTTCCCTGACTCTCTCGGCCAAGCCGTCCAGCGCTTGTTTCAGGTCGAGTGGGCATCCATCCAGCAGTTCCCAGCGAGATATCAATGTGATCATCATTGCGTCCTTTTCAGTCATGCCAAAGGTTGAATCCATTCAAAGGAAGGTGCGCCATTTCTTCCCTGGGGATCGTTTGCGATAGGCGTTGCTACCATGGTCAGCGCGGTAGCAGTCATGTCGTGCATGCTGTTCAAAATGGCGGTGTACATTGCGCCCGCGGCGCCATTCAACGCTTCAGCAATTTGATAGAGCATGAGTGAGTAAAGGCGATTGAATTGCTCATTAAGTGCCGACATTGCTGGATCGAGCGCATAATCTGTTGACTTCGGATTGCTCAGGATCGGATAGACCTCGTTGTAGTCCACTTCGAAGGCTTGGCCGGTGGGTGCCTGATGAGGATTGTCGCCAGCCTGGTAGTGGCGACCGAACTGAATTTCCCGAAACCGGAAGAAGTGGGATACCTCATTTGGCTGGCTAAAATACTGTTGGTCATCGTCATATACGTTATGGCGGCTGCCTTCACCTTGAGTGACGATCACTTGAATGGCGCGCCGAGCCGATGCCAAGTCGGTGATGACGATGGGGCTTCCGCCTCCGCCCCAATAGTAGTCGAGTCCCAATTGGTGGTCGACGTTGCCACTAAACACAGCCGTCGGCCCATAGGTCTTGCACAGCGTCTCAAGCTTGTTGGAGAGCGCCTCGTAAAATTCACCGATCGTGTAGCCGGGCACGTCGATCTGCTGGACGGCCGTGAGCTCGGGATGTTCGCCCCAGCCTTCAGGCAGCTCGATCTGGGTAAAGGTTTCGATGTTGGCCGGGCTGAAAGGGCCGAGGTTGGCCTCGAACTCCCTGTCCTTGAAACGCTTGCCGTTGAACGCCAGTGCCAATGGAAATGACGGGACATTGTCAGCCGTGAAACATGCTCTGCCACCGATAGCAGAGAGCAGATTGCCGGCCAGAGACAAATGCAGCATTTCCTCCATCATCACACCGCGCAGGATGTTAGCGGGCACTCGATTTTTTCCGGGCTTGATACTGATCAGGGGGGTCATATAAAGCGGGATGGTGGATAGTTCCAAGGTCATGGCGGTATGCAGCCACTTGCTCAGTTCTTGTTTTTCCTGTTCCAACGTACTCATGTGATGTGCCCTCGCATTGTCATGGGTGTGCCGGAGCTGCCAGGTGTTCGCCCAACCGTAGCGCCAGTGCCGTAAGCGTCAATGTCGGGTTGATTGCGCCAGTGTTTGGGAAGGCTGCGTTGGAGCAGATATAAACGTTGTCGACACCGAAAACCTTGAGGTCTTTATCGATGACACCCTCTTGCTCTGTCCCTGCCATCCGGCAGGTGCAGGCGGAATGATCGGCTCGCCAGGAAATGGAGGGCGGCCCGGCGAGGGTTGCGCCCATCGACTCAAAGATGTTTCCCACATGGGCGCTTATTTGCTGCATCCGTGTGTTGAAGTCCGCGGACTGCGAGTAGTCCACGATGGTTTCCTGCAGGCCCATGCGGTTGCGGATATCCAGATTCGAGACTCTGTTGCTGTATTCACTCGGGATCTCGACCATGCCGTGAATCTGCACTTGGGTTGGACCTTGAACTGCTTTCTCAATGTCCTGGCGCAGCATGCCGTTCTGCATCATTTGGGTGACACTCGACGGCTTGTTGTTGACCAGCGTGGCGAACGAACTCGGCGGGTTTATCAGTATAAATTTACCCGCGGCCTGCTCCTGCGGGCTATCGAAATAACGGCTGCACAATGTTGGGAAGTCCATCTCGGGCTGCAACCGGTTGGGATTGTCTTTGAGAGTGCCGGTGAACACGAAGTAGGGGTGGGTCACGAAATATCGGCCTACCAGGTCATGATCGTTGCCGATACCCAGGGGCCAATATGTCGAGCATGAACGCAGCAGCAGCTTCGGCGACTCGATCGCGCCGCCGGCCACAATTACCGTGTTGGCTTCAACCGTAAGGAACTCGCCGCTCATTTTATTCAGGTAGGTGACACCGCTGGCATGCTGTCGAGACGACATGGTGATTTGCTCCACCACGCAGTTGTCCATGATGCACAGGTTCGGAAAATTGCCCCATGCCGTCATGTCGCCCAAGAAGTTGGGCGCTGCGTAACGCGCACCGAAAGGACAATATTTGCAGGTGCCTGTGGTTTTGCAGGGCGCGTGGCGGGACGTGGTGTTGGTGATGCCATGGCGGGCGATCGGCACATTGGCGCTGCTCATTCCCAAGGCGGTCATGGCCTGGTAGACGGGCTGGTCCTCAAGCGTGTAAGGAAAGGCAGGGAACGGGTAGGGGGCCGAGCGGGGCGGGTCTTGGTCGGTTGAGTCTCCTGAAACGCCAATGTAGCACTCTGCCTGGTTGTAGAAGGGCTCAAGGTCGGTGTAGGTAATCGGCCAGTCGGCACCTTGGCCGGTGTTGCTCTTTAGTCGGAAATCTTCTGCTTTGAGCCGGAAGGACCAGCCTCCCCAATGGATGGTAGAACCTCCATAAGTCATGACCCTGGCGCCCGCCAGTGGGACGACGGTCGCGCCAACACTTAGGTTCTCGCCTGGAGCGTCACGCTGCGGGTAATCCAGGTCATTGTATTTGTAATAGGGCAGCTTCGTGTAAGAGCTGCCCGAAACCATGAAGTCATCCCACAGGGCCTGGTCTTGCATCTTCACCCGGGTGCCAGCTTCAAGGATTAGGATTTCCCGGTTGGGATCGGCTTCCAGCATTCGGTTGGCTATCGCTGCGGCCGCTACGCCAGAGCCTATGATCAAGACGTCGGTATTCATTGTGCGCCCTCCTGCCCGGTCCGGTAGGGGACAGGCTCACCCGGGATGAAGGCGCCGGCAATGTAGCCGGGGTAATTGATAGCCCCTGTGAATGCCTTGAATCCGCCCTGCGAGACTTGGAAAGCAATGAACTCGTTAGATACCTTCTGCCGTACCAGGCTCAACGGCGTCTGTGGCGGCGCTTGGTTGGCTGCTGTGTCGGTGAATAGCATCTTGTAAGCCGCCGCCTCGCCCAAACGTTCGACTAACTCATCCAGCGTCTGGTTGGCTTGAATATAAAAGCTTCTGTACTCGGGGTGCAGTCGGATACGGTTGTCCATGAATACGAACAGCCGTGATTTAAAGTTCTGTGGGTTATCCAGATTGTCCCAGAAATGGCAAATATGTTCGAAGAGGTCGAACATCGCCTCGTATACTTCTGGGGGTAGCGGCTCGGCGCTCAGGTTGGCCGGATGGTTGATCTGTTGCTGGTACATACGTCACTTCCTCCATGGAAAATCGTCGCATAGCCCGCAGCAAGCCATCAGTTGCCTCTCTAACGCCGACGGGCCCCAGTCAGATGGTCGCAGCTTGTCAGGCAGCAGGTTGTGTTACGGTCAGCGTGTAGTTGTAATTATTTTCGCCGACTTGCTGCGGGCTGCTGATTTGGCAAGCCAATCCAGATTCGCGACCTAACGTGATGTACGGCACCCACGAGCCCGGCTCAGAGCCGGAATTGATGACGCAGTTGATCTCGGGATTTTCAGTCAGGTAAAGCGTAAAAAACACGTTGCCGTCGTTGTCCCATAAGCCTGTGCTCACGGGCCCGGCAGTGGCGGGAGTGAATACGGTAATTTGCCCGCCGTAGCTGGCCCCACCGTCATCACTGGCAAAGGACACACCCAACGCAAGGCTGCTGGATAGAGTGAAATTACAGGTGAGGTTTGAGGTGCTGGTCATGATTCGCTCCTTGAATTCAATACGTGGCGTGACCCGATGAAACAGGTGGGTTGGTCCAGTATAGTGGCAATTCGCCAAGCGCCAGTCGAAGTCCAGAATTAATTGGATCCTGTTAAATTACTTGGCTCCGACCCTGTCCGGGTGACGGCGATATCAGTCCCCGCAGGCGGAGCACGCGCGCGCAACGCGCCCTCCGAACCGCAGCGTTCCATTTTGATCAAGTTACGTAGCAGCGTCGCTGAACGCTCTATCTGCTGGGCGTTGTGCTACTTATTACGTGGCCGAGAAGCTATACATGTCGTTCTGATGGATTGGGTTGCGGTGATCTGTAAAAATAATTCTGAGCGTGAATCAATCGAACGCTCCTCACTCCGCAGACGCAATCTTAATAAGCTCGTCAAACCGTAAACTTACCTATTTGCCGCTGTAGCACGGCTCCGAGTTCTGCCAAGTCATTACTTGAACTGGCAGTTCTCTCGCACGACAAAGCTGAATCATCCGCAATATTACGAACTGAAGTAACACTGCGGTTAATTTCTTCTGCCACACAACTTTGTTCCTCACCGGCGGTTGCGATTTGCCTGACCATCTGCTGGATGTTGTCAATCATCCCTACGATGGTTTCAACCGAACTCCCGGTGTTTGAAACTTGTATGACGGTTTCATCAGTCAAACCGCGACAGACTTCCATCATCCCAGCAGCTTCTTCGGCTATTTTTTGCAGATTGGCGGTCAGAGCTCCAATTTCCAGGGTTGCGCCCTGAGTCCGTTTGGCAAGCGTTCTCACCTCATCTGCTACCACCGCAAATCCTCGACCCGCATCACCCGCCCTCGCAGCTTCGATAGCGGCATTCAGCGCCAATAAGTTGGTTTGATCTGCGACTGACGTTATAACTTGCAATACCCCACCTATATTTAGGCTCTCTATTTTGAGTTGTGCCATAGCGGCCGCAGATTTCGATACCTCAGAGGCCAGACGTTTGATTTGGGCTATTGCGTCTTTTGCCATGGTGCCGCCGGTCTGCGCTTGAAGGTTAGCGTTGAGTGCCGCATGGGCTGCTTCTTCGGAGTTGCGCGCAACTTCAAGGGTGGTTGCTACCATTTCGTGGATCGCGGTGGCGACTTGGTCGATTTCAATTCTCTGATTTCCTACGCCGATGCGGGTCTGCTCTGTCGCAGCGGAAAGGTCAACGGCGGCATCAGAAATAACGGCCGATGACGTATTAACTTGACTAATAAGCAGGCTCAGGCGTGACTGCATTTCACCTAAGGAGGACAGCACACTACCGGCCACTGACATTTTCGCTTCAAGAATCGGGCGCAAGTCACCACTGGCAACGCGCTGAGCGATGGTGGACAAGACAGTCGGCTCTGCACCAAGAGCACGTGATAAACCACGAACTATCAGAGTGGTCAGTACGACCCCTATGGTAATTGCCAGTGCGCAGAAGAACATCAGAAAGTTACGAGTGTTTTTATATTCGTTCTGCGAGTCACTGATGCTAGCCTGCGCAAGACTTGAGTTAAAGCTCTTGTAATTAATAACGCTGGTTACAAGTTTCTTTAAAAGTGGCAAGCATTCACTGTTCATCATATCAATAGCCGCTTTATCATTGCCACTCATGGCTAACCGCGTGATCTCTAAAGCGACAGGGCCATAAATTTTCTCAATTTTCTCGATCTCAGCCACTAAACTCCGAGCGTTGTTACCCTCGGCGGATGGAGGTAACACATTGACGCCCGCTACCAGTTCCGACAAAAGTTTTTTAACTTTTTGATGTTCGGTATTTATGGCATCCGCCTCAGCCTGTCGTTCCACTGCAGAGGTGATCAGTACAAGGTTGCGTGCTGAAATAGCACGTTGTTGCGCAGCGAGCAATAAATCGTTCATCAGCCCCATGCGCTTATCCAAACCATCAACATAATTTGAGAAGCGTAGATTTGATTCATTTAAACTAATGACAGAAAATGCAGAGATCATAAACGTAATCACTACCATTAAGCCAAAGCCCAACAGCAATCTTGTCCGCACCGACCATGAATTTAACATGCTGAGTCTCCAAGAGATTTTTAGTATTCTTATGGTGCAGCCAAGAATATGGCGCATTGGGACTATGGGCCGCTGGATGGCAATAGTTCAAGTGTTAAATGGCGTTGTGATACTAAAGTGCTAAATTGCAACTCTAGCAGCCCAATCGAATTGCCTGCACTGTCTGTGCATATCTATTTGAGTGGTTTTTTATTTCTGGCTGGATATTTACTTCAAAGTCATACGCAAAACAAGGAGTGCTCTATACTTAACTCAATTTAATTTTGTCGAGCCCTATAATGAGCTTTATGCTCAAGTTCATGACAGATCGCTTTTGGCCGAAAGCAGTCCATCAGAAAAACTCATATTGATCATCATCGGGCTTGCCCGCCGCTCCTATCACTACGGGCCTGAAACTATCGCGAAGTGCGCACCCGATATCCTCAGGGCCGCCATTCCAAAGGCTGAGTCGTTCTGGAACGCAGCGCGTTCGATCACCGACCTGCGTGGCGCTTTCGAGCTTGTCAGGCAGCATCTGTCGACAGGCGGGCTGGGTTTCTACAACTACACGCAGCATCCGCTTGCCTACGCCTTTGTATTGGCCATGAACGGCAAGCCCGACGCGGCTGAAGAGGAGCTCCGACGCTATCATGCGCGTCTTTCAGAGGCCGCCCAGAGGAAGCTTCGTAAGCTGTTCGTGGAGGCCGGCGGTTATCCTGGTCAGTGATGAGCACGGCCAGGTTCGAGGGTGTCGATGTAAAACAACCGGCCCCGCGCTAGTCGTCGATTAACGCTTCAGGGCCTCACACTGGTTACGTAAGTTGCTGTCTCGAATATTCCCGCAGCTTTGACCGTTGATCGTGGCATTGCAGTAAGCGCGTTGATTGTCGTCACTGATGTTGCCGCAACTTTGCCCGTTCATTTCAGCATTGCAGGTGGCCCGCAGGTTATCGTCGCGGATGTTGCCGCAGCTTTGTCCGTTGATTTTGGCATTGCAATAGGCGCGTTGATTGTCGTCACTAATGTTGCCGCAACTTTGCCCGTTCATTTCAGCATTGCAGGTGGCCCGCAGGTTATCGTCGCGAATGTTGCTGCAGCTTTGTCCGTTGATTTTGGCATTGCAATAGGCGCGTTGATTGTCGTCACTGATGTTGCCGCAACCGGCGTAGGCGTACCCACTCAACATCAATAGCAACGCAAATATGACTCTCATCGTTCTCTCCATAGCGGGCAGGAAATAGCTTGGCCGCTGACTGATCCAAAAAAGATCGTGATGCATCAGTGAGCCGGTCAGGTTTTCAACTGGTTGAATAGCTGTTGCAGAAACACATCACCTGCCGCTGATTCTGAAAGTAAATAGTGCCCAAACCAAATATCCCAGCCAGCGGCGAGGCTAAACTCAGCGCAATGGAAGCTTGGGTGAATTGTCGTGTCAAGGCCGACGACGGGCGATCCCACCTGTCGGAACCCATGGTGTTTGACTAAGGTGTCGACCAGCGAAAGCCAATAAGCGTCAGGCAATTCGTTGAGGCCCAGGGTTAGATGACCATTGGCTGCGGTGTGAAGAGCTGGGTGCATGGCGGACCCTTCAATCGGCTGTCGATATTGATCACGCGTTCCCAAGCCTACTGCTGCACCGTCCAGACCGCCAATTCATACCCATCCAGGTCCGTAAAGTGAAACCGACTTCCACCCGGGAACGTAAACGTCTCGCGGGTGATAACGGCACCCAGGGCTTTGAGTCTCTGTTGCGTATCATCGAGATCATCCGCATACAAAATCACCAGCGGTCCCCCCGGTCTAACGGGCTCCCCGGTGGTGAAGCCTCCGCTCAGGCGGCCGTCGCTGAATTCGGTGTAACTGGGGCCATAGTCGACGAATGTCCAGCCGAATGCGCCGCCGTAGAAGGCTTTGCTACGGGCAATATCGCCCACGTTGAATTCGATGTTGTCGATTTGTCGGTCTTTGCCGCGAATACTCATGCCTGTCTCCTTGGCTGATGTTCGGAGTCGCGAGTGTAACGTAAGCAAACGCCGTCATGAACGTGAGCGTCCGGGTGCGCCCAAAATGCCTATGATGCAGTCGGAAACAGAATCAAGGGAGGAAATACAGTGGCGTTTGATGAGGTGCTTGACCGGCTGCGCAGTGGTTCATAGCCGGCCTTTCAGAAAGCGCTGATCATGATCCGGATGTGGCAACAGGCAGCTGTCGTACTTCCCAAAAAGTCGATAGCGATTGCGCGCCACGCGGTCGTAAGCCCAATCCCGCAGCCCGCGCGGGATAAAACGCAACAGCAGCAATGCACGCCACGTGGCAGGCAGTTGCGCAATGATTTCGAACACCGCGTCTGAACGCACCCAATAGTGACGGTCGCGAATGACCGCCAGGGTGTCGAACTGATCCAGGGGCAAACCCGCCCAGGCCAGCAACGCCTGGCCCTCGGGAGATTGCACTGCCGCCAACCGTACGCGCCGCGGGTGGTCATGGCGAATCAGGAACCTTGCCCAACCGTTGCACAGCTTGCACACGCCGTCGAACAACACCACGGTCTCGCCGGGGTTGAGCAAAGGCGCCGGGGCAGGGCGGGTTTGGCAGACTGGCATCGGCGTGGGTCCAGACGGGTCGGATGGCTGTCGATCATACCTGTGTTCGGGAACTGCTGTGCGGCGGCACTGCTGGCATTTTCTGCGCCTGACCCACCGCTATCGCAGCCTCGCGCCTATAGGTATGAACCTAACGCGACAGCGACAGTGCCGCGCCTTTTTCCTCCGTGCCTACGTCGTGCAGGGAAATCCTCGACGTTTCCGGCAACGCCAAACCCCCCGCCAGTGCGAGCAATGCCACCGCTATCAGATAAAACGCCGGTGACAGGTTGCTGCCCGTGGTGCTGATCAGCCACGTCGCTATCAGCGGCGCGGTACCGCCGAAGATCGTGTACGCCATGTTGTAAGTGATTGCCGAGGCGGTGTACCGCGTGCGTGTCGGGAAGGTCTCCGACAGCAGCGCCGCCGTGACCACGCCGCACAACACGGCGCCCACCGCCAGCAACATGACGCCGACAATGGACGCTGCAAACGAGCCGGAACTGGCCATCAGGAACGATGGGTACACCACCACAATCAACAACACGCACGCGGTCATCACCGTGACCCGACGCCCCACCCGGTCCGAATACAACCCCGCCAGCGGGCAAATCGCCGCAGCGAAGATCAGCGCGATCAGCGACACCAGCAACGCCATCGCCCGACTCAGCCCGCCCGCCACTTGCAGATAGGTCGCGAAGTAGGTGGTGAACATATAAAACGACAGCGCCGTCAGTGACACAAAAGCGCCCAGGCAGCAGATCGCCGCACCATGGTTGCGCAAGGTTTCCTTGAGTGGCGAGTGGGCGACCGCATGCTCCTGCTTCACTGCCTGGAAGGCCGGCGTCTCATCCAGCTTCCAACGCAGGTAAAGCCCCACCAGCCCGAGCGGCGCGGCGATCAGGAACGGCAGGCGCCAGCCCCAGTTGCCCATCGCCTCGGCCGATAACGATGCTTCAAGGGCGTACGCCACCACGGCGGCGGCGGCGAAGGCGGAAAATGTCGACACGGGCACGAAGCTGCCGTACCAGGCGCGCTTGTCACTGGGTGCGTGTTCCATCAGGTACGCACAGGCCCCGGCATATTCGCCCCCGGCGGAGAAGCCTTGGGCGCAACGGATCAGCGACAACAGAATCGGCGCCGCGACACCGATGGCGGCGTAGGTGGGGAGCAGGCCGATCAAGGTGGTGGCGCCGGCCATCAGCAGGATCGTCATGGCCAGGGTACGTTTGCGCCCGATGCGGTCGCCGAGCATGCCGAAGAAAATCCCGCCCAAGGGCCGGAAGGCGAAGGCGACGGCGAACACCGCGAAGGTTTTGAGCAACGCCGCACTGGCGTCGCCGCTGGGGAAGAATTGTTGGGCGATAGTGGTGGCGAGGAAACCGTAGACGGCGAAGTCAAACCACTCGACGAAGTTGCCGATGCCGGCGGCGATGATGACCTTGCGCAGGGTTTGGGGGCTTACCTGTTCGGTGGAGGGGCTCGTCATGGGGAAGGCCTCGGAAGGGGTCGGGGATGCTGGATTATCCGGGGAAGGCGGGTGGGCGGCCGGGCTCAAAAGAGTCGTCCGCATAGCCAGTAGCGACTGGGTGGGAGTGAAGGAGCAGGAATTGGGCCAGGTCAGGCGGGGATTTATCGCTAGCGGGCAGATTTGCGGTAAGTCAGCAGCACAATTCCGGTCACCACGATGACGCCGCCGAGCATCTGCCCGGCGTTGAGCATTTGATCGAGCACGATCCAGCCCATCAACAACGTCGCCAGCGGCTCAATGTTCATGACCGGCGCATTGCGCGGCATGTCCAGGCGTGGGACCGACATGAACAGCACGATAAAACCGGTGCCATACAGCACCACCAACGTCGCGAGCGCCAGCCAGCCGGTACTGCTTGCCGGTGGGTTCAGGCCGCCCGGAAGGGCACCGCTGAGGCCCGCTAGGTTGACGCTGCTGAACACGATGAAGATCGTCAGCAGGCTGCGCACTGAGCCGCGAACCTGGGACAACTTGTGATCGGTGATCCACAGCGCGCAGGCGAACACGAAGGCGGCGCAGAATGCCAGGCTGACGCCGATCAGCCATTGCGGGCCGATCTCGGCACTGCTTGAGAGGCGGCCGGGTACGTCCAGGACAAACACCAGGCCGACCAGAATCAAGCCCATCAGCAAGGCGGTGCGCGCCGTCGGGCGTGGGCCGCCGAATGCCCAGGTGAGCAGGGCGAGCAAGATCGGGAACACGTTGCCCACCAGCAACGCCAGCGCCACCGGCACGCGGGCGACGGCGGAGTAGAGGCACAGGCTTTGGGTGGCGATAAGCAGTCCCAGCAGCACTTGCCAGCGCCATGCCCCGGCCGGCAGGCGCAGGTTTTGGCGTTGCCACAGCACCAGCACGGCCAGCACCAGCAAGGTGCCGCCCGAACGCATCAGAATAGCCAGCAACACACCGGCGCCATCATCGAAGGCTACGCGCGCCGCAATGTGGTTGCCGGCGAAGGCACAGCCCATGCACAGCAGAATCAACACGGCGATGGGGCGGGAGAAGGGGGCGGGTGTGGTTTGCGTGGCGGCAAGGGCAGTCATGAGAGGGCTCGAACAGTGGGCACCATCTTCGAGGATGGCGATTTATTGTTAGGTTGTCGTACAACTAGAGGGTGGGATTTGTAGCGCGTTTGAGGCGAAGGAGCAAGGGCATGCGTTTATATAACGGCTACCACTCTGAGTTTTTGCGGTTCGCCGAGCGTTTTCATTGAAGGGTGATTTTCGGCCCATGGCGAGCATTCACCCCGCTTTCGTCGGTGGTTGTCGTATGTCTACGGGCCAGACCACCCGCCCTCGGCGTTTAATCAGTCCTATCCCCTCAGAACAAGCGACATGTCTGAATAGTGATCACACATGAAGTCGACGAATGCGCGAACCTTCGGCGCCGCAAGCCGCCTGGAGGTGTGTAAGACCCAAAGCGCCGGCTCTACACCCGACACCGTTCCCCACTGAACCAACTCACCGCGGGCAAGCTGATTCCAGGCGATGGACTGTGGGATGAGCGCCGCACCGCCACCGGCGACAGCGGCATCGCGGACCATCAACAGCGAAGAGAACTGCATGGTCGGGACCGGCTCCAAGACCAACTGCCCGCCGTCAAGACGCCAGTGGGTGGGCTGGAAAGTCGACGTCACGATCGCGGGCACGGATCGGATCGCGCCGGGCATCGGCCTGAGCAGTTCAGGCGCCGCCACCACGATCAGCCGGTCCTTGGCGAAGCACCGTCCGACCAGGCTGCTGTCCGGGCTTGGGTTGATTCGAATGGCGACATCAAATTGTTCCTCCACCAGGTCCACCCGTCGATCTTCCGACACCACCTCGATAAACACCTCCGGATAGGCCGCACAGAACTCGGCGCCGATACGCCCCATTGCCAGCTGCGAGAACAGAATCGGGGCCGCGACCCGTAGACGTCCGCGCGGTGTTGAAACGCCTTCGCGTGCGGCGGTCATGGCGTCGGTCACTTCACTCAGCGGGCCTTCAGTTCGAGACATCAGCGCCTCACCGGCTTCGGTGAGTTTCAGGCCACGTGCGCTGCGCTCGATCAGCCTCACGCCCAGTTGTTCTTCAAGGTCGCTGATTCGGCGCGACAAGGTGGCTTTGGAAATACCGCTCGCGCGGCTGGCCTTGCCCAGCCCCGAATGGGTGGCGACGAGGGTGAAATCAATCAGCGCGTTCAGGTTCATGGGTGTTCCATATATGAAACGAGGTGTCTGGATTTTGTGGTCTTCGTTTTGGAAGTGCAACGAATTACTGTCTCGTCATCGGGACACGCCATGAGGCATTTCCAATGAGCAGTCTCCAACGGTGGTGGCGCAGGACGACGTCGTCAGCTTCTCCGACATCCCGATGCACTCGCACGCAATCGCACCGTTTCACGGACGGGCAAGGTTGTTGCGGATTTCACTCGCTGATCCACTCTAAACCCACTGCAGGAGTTACAAACATGAGCATTCTGGTTATTGGCGCCACGGGCACCCTTGGTTCACTGATCACTCAAGGCCTGGCTGGCGCGGGCGCCGAGGTCAAAGCCCTTGTGCGCCAAGCGGGCAAGCGGGAGTTTCCGGCCGGCGTCACTGAAGTTGTCGCAGACCTCACTGATGTCGCGTCGATGCGCATTGCGCTCGCGTCGGTGCGTACCCTGTTCCTGCTCAATGCCGTGACGCCCGACGAGGTCACTCAAGCCCTGATCACGCTGAACCTGGCGCGTGAGGCGGGTATCGAACGCATCGTTTATTTGTCGGTGATTCATGCCGACACATTCACCAATGTTCCGCACTTCACCGGCAAGCATACGGTTGAGCGCATGATCGAGCGCCTCGACATGCCTGTAACGGTCTTGCGTCCGGCTTACTTCATGCAAAACGACCGCCTGGTGCAACAGACCATTCAGGCCTACTCGGTATACCCGATGCCGATCGGCACGGCGGGCGTGTCGATGATTGACGCGCGCGATATCGCTGATGTCGCTGTCGCAGAGCTGTTGCGGCGCGACACAGCGCCCTCGGCGCTGGCTCGTGTAACGCTGGAGTTGGTTGGGCCGCAGGCGCTCACCGGTGCCTCCGTGGCGAAGACCTGGAGTGCGGCGCTAGGCCGCGAGATCGCCTACGGCGGGGATGACTTGGCCGCATTCGAAGCACAGCTGGCTTCGTACGGCCCTAGCTGGCTGGCGTATGACATGCGCCTGATGATGGCGGGTATCCAGACCTTTGGCATGCACGCCGTTGAAGGCACGGTCGAAATGCTTGAGGCCCTCATTGAACACCCGTTGCGCACCTACGAAGACTTCGTGCGCGAGGTCGTTGCCGAGGGTTGAGCCGCGCTAAAAATCATGGATGAAACCGTCGCCCCAGCGCATCCAACCGCACCGCAATCGGCGGCAACCGCTCACTGCTTCTGGCCAGGGTTTCGACATCGTCGGCGGTGTTTTGCGCAATGCTTTGCACCGACTGCAGCCGGCCGACAATCTCCAGGTTTGCCGAGGTTTGCTCGCGTGTGGTGGTCACGATCCGGCCATTCAGGTCGTCGATGTGCGCGATGTCATTGCCCACCGCGCGCAACATTTCGACCGCTACCTGGCTGTCTTCCACGCACCGCTCCACGCCTTGGCGGCTGTCGTGCATGGCTTCGACGGCTTGGCGGCTGCCGTGCTGTAAACCCTCGATGATGGTTTTGATTTCCTGGGTGGACACCGCTGTGCGTTGCGCCAGGCTGCGGACTTCGTCGGCGACCACCGCAAAACCACGGCCTTGCTCGCCGGCACGGGCGGCCTCGATGGCAGCGTTGAGGGCGAGCAGGTTGGTTTGGTTGGCGATGCTGCTGATGACTTCGAGCACAGTGCCGATCTGCTCGGCCTGCACGGCCAGGCCTTGTACCGTCTCATGCGTGCCGTTGAGGCGTGAGGCCAACTGGGTGATTTCCTGCTGGGCACGGCCCACGCTTTCCTGGCCGCGCAGGATCTGTTGGCTGGCCTTGCCGGCGTGATCCACCGCTTGCTCCACGTGCACGGCGATGTGGCCCATGGCGTCTTCCATGCGCTGCATCGAGCCGGTCATCTGGGTGATTTCCGCCAATTGGTGCCGTGCGCCTTTTTCCAGGGTGCCGCTGGCGCTGGCCAGTTCCTGGCCGAGTTGGCCGAGGCCATGGGAGTCACGGGCGACGCCGTCGATCAGGCCGGTAAGCTGCTGCAGGAAGTGGTCGAAACGCTTGGCGAGGGAGACGTGCACCTTGCCCGCGTCACCTTCGGCGGTTTCGACCGTCAGCTGGGAAGTAACCGCCAGCATTTTTTCCAGCATCTCCTGGCTCTCGACCGCTTCGGCCTGGCTGTGCACGGCCAGGTAGAGGAGGGCGACGGTTTCCATCACGACATAGAACGCATGGACAAACACCATGGCCCAGCCGCCGTGATGATCCATCACGAATACCGGGAAGCCTTGATGTTGCAGCGCATGGAACACCACGTGGTGCACGGCGATCGTGGCCGCTGCGACCAGGATCGGCAGCCAGTCGCGATAAAACGTCAGCACGGCCAACAGTGCGAAGATCCCGAAGTGCGCTTCGATCACGCCCTGCGCCTGGTTGATATGCAGCGCCGCCATGACCATCAAGCCCGCGCCGAGGGCGCAACGCATCACACGGGTGCCACCGATGGCGCGGTAGAGCGCGGTCAGCACCACGCTGGTGCCGCCGCCGACGATGGCCGCTTGAATCAAAGTGTCATGCCAGAACGCCAGGCCCAGTGAGAACAGGAACATCAGCCAGATCAGCGCCAGCATGATGCGGTCGGCCTTGCGGTAGTGCTCGAAAAAACGCGTGCGGATGGGCATTCACACTTACTCCATGTGGTCTGGCCGAAACAAAACGAGGGGCAGGGTGGCGCGAATTGGGTGTGCTTGGTTTTTATTGGATTGAGCGATGCCAAACGGTTATCGGCAACAGGAGGAGGGACTTGAGGAGGGAGTTGAGGAGCGGCTACCCGGGTGGGTAGCCGTTTATCGGGTTGCGATCA
This sequence comes from Pseudomonas sp. QC2, assembly GCF_002859085.1. NCBI lineage: Bacteria > Pseudomonadati > Pseudomonadota > Gammaproteobacteria > Pseudomonadales > Pseudomonadaceae > Pseudomonas > Pseudomonas sp. QC2. The sequence continues at coordinate 76,279 of NZ_PKKS01000021.1, forward strand.
GAAGCTGTATTTGGCGGTCAGCATCATGTTGCGCGGGTTGCCGTATGCGTCACCGCCATAGCTCACGGAGTTGGCGATGGTCGAGTAGTAACGGCGATCAAAGATATTGTTGGCGTTGACCTGCAGGTCGAGGTGGTCGTTGACCCTGTAGCCGGCCATCAGGTCGGTGACGGCGTAGGCGCCTTGCTTGAGACGGTAGCTGCCGCCATTGGCCAACTCGAGGTCGTTGTACATCCGGCTTTGCCAAGAGAGGTTACCGCCTACGCGGAGTTTTTCCAGGGGACCCTGGAAGCGATAGCTGGTGGTCAGTTTGAACAGGTGCTCGGGGGTGTCGGTGTCGAACTGCTTGTTGACGTTCTGGGGGTTCGCTTCGTCCTTGATGGTGTGTGTACGGGCGTAGGTGTAGCCACCGCCGACCTGCCAATTCTCAGTGAGCGCGCCTTGCAGTTCGAAGTCGATACCCTGGCTGCGGATCTCGCCCGAAGCGTTACTGCAGGAGGCTTGTGGGCAGTTTGCAACGACCACCTCCACGGCACGGTTTTCCTGATCGACGCGGAACAGCGCGACACTCGCATTCAGCGCGCCACCGAGGTATTCGCCCTTGATGCCAACCTCATAGTTCTTGCCGACGATCGGCTTGACCGGGGTACCGGACGTGTCCTTTGCACTCTGCGGCGTGAAGATGTCGCTGTAGCTGACATACACCGAGTGGTGGTCGTCCAGCTCGTAGATCAGGCCTGCGTAGCGGGTGAGGTTGCGGGTGACCTTATAGTCGCCATCGTTGCTGCCATGGGCGTCGTAGTCATACCAATCCAGACGTCCGCCGAGGATCAGCTTCAACGGGTCGGCCAGGCTCAGGCGTGTGGTCAGGTAGACCCCGTCCTGGGTGGTGACGTCGCGGTCGTTGGTGGTATGGACGAAGTCCGGTTTGCCGGCGGTGAGCGGCCAGTTGAGGTTGTACGGGCTGTAGTTGTGGGTGGTCATGTCGTAGATGCGCCGGCTGGCGCCCACCACCAGTTCGTGAGTACGTCCAAACGCTTGGAAGGGGCCGCTGGCAAAGGCGTCGACGCCGGCCTGGTTTTCGTCGTAGGACGCTTGGTAGACCGTGCGAGCCAGGGTGTTGCTGACCCAGCGTGACTGGTAGGAACCCGAGAACAACGCGTTCTGCTCAGCGTAGTTGGCGTTGACCTGCAGGCTCCAGTCGTTGGCCAGGCGTTGACGCAGTTCGGCGAATACCGTGTTGATTTCCTGGTCCTTGTTTTCCCAAGGGGTGCCGGGGTTGTAGGACCGCGAATAGTTCAGGTGATGGCCATCCTGGCCGACCATCGACGCGCCCCAGAAGTAATTGGTTTTGTCTTTCTGATTGGAGAAACCGAGGGTCAGGGTGGTGTCCTCGCTCAGGTCAGCTTCGGTGACGGCATAGAACAGGCCGTGATATTCCTCGGCGTTGTCGATGAAACTGTTGGCGTCCCGGTAAGAGGTGACGACGCGGCCGCGCCATGTGCCGCTGTCATTAAGCGGGCTGGAGGCGTCGAGCTCGCCACGGTAGTCGTCCCAGCTGCCGGCGGCGCCGGTCAGGGTGACTTTCTGCTCGTCCAGCGGGCGCTTGCGGACCAGGTTGATGGCGGCGGAAGGGTTACCCGCGCCGGTCACCAGGCCAGTGGCGCCGCGTACCACTTCGACGCGATCGAACATCGCCAGGTTCGGCTGGGCGCCCACCGAAACGCCGTTATAGCCGGTCGGGATGCCGTCGTACATCAGGTTGTCGACGTCAAAACCGCGTGCAGTGTAGGACTGCCGGCCAGGGCCGTTGGAGAAGTTCAGGAACAACCCCGGCGTGGCCTTGACCACGTCGTTGATGCTGGTCATCGCCTGGTCGTCCATACGCTGGCGCGTAATCACGGTGACGGCCTGCGGGGTTTCACGCATGGTTAATGGCAGTTTGGTCGCGGTTTTCATTGCGCCGGTGGTGTAGGACTGCGTGCCTTCGGTGGTTTGGCCCAGTTGCTCTTCGCCGGAGATTTGCGTTGCACCCAGTTCAAGGGTGGTGGCCGGCGCTTCGGTCTCGGCGGCGAAGGCCGCGTGTGAAGCAGCAAGACAGACCGCCAACGCCATCAAACTGGGTGAAAAACCTTTGCCGCCGTGTTGTTGCACAGACATGGAACTGACTCTCCCCGAATGCCGTCCCTGGCGAATAATAAAGATGTTGATAATTATTCGCATCAGTTTGTCAGATTGAGTCTGTAGGAAAAAGCCTTAGGGGAGAATTAGTTAACGAATTTTTCACATCTGGGTGGCGGCATTTAGCCACACCGCCCCCCCTGTATACCCCTCATTCACGCTTTGAAATGGCCACGCGACTCGTCGCCTTGACCTCCCTCAGCGCCAGGCTCGACTGAATTGACGCAATCCCTAACTGGCGCCGCAACACGCTCTCGACAAACTCGCTGTAGCTGTCCAGATCCTCTGCCAGCACCTGCAACAGGTAATCGGCATCGCCGGTGATCTTATGGCACGACAACACCTGCGGCAGCTCCCTCATCACCGCCTCGAAGGCGTCGGGCGCATGGTCGGTATGGATCGCGAAACGCACATGCACGAAAGCCAGGATATCCAGCCCGAGCATCTTGCGATCCAGGTTGGCCTGGTAGTCCTTGATCACGCCTTCTTCTTCCAGGCGTTTGCGGCGGCGCCAGCAGGGTGTGAGGCTCAGGGATAGCCGCTCACTCAATTGCGCGTTGGAAATACTGGCGTCTGCTTGCAGCAGGGCGAGGATGGCGAGATCGGTGTCATCAAGAACGACCTGTTTGGTTTTATTTTTCATATAGGGCAGTCACAAGGGTAAAAACACCCGATAAAACTACCAGTGGCAGAAGTAAAAGCAAAGAAAGCCCGGCGTCGCCAGAACAAAATAGACCCTGTCTTTTACTGGCGGATGCCCACACATGTTGACTGTATTTAGTGAAGACCACCGTTTGCACCATGGCACCGAACTGAAGGACGGCGTGCTCAAGCCCTCGTTCGAGCAACCAAGCCGTGCCGACACCGTGCGTGACCGCGTCAGGCAGGTTGGCCTGGGCGATATCATCACGCCACGCCGCTTTGACCGGGCCTGTTATGTCGCCGCCCACAGCGAACTCTACGTCACGTTCCTTGAAACCGCCTGGGATGAATGGACCGCCATCGGCCGCAGTCATGACGCATTGCCCCTGGTGTGGCCAGTACGCGACCTGGCCAACCAACGGGTGCCGGACTTCATTGACGGCAAGCTGGGGTTCTTCGCCATGGACGCCGGTTCCCCGATCACCAGCACCACCTGGGAGGCGGTCAAGACCAGCGCGGACATCGCCCTGACCGGCCTGGCGCTGCTCGATGAGGGCCACTACAGCGCCTTCGCCCTGTGTCGCCCACCGGGCCATCACGCGGCCCGCGAATACATGGGCGGTTACTGCTACCTCAACAACGCCGCCATTGCCGCGCAGCACGCCATCACCCAAGGCGCCAAGCGCGTGGCCGTGCTGGATGTGGATTTTCACCATGGCAACGGCACGCAGAATATTTTCTACGACCGTCCGGACGTGATGTTCATCTCCCTGCACGGCGAACCGGCAGTGTCCTACCCGTATTTTTCCGGTGCCCGTGATGAGCGCGGCGCAGGTGCGGGGGAGGGCTTCAACCTGAATTACCCGTTGCCGAAAAACACCACCTGGGCCCACTACCAAACCGCCCTGATCGACGCTTGCGAGCAACTGCGCCGTTTTGCGCCCGAAGTGCTGGTGATCTCCCTTGGCGTCGACACCTTCAAGGACGACCCCATCAGCCATTTCCTTCTCGACAGCCAGGACTTCCTCGGCATGGGCGAAATCATCGCCAGCGTCGGCGTGCCCACGCTGTTCGTGATGGAAGGCGGCTACATGGTCGATGAGATCGGCATCAATGCCGTCAACGTCCTGCACGGTTTCGAAAGCAAATCCCAATAACAACACCCTGTCGTCTTTTCTTCTGCCAAAACTCAAAAACATAACAAGAGGTTTTGTGATGAAAACATCCACGTCCGGGCTTTATGAAAAGCCTGCGTTGCAACGCACCCTGAACAACCGCCATATCCAGTTGATGGCCATGGGCGGTGCGATCGGCACCGGCCTGTTCATGGGCTCCGGCAAGATCATCGCGCTGTCCGGCACCTCGATCATCCTGATCTACATGATCATCGGGCTGTTCGTGTATTTCGTGATGCGCGCCATGGGCGAGCTGCTGCTCTCCAACCTCAACTTCAAGAGCTTCGCCGACTTTGCCGGTGCGTACCTGGGGCCGCGTGCGGCGTTCTTTCTGGGCTGGTCGTACTGGCTGAGCTGGAGCGTGGCCGTGGTGGGGGATGCGGTGGTCGTGGGCGGGTTCTTCCAGTACTGGTTTCCCCATGTGCCGGCCTGGATGCCCGCCGTGGGCATGCTGCTCACGCTGTTCGCGTTGAACGTACTGACGGTCAAGCTGTTTGGCGAAGTGGAGTTCTGGTTCGCGATCATCAAGATCATCGCCGTGGTGACCTTGATCGGCGTCAGTGTGGTGCTGATCGCCAGTTCGTTTGTCTCGCCCACGGGCGTTACCGCATCGCTGACCCATTTGCTGGATAAACAGGCGGCCTTTCCCAATGGCCTGTTCGGCTTTTTTGCCGGGTTCCAGATGGCGATCTTTTCCTTCGCCGGCACCGAGCTGATCGGCACCGCCGCCGCCGAAACCCGTGCACCGGAGCGCACCTTACCGAAGGCGATCAACTCGATCCCGTTGCGTATCATCCTGTTCTACGTGCTGGCCCTGGCGTGCATCATCGCGGTGACTTCATGGCAGCAGGTCTCGCCAAGCAAGAGCCCGTTTGTGGAGTTGTTCCTGGTGGCAGGCTTCCCCGCCGCTGCGGGCATCGTCAATTTCGTGGTACTGACCTCGGCGGCATCCTCGGCCAACAGCGGGGTGTTTTCCGCCAGCCGCATGTTGTTCGGGTTGGCCGACCTGGGCGACGCACCGGGGATCTTCCGGCGCCTGTCGAGCAGCAGCGTGCCGTTTATCAGCCTGGCATTCACCACCTTGCTGATGCTCCTGGGGCTGGTGTTGCTGTTTGTGGTGCCGGAGGTGATGACCGCCTTCACCATCGTGTCGACGGTGTCGGCGATCCTGGTGATCTTTACCTGGTCGACCATCCTCGCGTCCTACATCGCCTACCGCAAAAAACGCCCGGACCTGCACGCCAAATCCCTCTACAAGATGCCCGGTGGTGTACCGATGGCCTGGTTTTCCCTGGCGTTTCTGCTGTTTGTACTCGGCCTGCTGGCGTTGCGGCCGGACACACGCCTGGCGCTGTATGTAATGCCGGCCTGGTTCATCTGGCTGGGAATTGCCTACCAGCTCTCGCGCTATCGGGGCGCCCATTGGATGAAGGCTGCCGACTCGGTCACAGGTGACCCGCGCCAATGATCGCCTTGGCAAGCACCTCGGGCCTTTGCGCGTGGGCCGATACACTCCAGCGTGGGGCAGGGCGCTACTGCCAGGACTGAACGGTGTAGACGAGTGGGGAGCCTACGTAAGCACGATCTCATACGGCTCGCGCATTCTTTCCAGTAACACCTGGGCCAGCATCGGTGGCAGGCCGATCTCCGGATCACCGGCCAATTGGCTGGCGTAGGCATGGGCGGCATGGAGTTTGCGCGCCACGCTCCAGGTGTCCAGGCGCACCTTGCGCGCGCGCTGCCAGGGGATGATCGCCCCTTCGCGGGCAGGCCAGTGCCAGGCCCAGATCGGCAGTTCGTACAGCTGCGCGCCGACCAGGCTGCAGGCCTTGGCGCTGGCACGGCCGACGGCGTCGTGGTCCTCATTGCCGTCATTGCGCCAGGTGCTGAACACCACATCACCCGGTTGCAGGTAGCGCGCAATGAAAGGGCTCAGCTGCGGTTCACGGGCGGCGAGGGCGTTATCGCAAAAGCCGCCGCGGATCCACTTCAGGCTGTGCAGTGGCATGCCCAGGCGGCGCAGGGCCTCGACACTTTCCTGGGGGCGGATCACGCTGAGGCGGCTGGCTGGCCACACGTTGGAACCTGGATGACTGGCGCTGCCGTCGGTGATGGAGATCAGTTGCAGCGGATGTTCCCGCATGCTGAGTAACTGCAGCAGGCCGCCGCAGGCCAATACTTCGTCGCCGGGATGAGGGGCGATAATCACCACGCGTGCGCCGCGCGGCACCAAAGCGGAAGGGGTAATGGGCGGGATTTGCGCCAGCTGTGGGGCGCTGTTCCAGATTTGAGCAGGGCCGCTACGGCCGTCGCTTAAGGAAGCAAGCTTCATGGGTGTCACATCCTTGTCGGTTGATGCTGGGTCGTGCCCCGTTGACGGGACGACGCTCTTTTATTCACCGCAGACTCCGCCGCGGTGATGGCATGGCACTCCACTCCAGGAATGCCAGCAAGGCGTCCTCAGCATAGACAAGGATTGCCGGGTTTCACATTTTGTAACGTCGTTTTTTTAAGTAGCGTGCATCAGGGTCTTCAAATAGTCGCCGAAACCGCCTTGTGCACGGGCGTCCAGGCGCGCACTGGTGATCACTTGCGGGGTGTGGCTCCACGCGATAGAGGCGCCGCACAACTCAAGGTTGCGCACCAATTGGACATCCTCATGGCACGGCAGGGGGTCGAAACCACCGGCGCGAATATAAGCGCCGGCGCTTACCCCCAGGTTGGCACCGTGGATGTGCCGGTGACCGTCCCGCGCCTCATAGCCTTGGTGATAGCGAATCTGCGCCGCCGGGTCGAAATCTTCACTCCAGGCATCCACCGTCACGGTGCCGCACACCGCGTCCACTCCCAGTGCCAGTTGGGCCACCAGCCAATCGGGCGCCACCCGGCTGTCGGCATCGGTGCAGGAGATCCAGCGCGCACCTTGATTGAGCAGATGACGTGCGCCCACACCCCGCACATGGCCCACATTGCGCGCCTGGGCTTCCAGGCACTGCACCGGGTAGGCCTGTGCAATCGCGGCACTGCCATCGCTGCAACTGTCGAGCACGACCAGGATAGTCACCGCTTCGCCCAACAGGCCAGGGTGGGCCGCGGCGATCAGTGCCGCTTTCAGGCAGTCGCCCAGCAACGCCTCTTCGTTATGTACCGGGATCAGAATGCCGATCATCGCAGGCCCTCAAGGGTAGCGACCGAGGTGCCATCGCAGCTCCACAGGTCGAGCAGAAAGTCATGTTCGTGATAGCTGGCCACCTGCGGCATCGCCAATCGTTGCTGCAGCAAGGCATGCACCTCTTCGGCGGTTTGCGGGCAGCCTGCGATAGGTGGACGCCAATGGCAGGCCAGTAACTGGCCGTCGGCGGTCAACGACGCGCGGGCGCGATCGATCAACCGGCAGAGGTCTTCGGCATCCAGGTAGTAGCACAACTCGCTCAGCACGATCAGCTCGAACCGGCCGGTGGGCCACTGCTCGGGCAAACGGCTCTGCTGCACCTCGGCATGGGGGAAGCCGAGCAAGCGACTGCGCGCAAGGGCCACGGCCGCCGAGGCAGTGTCGCAACACAACAGGCGATCACAGCGGGCGGCCAGCTCGAAACTCAGTTCGCCATTGGCGCAACCCGGTTCAAACACCGAGGCATAGCGAGGCCGCGTGAGCATGGCCAAGGTCATCGCGCGTTTGCGTCGTTCGTACCAGCGCTGGCGAAAGGCCCAGGGGTCGTCGTTTTCGGCGAACAGTTGGTCGAAGTAAGGCGTAGCCACACTCATACGAATACCACTTCAAAGGGTTGCAACAGGCGCTCCACCACATAGGGCGCGAGCACGGGCGCCAGGCCGATCTGCGGGTCGCCTTCCAGTTGGCTGGCGAACGCATGGATGGCGTGGCGCTTACGGGCCACGGCTTCGCAGGTCAGCGGGATCTTGCGCGCGCGGTGCCAGGGCACAAGGCTGTTTTCCGGGGTTGCCCAGTGCCAGGTCCACACCGGCAACTCATACAGGGTGGCGCCTACCGCCTGGGCAGCCTTGACGCTGGCACGGCCTACGGCCTCATGGTCGCAATGGCCGTCTTCGCGCCAGGTGGTGAACACCACATCGGTGGGCTTGAGGTAGCGCTGGATAAACGCGGCGAGTTCCGCTTCGCGAGCGGCCACCTGGCTGTCGGCAAACCCTGCGCGCAGCCATTTCAGGCTGTGCAGTGGCAAGCCGAGGCGATGCAGGGCCTGGGCAGACTCTTGAGGGCGCACCACGCTCAGGCGTTCCACCGACCAGCGCTGCGAACCGGGGTGACTGGCGCTGCCATCGGTCACCGAAATCAGCTGGATCGGCCGGCCCAGCGCCGCCAAACCCTGCATCAAACCGCCGCACCCCAGCACTTCATCATCCGGATGGGGCGCGATGATCACGGCACGATGCCCTTCGGGAACCAATTGTTCGACGCTGATGTGGGGCAGCTCGGCCATTTTCGCTGAGGCCTGCCAGTGATGCAGCGGCGTGCCCTGGCCCACAATCGGGTTGGGTTTCATAACTGCCACCTCCCTGTGGAGTCGCCTGCGACCAATGCTCCGAGGCCTGCCAAGTCGCGCTCGGCATGGCTCTGGCGCATGTACACCGGCAGGTCCGCCATCAATTGGGCAAAATGCGGGTCCTTGCAGAAAGGCCCCGCGCCGACCGCGCGGCCGACGTGGTGTGTCACTTGCTCAACAGTGTCTTCGATGCAGGCACGGGCCTGCTGGGCCAGTTCCCTGGCGTCGGCCTTGGGTGCGCGGTCGATCTGTTCGGCGCTGGCGCGCAGTACGCACGCAGCGCTGTTCAATACGCTGTCGACGGCGCCGAGGTGCGCGAGGGCGTGCGGCTCGGGACGCTTGCTGCAGTGTTCGCGCAAGACTTCCGCCAGCCGTTGCGCCGCGCCATACCAACAGGCGGCGATACCGATGCCGCCTTGCCAGAAACCGGGGCGGGCGAGGTAGTCACCCGGTCCACCGACGGCCAGCCCCCAGGCCCCGTCAAACACAATCTCCACACTGCCGGTGGCGGCCATGCCCACCGCGTTCCAGCCCTCGTCAGTGACGGTGATGCCGGGTTGATCCATGTGCACCGCCACCAACTGCTGCCGATCTTCTTCATCCCAGGCGGTCATCAACCCATGGCTCACCACCGCCGCGCCGGAGCACCAGGCTTTACGCCCTTGCACCCTGAGGCGATGACCCTCTTGCAGCACACGCACCTTGGCCGTTGGCGGCTCGGCCGCCCACATGCCCCATGTGCTGCCCAAGGGCGGCAAGGGGCTGTTGAGCTCGGCAATAATCGCCAAGGCATCGGTGTGGCCTTCGAACAGCTTGCACAGGCGCAGGTCATGGCCTGCCACCTGCGCCAAGCGGCTGAACCGCGCCAGTGTCTGGCCGCTGCCCGGCAAGGGCAGTTGGTCCAGGCCTTCCTCCTGAAGCGCCTTCAGGGCCGCGCCCAGGGCTTGCGTGTCCGCATAGCCCCGGTAGCCCTGAAGGAATCCATGCAAAGCCATCTCACACCTCGTCGTCACGCTGCAGTTCGAACAGCAGCAGCGAGCGGCCGGTCACCGCGTACTCGTGATCAAAGTCAAAGCGTTCCTGGCCGCGCACGGCCGGCTCGTTGGTGTCGAGCATGCAGGTCCAGAATTCACCTTGGGGCACCGACGGCAGGCGGAAATTGACCATGTCGTGGTGCGCGTTGACCACCAGCAACAAGGTGGCATCGGCGCCAGGGCGGCGAATGCCGGTCTCTTGGGCGCGGCCATCCATCAGCATGCCCAGGCAGCGACCGTTGCTGTCTTGCCACTGTTCGGTGGTCATCTCGTTGCCATCCGGCGCCAGCCAGGTGACGTCCTTCACGCCGATGTCTTCGTTGTAGTCGCCCACCAGGAAGCGCCCGCGGCGCAGGATCGGGTAGGCCAGGCGCAGCTTGATCAGGCGCTTGACGAACTTGAGCAGCGCCTTGCCGTCTTCGTCCAAGTCCCAGTTTATCCAACCGATCTCGCTGTCCTGGCAGTAGGCGTTGTTATTGCCGTGCTGAGTACGCGCAAATTCGTCACCGGCCACCAGCATCGGCGTGCCTTGGGACAGCAGCAGCGTGGCGAAGAAGTTACGCATCTGCCGCAGGCGCAGCGCGTTGATTTCCGGGTCGTCTGTCGGGCCTTCGACACCGTGGTTCCACGACAGGTTGTTGTTGCTACCGTCCTGGTTGTTCTCGTCGTTGGCTTCGTTGTGCTTGTCGTTGTACGACACCAGGTCGTGCAGGGTGAAACCGTCATGGGCGGTGATGAAGTTCACCGAGCTGTAAGGGCGGCGCCCACGGTGGTTGAACATCTCGCCGGAAGCGGTCATGCGGGCGGCAAAGTCGGCCAACTGGCTGTCGTCGCCTTTCCAGAATGCACGCACGGTGTCGCGGAAACGGTCGTTCCACTCCACCCAGCCCGGCGGGAAGTTGCCCACTTGGTATCCGCCGGGGCCACAGTCCCAGGGCTCGGCGATCATCTTCAACTGGCGCAGTACCGGGTCCTGGCGGCAGGCCACGAGGAAACTGTGGCGCTCGTCAAACCCATCGCGGTAGCGGCCAAGGATGGTCGCCAGGTCGAAGCGGAAACCGTCGACGTGCATCTCGGTCGCCCAGTAACGCAGCGAGTCGGTGACCATTTGCAATACGCACGGGTGGCTCAGGTCCAGGGTGTTACCGGTACCTGAATCATTGATGTAGAAACGCTTGTCATCCGGCATCAGGCGGTAGTACGAAGCGTTGTCGATACCGCGCATCGACAGGGTCGGACCGCGCTCGTTGCCCTCGGCGGTGTGGTTGTAGACCACGTCCAGGATCACTTCGAGCTTGGCTTCGTGCAGGTGCGCGACCATCTCCTTGAACTCAGCAATCTTGCCGCTGGCCAGGTAGCGTGGGTCGGGGGCAAAAAACGCGATGCTGTTGTAACCCCAGTAGTTGGTCATGCCTTTTTCCAGCAGGTGCTGGTCGTTGACAAAGGCGTGCACCGGCAGCAGTTCTACCGACGAAATACCCAGCTGGCGGATGTGCTTGAGCACGTCATCTTCCATCAGCCCGGCGCAGGTGCCGCGCACGGACTCGCCGACGGAAGGGTGACGCATACTGATGCCGCGCAGGTGGGTTTCGTAGATGATCGTACGGTCCCACGGCACCCGTACCGGCTGATCGTTGCCCCAGGTGTGGGCCGGGTCGATCACCTTGCACTTAGGCACGAAGGGCGCGCTGTCGCGTTCGTCGAAGCTCAGGTCGTCATCCGGGTGGCCGATGGTGTAGCCGAACAGCGCCTCGGACCATTTGAGTTCGCCCACCAGCTGTTTGGCATAGGGGTCGATCAGCAATTTGTTGTGGTTGAAACGGTGGCCGTTGGCCGGGTCATACGCACCGTACACGCGGTAGCCGTAAATCAGCCCAGGGTGGGCGTCGGGCAGATAGCCGTGGAAGGTTTCGTCGGTGTATTCCGGTAGTTCGATGCGTTCCAGCTCGACTTCGCCGGAATCATCGAACAGGCACAACTCCACTTTGGTGGCGTTGGCTGAAAACAGTGCAAAGTTGACGCCGAGGCCATCCCAGGTCGCGCCAAGCGGGAAGGGCAAACCTTCACGGATCCGCGACGGCTCGTTGTCCGGCGTCGGTGGGGTTTTGTCGGGTTTGCTCATTGTATTGCTCCTGCAAAGGTCTTTTTTCAGGCCGAGTGCGGCCGTGCTGACGAAATTTCAGCTGACAATATGGAAAATGAAATCACCCCTTGCCGACGGCACCGGCAAGAGGCGCGGGTTCAAGGCTTAGGCTTTTTCGGCGCCGCGGGTTTCTTCGCCGCCGGTGGTGCTGGTTTACTGGCGGCCGGTGCGGCCGGCTTGGCTTTTGGCGGGGGCTTGGGTGCGCTTGCCTTGGGCTTGGCAGTGGGCTTGAGCTTGCTCGGCGTCAGCGCTTCGGCTTCCGCCAGTTTGCGCGCCATCTCCCAGTGTCGCGCGTCCTCGCCGTGAGGTTTGCCCTCAGACTCCCAGATCTGATGTGCCAGTTCGCGTATGCGTTTGTCTTCAGTACTCATCACAATGCTCCTCGCAGAAAATTTCAGCTTTCTTGATCATCAGGATTGATAAAGACATTGACCGGGAAATCCCCCAGGGCAGTGCTGATCAACAGCTCCTTGTCTGGTGTGACTGCGCCTGTATGAAAAAGTCCCTTCCAGTTTTGAGTTGTCGCGGCGAACGGTAATTTCACCCGTGTATCGCCCCAAACCCGCGCATTGACCTGAGGGTGCACACCGTTTTCAAGCAGCGCGTGCGACCAGCGTGGCACCACCACCAGCACGTATTTGCCCTGATACTCGCGGGCGAAAGCGACCACCCGTTCGGCGTGCGTGCCGACCACTTCCAGCGGTGTATATGCGCCGCTGCGGAACAGTTCGGGATGGGCTTTACGCAAGCCCAGCACCTGAGCAATCAACGCCTGTTTGATGCGCCCGTCGCGCCAGTTGAACAACAGTTCACCGAGGTCCGGCGGAGTATCCAGCGCCTGTTGCCGTGCGTTGAAATCCACCGGGCGGCGGTTGTCCGGGTCCACGAGGCTGAAGTCCCAGAACTCGTCGCCCTGGTACAGGTCCGGCACACCCGGTACGGTGAGGCGAAGCAAGGATTGCGCCAGGCCATTGAGCGCACCGGCCGGGGCGATCACCTGGGCGGCGTTGCCAATGGCGGTGCGCAGTTCGCGCCCCTCATCAGTGAGCAGCAGCCGCGAGAGGAAGGCTTCGACGCCTTGCTCATACGCTTCGTTGGGCGCGCTCCAGCTGCTTTGCAACTTGGCTTCGCGCAGGGCTTTTTGCTGCCATTGCCACAGGCGTTGCTGGTAACCCTCGAAGTCGGCGTCCTGGTCCAGCGGCCAACTGCCCAGCAGTGCCTGATAGAGGATCAATTCATCGCCGGCCGACGGCGTATTCGCGTCAACCCGCAGCGGCGCGGCGAGGCTACGCCAATGCTCGACCTGTTCGACGTACCACGGCGCGCACTCACTCAGCACGGCCAGGCGCGCGCGGGTATCTTCGCCGCGCTTGTGGTCGTGGGTGGCGGTGGCCAGCAGGTTGTCGGGGAAGGTCTGCAAACGGTGCTGGTTGACCGCATGGAAGTCGGCCAAGGGCGCACTGAACTGTTCGGTGCTGAAGCCCACGTCGTTGCGCGACAGCACCACCGCCGAACGATAGAACGCGGTGTCTTCCACCGCTTTAGCGGCGGCGGGCGAGGTCAGTTGCTGGAAGCGCACGCAGGCATGCTTGAGGATCTTGCGCTCACGGCCCACCGGGCGATTGCGCCAGGGCTGGCCGCCGAGCCAATTTTCCAGGTGCTCAAGTACCGGCCAGTCGCCTTCGCCCAAGGTCGTGCGCGCGCCGTCCATGGCCTGCTGGAACACCTTGTCGTCGGCGGCGCTACGGCCACGGGCGCTGATGTAGGTGCGGTACACCGGGAAGTGCACGATCAGTTCCTGCAAGGCCCGGCGGATGGCCCCGAGGGTCAGGTCGCGGGTCATCACGTCGTCGCGGGCCACTTGCAGCAGGGCCTGGGCCACGCTTTCAAAGTCACCGCCGAGGGAGCCATTGAGGATCTGCTGGCGTGCCAGCCGCGCTTCCTCGATAAACGCCGCAGGCCGTTCGCTATGGCGTGTCCACAGCTCGGCCAACGGTTCGAAGCCGTCCGGTTGATGTTGCAGCAGCGACAACTGGTTCATGAATTCGTAGCCGGTGGTGCCGTCCACTTGCCAGTCTTCACGCAGGGTTTCGCCCTCGCCGAGGATCTTCTCGACGAAGATCGGCAAGTGCCGTTCCGGCACCAGCGAATCCACGCGACGGCGCAGCTTGCGGCAATACCCGCGCGGGTCGGCCAGGCCGTCGATATGGTCGATGCGCAGGCCATCCACCAAGCCTTCGCTGATCAGTTCGAAGATCTTGCCATGGGTGGCTTCGAACACCGCGGTACGCTCTACGCGCAGGCCGCCGAGTTCGTTGACATCGAAGAAGCGCCGCCAGTTGATGTCATCCGCCGCCGTGCGCCAGCTGGCCAGGCGGTAGGCCTGTTGTTCCAGCAGTTGATGCAGGCGCTTGAAGCCTTCGGGCTGGCGCCCGTCGAAGGTGGTCAGCTGCTGCTCGATGGCCGGCAGCACCTCGGTGGCGCGTTCGGCCAGGGCCTGTTTGAGCCACGCCGCCTCGTGGTAGGCGTCTTCCTGATGGGCGAGGGCGGTGAAGCGCTCGGCCAGGGGCTTGAGCGGCGCCTCAGTGCCCAGGATCGCCGCGTAGTCCTTTGGACAGATCGGGAAGCGGTGTTCGTAATGCTCAACGTAGAACGCGCCGTGGGGGGCGTCGAACTGCAACGTCAGGGTGCCGGCCTGCAGGGCTTCGCCGTAGTCGCTGCCGAGGAACGGCATCAGCAATTGGCCCTTGAGCAGGGGGTCGGGCGAGTGCCATTGAATATCGAAGAACTCGCTGTAGGGGCTCAGTCGCCCCCATTCCAGCAGGTCCAGCCACCAAGGGTTGTCGGCGCCGCCCACGGCCATGTGGTTGGAAACGATATCGAGGATCAGGCCCATCTTGTGTTCACGCAGCGCCGCGACCAGGCGGCGCAGGGCCGGTTCTCCGCCCAGCTCCGGGTTGACGCTGGTGGGGTCGACCACATCGTAGCCGTGCATGGACCCTGCACGGGCGCTGAGCAGCGGCGAGGCATACAGGTGACTGATGCCCAACTGGGCGAAATACGGCACCAGGGGCACCGCATCATCGAGGGTAAAGCCTTTATGGAATTGCAGGCGCTGGGTCGCGCGCAGGGGCAGTGCGTTCATCGGTCACGCTCATAGGCTTGGTTGCGCGCGACGGCCAACAGCTCGAGGCGGCGGGCGGCACCGGCATTGTCGAGCAGGCTGGACGCCTCGCCCGGCAGGCGGCGACGCCAATTGGGATGGGTGTCGGTGGTGCCGGGCAGGTTGGCTTGTTCCTCCACCCCGAGGGCGTCCTCCAACGGCAACAGCACCAGGGGCGCGCGGGTGTGGCCGAGGTAGCGCGCACTGGCGTCGATCATATGGTCGGTTTCATTGCGGATTTCTTCGACGAAGTTCTGCGGGTCCTGGCTCAAGGCCTGGCGCAGTGCCTGGCGTTCGCGCAGGCGGTGTTCACTCCATTGTTCCACCGTAGGCGCGTCGATCAGGCCAAGCCGGATGTTCCAGTCGATATCGCGGCTGTGCCACCAACCGTTCAGGGTCGGCAAATCATGGGTGCTGGTGGTGGCCAGGGCGTTGTCCGGCCAGTCGAGGATCGGCGTGAACCGGCCCTCGTGGTTTTGCTCGAACAGCAACACACGCATGCCCAGGATCGAGCGCGCGATGAGTTTTTCACGCAGGCCATCCGGCACCGTGCCCAAGTCTTCACCGAGCACAATGGCCTGGTGACGGTGGGACTCCAGCGCCAACAGCCGCAACAGGTCATCCACCGGGTAATACAGGTAGGCGCCTTCGCGCGGCGAGGCGTCCATGGGGATCACCCACAGGCGTTGCAGGCCCATCACATGGTCGATGCGCAAGCCGCCGGCATGGGCAAAGTTGGCGCGCAGCATTTCGATAAAGGCGCGAAAGCCATTGCGCTTGAGACCTTCGGGCGAGAAGGCGGAAATCCCCCAGCCCTGGCCGGCACGGTTGAGAATGTCGGGCGGCGCACCGACGGTCAGGTCTGCCAGCAATTCATCCTGGCGGCTCCAGGCCTGGCTGCCACCGCCGTCGGCGCCCACCGCGAGGTCGGCGATCAAGCCCACGCCCATGCCGCTACCGCGCGCAGCTTGTTGCGCGCGCTCAAGGCAACGGGCGATCAGCCATTGGCTGAACGCGAAGTAGCCGATCTCATCGCGATTGTCTTCGGCGAACTGCGCCAGTGCCGGGCTCTGCGGGCTGCGCCAGTCTTCGGGCCAGTGGCGCCAGTCGAGTGCTTCACCTGCCGCTGCGCGAGCCGCTTGCACGGCTTCGAAGCGGCAATGGTTTTCCAGCGCCTCGCCACCGGCCTGGCGGAAACTGAGGAAGTCGGCGTGTTGTGGGTGGTGGCCATGACGGAAGTCTTCATAAAGTGCACGCAACAGGCGTTGCTTGGCCTTGGCGGCGGCGGGCCAGTCGATCAGGGTGTGTTGCTCCAGCGCGTGCAGCTCATCCGCCAGGCCGAGGGACTCGATCGCGTTGCGCACTTCGCGCTCACCCAGGATGCAGCCCGGGGAGGCGTACAAACTGTTGAGGAACAACCGGCTCGACGGCGAATACGGGCTGTAGCGCCCGGTGTCGGCGCTGAACATGGCATGCATCGGGCTGATGGCCAGTGCATCGGCGCCGCGCTCGGCCGCCGAGCGGGCCAGATGCTCCAAGGCCAGGGTATCGCCAAAACCGCCGTCGCCCAGACGGCGCAGGCCATACAGTTGCGCGCTGAGGCCCCAGGCGCGGGCCGGTTGGGTATCGACCGCTTCGGCGACGCTGTAGCAATGCGTGGGGGCGACGGCCAGGGTGAAGACCTGATCGGCGATATGCACTTGGTGATAACCCAGGGCAATGACGCCTGGCAGGACGGCGTTGCCATCGAGCCGCAGTTCCAGGGTGTCGCCGTCTTCCAGGCTGACCCGGCACAGGGTGTCCGGTTCGAAGTAGCGCGCCAGGTCGAGGCCGTCACCACTGTCGATGGTCAGTAAGGGCGGCAGGTGTTTGTCTTGTTGTACCCGCTCCAGTTCAAGCAGGCTGGCGTCGATCTCTGCGTCACTGTCGGCCGGGTGGCCCAGGCCTTTGAGAACGGCGCGCAGGGCGTCGGGTGTTACACGTTGCGGGCGGCCGTTTGCGTCGATCCAATCGACGGCCAGGCCCGCTCGGCTGGCGAGGATTTCCAGGTTCGCTTCACTCAAGGGTGCTCTCCAACAGGGGATAGGGTGACGCGTGCGCTGTACGGCGGCAGGGTTGCGCCGGCGTTGGCAGGCGTTTGAAAAAGGACCGGCTCCGTGGCGGGGTGATCCAGCGGCACGGCGCTCAAGTTGAGGTCGATCCGCAACACACTGCCGTTACCCAGGCGCCAACGGGCGCTGACGGCGTGATCGGCCAGGACCTGAGCGCCCAGCGCGACACTGCCGGGCAGGTGCGGCACGAGATGCCGGTGGCGCAGGCTCAGCAGTTGGCGATAGAGCTGGGTGTGTTCGTTCTCGTCGAAGCTGGGCGTGGTTTTCAAAAAGGTCGGCAGGGCATTGGGATCGGGAATGCGTTCGCGCCGCTCCGGGTCCTGGAACGCGGCGAAATCCTTGAATTCATTGCGTCGACCTTCACGCACCGCCTCGGCCAGCTCGCCATGGTGATCGGTGAAAAACAGGAAAGGCTCGCTGGCGTTGGCCTCATCACCCATGAACATCAGCGGGATCATCGGCGACAGCAGCAGCAGCGCGGTCGCCGCCTTCAAGGCCTGCGGCGAGCAGAGCTGATGCAGGCGCTCGCCCAGGGCACGGTTGCCGATCTGGTCATGGTTTTGCAGGAACGCCACGAACGCGCTCGGTGGCAGGTGCCCACTGGGTTCGCCACGCACATGGCCATGCCGGGTTGTATGGCCTTGGTAGATAAAGCCTTCGCCCAGGCAGCGGGCCAATTTAGCGGTCGGGTCTTGGGCGAAGTCGCTGTAATACGCATCGGTTTCGCCGGTCAACAGCACGTGCAACACATTATGGAAATCATCATTCCACTGCGCGTTGAAATCGTGCTGCAGGAGCCCGGCCTGGTTGAGCTCGTTTTCGAGCATCAGCCAGACATGGCGGCCCGTGTCCACCTGCTCGCGCACGCGGTGGGCCAGCTCCTTGAGAAACTCCGGGTTATCGATGGCGTGTACCGCGTCCAGGCGCAGGCCGTCGAAGCGGTATTCGAGCAACCACATCAATGCGTTATCGAGGAAGAAGTCCCGCACTTCACGCCGGTTGAAATCGATGCCGGCGCCCCATGGCGTGTGCACGTCTTCCTGGAAGAACCCCTTGGCGTATTGGCCCAGGTAATTGCCGTCGGGCCCGAAGTGGTTGTAGACCACGTCGAGAATCACCGCAAGGCCATGTTCGTGGGCGCTGTCGATCAGGTGCTTGAGCTGTTCAGGGGTGCCGTAGGAGGCTTGGGGTGCATAGGGCAGGACCCCGTCGTAGCCCCAGTTGCGATCGCCGGGGAATTGCGCCAACGGCATCAATTCAATCGCGGTAACGCCCAATTCGGCCAGGCGTGGCAGGTGTTTCTCAATGCCGGCATAACCCCCCATGGCACCGACGTGCAGTTCATAGATGACTGCCTCGTGCCAGGGGCGGCCTTGCCAATTGCTGTGACGCCATTGATAGGCGAGGGAGTCGACCACTACGCTCCAACCGTGCACATCCGAGGCCTGGGCCCTGGAGGCGGGATCGGGTACGTCCATCTCCCCATCGATATTGAAGCGGTAGCGCGTGCCCGCCGGGCACGCTATTTCGGTTTCAAACCAGCCTTCTGCCTGGGGCAGCATGGCGACGGACTTGCCGTTTTCCAATTCAACGCTGACATAAAACGCGTCTGGCGCCCACAAGGCGAAACGCGTGTGTTGCGCGTCCAGCATGATTGCGCCGTGGGGCCAGGTTTCCAGAGTCCGTAACGGCATCTATAAAAACCTCCCTTTGATTATTTAGCGGATTTCCCCAGTGCTTTAGCCACCAGTTGCTCATACAGTTCGGCGTAGGGTTCCACGGCCTGGCTCCAGTTGAACGGTTGGGTCATCGCCCGGCAGCGCATGGCGTTGAGCAAGCCAGGGAAGGCAAACACCTTGAACGCGCGGCTCAAGGCTTCTTTGTAGCTGTCGACCGTGGATTCATTGAACAGGAAGCCGGTGACACCGTTTTCAATGGTGTCAGCCAAGCCACCGGTGTTACGTGCGACGGGCAGCGAACCGAAGCGCTGGGCGTACATCTGGCTCAGGCCGCAGGGCTCGTAACGCGACGGCATCAGCAGGAAATCGCTGCCGGCGAACATGCGCCGGGCGTCGGTCTCGTTGAAGCCGATGCGCACGCCGATCTGGCCTGGGAAGCGCAGCGCCAGTTCACGCATGGCGTTTTCTTCTTCAGGCTCACCCCGGCCGATAATCGCGATCTGGCCGCCTTGTTCGACGATAAAGCTGGCAACGGCTTCGGTAAGGTCCAGGCCTTTCTGGAAGACCAGGCGCGAGACCACGGCGAACAGCGGACCCGTCGAGTCGTGGAGGCCGAACAGGTTGCGCACCTGCGCGGCGTTCACCGCCTTGCCTTCCCAATCGCCAATATTGAAGTTGTGCGTCAGGTGGGGGTCGGTGGAGGTTTCCCAGCTGTCTTCGATGCCGTTGGGAATGCCGCTGAGCAAGCCTTGCTGGGTCTTGCTGGCCAAAAAGCCATCCAGGCCGCAGCCGAATTCAGGCGTAGTGATTTCCTGGGCGTAGGTGGCGCTCACGGTGGTGATATGGCTGGAATACGCCATGCCGGCCTTGAGGAACGACATCTTGCCGTAGAACTCCATGCCTTCCTGTTGCAAGGCGTGGGGTGGAATGCCCAGTTCCGGCGTGGAGGCCAGGCTGACGACGCCCTGATACGCCAGGTTATGGATGGTGAACAGGGTCGGGGTGCGTGACCCACGCCAGTGCATATAGGCCGGTGCCAGGCCAGCGGGCCAGTCGTGGGCGTGCACCAGGTCCGGGCACCAGTGGATCTGCGCCAGGTTGGCGGCCATGTCAGCGGCGGCCAGGCCCAGGCGGGCGAAACGGATATGGTTGTCCGGCCAGTCGCGGCCGTTGTTGGCGCCGTAGGGTGTACCTTCACGCTCGTAGAGCTCGGGGCAGATCAGTACATAGATGACCAGGCCGTCCTTGAGGTCCATCCGCCCGATCTTGCACGGCGGCAGCGCAGCGTGGCCGCCCAGCTCACCGATGATATGGATCGGGTTGTCGCTCTCCATTACCTGCGGATAGCCAGGGATCAGCACCCGCACATCGTGCAGGTGGGCCATGGCGCGGGGCAGGGCAGCGGACACATCGCCCAGGCCGCCGGTTTTCACCAGATCGGCGAATTCGGAGGTGACAAACAGGACTTTCTTGCGATTGGGATTGTGACTCGGGACCGGCCGCACCGTGTTGAGGTCAACCAAAGAGGTCGACCCGCCAACTGGCTGACTAACACGCTCTCCCTGAATACTTGCAGCGGCACTGATCATAGTTCTCTCCACGTGTTGGTCGGCTAATGGCCCGCTGCCACTAGCTCCGATGACCGCATCCTGCGGCCAGGCGCAAGCGCATAACGCCCTTTGAATAGTTGGGGCAAGGCGTATGCCAGTTGCACGGTTAGCTCAAAAAGAATGGATAGACGGCATCTGGTATGAACCGCATGTGCGCGCCTTACCCTAAACCTGACCTATGGCAGAGTTGTAAAGTTTCGATTTTTTCGCGGGGCTTTTGTTTTGAAACGGACCCATCGGTCATCAGTCTAGGACATATCCTAGAGCCTGTAGGGTTTTCGAGAAGATTTTGTAGGACAAAATACTTTTAACGTTATGCCGCTGTAGTGGGGAAGGGGTCTGTAGTGAGCGGGCTTGTCCCGCGTCGGAGTGCGAAGCGCTCCTCATAAGGCGTACTCGGTGCAATGAGTGCCACCGAGGTGTTTGGTTTTGGGGCCGCTTCGCGCCCCAGCGTGGGGCAAGCCCACTCACTACATTGGTGCGTTAGCCGAGGGTGCGAATGGGCGCGCCGTTCGCCCAGGCTTGAATGTCTTCGATCATTTGCGCGTAGAACTGCCGGTAATTCTGCTCGCTCACGTAGCCCACGTGCGGGGTGGCCAGTACCGTTGGCAAGCGGCGGAAGGGATGATCCGCGGGCAGCGGCTCTTGGGCATACACGTCCAGCGCCGCACCGGCCAGGCGGCCGCTTTCGAGGGCCTGCACCAGCGCCTGCTCATCCACTATCGGCCCCCGCGCGGTGTTGACCAGGCGCGCGCTGGGCTTCATCCAGCCCAGCGCTTGCGCGTCCACCAAGCCACGGGTGCGGTCACTGAGCACCAGGTGCACGGTGAGAATGTCCGCCTGTTCGAACAAGGCTTGCTTGCTGACCCACGTCACGCCTGACTCGGCGGCCCGTTCCGGGGTGAGGTTTTCACTCCAGGCAATGACACGCATGCCGAACACCTGGGCAAACTGCGCGACTTTCTGGCCGATACTGCCCAGCCCGAGAATCCCCAGGGTCTTGCCATACAGATCGCCGCCCAGGCCGATCTGCCAGTGGCCGGCGCGCAGCGAATGGGCTTCAGCCACCAGGTCACGCGTGGAAGCCATGATCAACGCCCAGGTCAATTCCGGCGCCGCGTGTTTATAGCTGTCGGTGCCACAGACCTGGATACCCAAGGCCTTGGCCGCGGGAATGTCGATCGCGGCGTTGCGCATGCCGCCGGTCACCAGCAATTTAAGCGCGGGCAGGCCTTGCAGCAGGGCTTTGTCGAAGGTAGAACGCTCACGCATCACACAAATGACCTCGAAGCCCTGCAAGCGCTCGATCATGGTGGCGGTATCCGCCGGGTAATCGTGCAGGAAATGCACCTGGCCCACGGCCGCAAGGACCGACCAATCCACCACGCCACTGGCCACATTCTGCCAATCATCAATGACTGCGATCTGTACCGACATTCACGAGTGCCTCGAAAAAGGTTGGACTAAAGGGCGTTAAGGCCCTGCAACAGTGCCTTGTGAAACTGGGCGGGTTCTTCCATTTGCGGCGCGTGCCCAAGGCCCGGGAATTCCACCAGGGTTGCATGGGGGATCAGCTTGGCCACCTGCTTGCCCAGCACGGCATAATCGCCAAGCGTGGCCTTGACCGCCGGCGGCGCGATGTCTTTGCCGATGGCAGTGTTGTCCGATGTGCCGATCAGCAGCAGCGTGGGCATCTGCAGGTCCTTGAACTCGTAGTACACCGGCTGGGTGAAGATCATGTCGTAAATCAACGCCGAGTTCCATGCCACCTGCGTATGCCCGGGGCCGTTGCTCAGGCCGGCGTACATGTCCACCCACCGCTCGTACTCCGGCTTCCAGCGCCCGACATAATAGGTGTTGAGTTGGTAGTTGCGAATACCTTCGGCGCTGACCTTCAGCTCCCGCTCATACCACTGGTCAACGCTGAGCGAGGGCACGCCCAACGCTTTCCAGTCTTCCAGGCCGATCGGGTTGACCATCGCCAGCTGTTCGGTTTGCTCGGGGTACATGAGTGCGTAGCGCGTGGCGAGCATGCCGCCGGTGGAATGGCCGAGGAGGGTGGCCTTTTGAACGCCGAGCTTTTCCAGCAGTTGGTGGGTGTTAAGCGCCAGTTGCTGGAAGCTGTACTGGTAATGATCGGGCTTGCTGGAACTGCAGAATCCGATCTGGTCCGGCGCGATCACCCGGTAGCCGGCGTCGCTCAAGGCCTTGATCGAACCTTCCCAGGTGGCGCCGCAGAAGTTCTTGCCGTGCATCAGCACCACGCTGCGACCGTTGGCCTGACCTTTGGCGGGGACGTCCATATAGCCCATTTGCAAGGACTTGCCCTGGGATTGAAACGCGAAATGCTTGAGCGGATAGGGGTATTCGAAGCCTTGCAGTTCGGGACCGTAGGTCGCGGCGAACGCCGGGGCGGCAGTGGCTGTGAGCAGGCCGGCGATACAAAAAGCGCGGATCAGAGGCATTGGCTGGGCTCCGAGAAGGGTATTCGGATGCTGTTGCGAGACGATTAAGTGGGGATTAACACCCACTGCAAGGTGATCGCCGCGAGCACGCCATAACGCAGGCCTTTGGCCAGGGTCACCAGTAGCAGGAATCGCCACAGTGGCTCGCGCATCACCCCGGCCACCAGTGTCAGCGGGTCGCCAATGAGCGGCAGCCAACTGAGCAGCAACGTCCAATGCCCCCAGCGCTCGTAATGGTTGCGGGCTTTTTCCAGTTGCTTGTCGTTGATGGGAAACCAGCGCCGTTGCTTGAAGTGCTCCACCCAGCGGCCCAGCCACCAGTTCACCACTGAGCCCAGCACATTGCCCAACGTGGCAATGCCCAGCAACAGCCACAGGCTGTAATGGCTGCTGAGGAGCAGGCCGACCAGTACCGCTTCCGATTGCAGGGGTAATAATGTCGCGGCGCCAAACGCCGCGAAAAACAACCCCAGGTAGCCCGCGATCATTGTGCCGGGTATTGCGCCACCACCACATCTTTGCCTTCACGGGTCAGGCCGATGACTTGATAGGCCTCGCTTCGGCCCTCCACCTCCATGCCGGGCGAGCCCATGGGCATGCCCGGCGCGGCGACGCCCAGCAGGTCGTTGCGTTTGCGCAAGGCCAGCACCTGTTCGGCAGGCACATGGCCTTCGACGAATTTGCCGTCGATCACGGCGGTATGGCAGGAGCCCAGGCGCGGCGCCACGCCCAGGCGTTGTTTGACCGCACTCATGTCGGTTTCGACGTGGTCGTTGACCTTGAAACCGTTGCTTTCCAGGTGGCTGATCCATTTTTTGCAGCAACCGCAGTTGGCGTCGCGGTGCACGTCAATGGGGATCAGGTCGGTAGCCTGGGCCAGGGTGGCGGTGAAGAGGGTTGAAAACAGGGCCAATCGCAATCGGGTTTTCATGGTGGGGCTCGTCGGTCGGTGAACGTCGTCAGGATGCAGGCGATCATGACGACGTCAGCGCAGGCAAGCCAGTCTCCACCGAGGGGGGTGTGTGGCGGTAATGTTTCCAAATTATACGAGAGGTGGGTTTTCCAGGCGATGCTTGAGCTGGCCGAGGGCGACCGCCGACAGTTCAATCATGCGTTCATGCAAGGTGGCCAATTGCAATTCGGTTTCATAGGTCAACACACGCTTGAACAGCGTGCCGCCTTGATGGGGCAACAGGAAGTAGTGAATCGAGCCGTCGACGGCCAGGGAAGTGAACACGGTCTTGAATTCGCCGGGGCGCCGCGCGATCTGCACGCGGTAACTCATGGGCACACGCACACCCAGCAAATCGATGAACTCGGTGAAACGTGCGCCGGGCGGGAGAGAACCGGTGGTGCCCGTATCGGCGCTGAGGGAGGTGGGGTGCCATTCGTGCCAGCGATCCGGTTGGGTCACGTAGTCATAAACGGCGTCGATGGGGGCCTGGATAAAGCGTTCCTGACTGATCCGCTCCAAGCGGACCGACTGCTCGGCTGCGCGCATGGCACACCTCCTGTGTGGCAGTAGTAATCACCTTGAACTGTCAGAATAGTCCCACTCCCGCACATTGCACGGGAGTGTTTCAGCCGTTTATCACTGCACCTTGAATCGACCCATCAACGCAATTACCCGACCATTCGCGTCCAGCAGGCTTTGAGTATTGGTTTCAGTGGCATGGCCGCTCTGCACCAACTCTTCGACCATTTGTCGGATCTGCACCATGCTGCGGTTGATCTCCTCGGTCACCGCGCTCTGCTGCTCGGCGGCCGTGGCGATCTGGGTGCTGAGGTTATTGATGTGGCTGACCGAGCCGGCCATTTCATCCAACCCGGTGTTCACCCGCGCCGTGGCATCCGCGGCCGACTGGCAGCTGGCCTGGGTGTTTTCCATCGCGGCGACCGAGGAACTCACGCCCGCCGTCAGGCGGGTGAGCATTTCGTTGATCTGTGACGTGCTGGCCTGCGTGCGTGCGGCCAGCGCGCGGACTTCATCGGCCACCACCGCAAAACCACGGCCTTGCTCACCGGCACGCGCCGCTTCAATCGCGGCGTTGAGGGCAAGCAGGTTGGTCTGGCCGGCGATTGCGCCGATCACGCCGAGGGTTTCGGTGATACGCGCGGCATCCTGGCGCATGTTTTCCACGCTGTGGGTCGCACTGGACACTTCGCCGATCAACGCGCTGACACTGTTGGAGGCTTCACCGACGACCACGCGGGAACGGTCGGCGTGTTCGTTGGCGCGCTGGGTGAACGCTGCGGTTTCGGCGGCGTTTTGCGCAACGGTGTCGGCGGTGGAGCTCATTTCGGTGATGGCGGTGACGGTCTGGTCGGTTTCCGAGGCATGCCGTACCAGGATCTGGTTGGTGTGCGCCGACGTCCGCTGCAGTTGCTCAAGGCTTGACGACATGGCGCCGGTGGCTTGGGTGACTTCGCCGATCATGTTCTGCAGGTAGACAATAAAGCGATTCACCGAGTGGCCGATGGCGCCCAATTCGTCTTCGGCACGGATGGTGATGCGGCGTGTCAGGTCGGCATCGCCGGCGGACAGTGCGTCGATATTTGTTTTCAACGACTTCATGCGCTGCACCAGTTGGCGGATCGCATACGCGGCGAGCAGCACCAGCAGCAGGACCATAGGGATTTGCAGCAAGGCCAAGGTGCCCAGTACGTCATCACGCTGGGCGGTAATCAGTGAGGTGGGCAGGGCGGTGGCGAGGAACCATGGCGTGCCACCGATAGGGCGCATGTAAAAAGTGCTGGCCACGCCCTGGTTGTCGAACTCGTTGCGTTGCAGCGCCTGGTCGCGGTGGGCCAGGGCTTTGCTGACCTGGGCCGCAAATGCCGAAGTGCCGGTGAGTTCGCTGATGTTCTTCAGCACCACCGGACCGCTGATTTGGGTGCTGTTGCTGATGATCTTGCCGTCACCTTCGACGATCAGCATTTGCCCGCCGATGTCTTTCTCTTTGCTGGCCACCAGGTCATTGAAGAAGCCCAGGGTCACGTCGATGGTCGCGACACCATAAGGCACGCCGTCGCGCTGGATGGCCATGGCGCAGTTGGTGCGCGGCTCCTGGCTGGCGTCGTCCTTGTAGGCGGCCGCCCAGGCACATTGACCGCGCGGCGAGGCCAAGCCGCCTTTGTACCAGCTCTGGTCGTAATAGTTGGGCGCGGGGTCGCTGTTCCAGAACGTATTCACCGCCAGCTTGCCCGAGGCATCTCGGTGCCAGAACGTGCTGTGTTTGTTACGCCCCGGTGTGCGCTGGTTGGGCAACGGCCAGATCCCGCCCCCGAAGACTTTCAGCTCGCCATACTGGTCGACCAGGCCGGGCAGGACTTTGTCGATGGCATCGCTGTCGAGCAATGGGATGGTCTGGGTGATGGTGCGTTGTTGGGACTGAACCTTGTTCAGTTCGCCCTGGATCTGCTCGGCGACCTCGGCGATGCGGTTGAGCACCACCTGTTCTTCTGTCTGTCGCAGCGTGGGCGCGACCAACTGGCCGATGCCCACCACGGTCAACACAAATAACACTAGGACGAACAGCACCAGGAACAGGGTATAGCGGGCTTGGATAGAGCGCAGTGGGGGCATGAGGTCGTCCTTACGAAGCGTTTATTGTCGACGCGGCTTTGTTAGAGCTTCGTAGGGCTATCGGCTTGGGAGGGCGGAGCTTTAGGTACGGTCGTGCAAGAAAAAAGAGCGCCGGGTAATGCCAGTCAGTTAAGAAGCAGCAAGAGCGAAAAGTCACCCGTGGCGAGGGAGCTTGCTCCCGCTGGACTGCGTAGCAGTCCCAGTCTTTTGAAACAAAGAGCTGGGGCCGCTTCGCGACCAGCGGGAGCAAGCTCCCTCGCCAAAGGTACGGTGCTCACCCTTAACTGACTGGCATTTTATTCAGATATCCAGCATGGCCATTACCGCCTCGGGGTAGCGCAAGCCGGCGGTTGCCTCGATGGGGAAGATCGCCTCCAGTGCCGCGAGCTCTGCCTGGCTGAGGCTGATCGACACCGCCGCCGCGTTTTCTTCCAGATACTTGCGCTGCTTGGTGCCGGGGATCGGAATGATGAAGTCACCCTGCGCCAACACCCAGGCCAGCGCGAGTTGTCCGGCGCTCACGCCTTTGTCGGCTGCCAGCGTTTGTACCTGCTTCACCAGTTCGAGGTTTTTGCCAAAGTTCTCACCCTGGAAGCGCGGGCTGAACCGACGGTAGTCATCGGCACCGAAGTCATCCGGGCTTTTCAGCGCACCGGTTAGAAAACCACGGCCCAGCGGGCTGTAGGGCACGAACGCGATGCCCAGGCGCCGGCAGGCGGCGAGGCAGCCGTTGTGTTCCTGGTCGCGGCTCCACAGCGAGTACTCGCTTTGCAACGCGCTGATCGGGTGCACCTTATGCGCGCGTTCAAGTGTCGCGGCAGAGGCTTCGCTCAAGCCCAGGTAGCGCACTTTGCCCTGCTGGACCAACTCGGCCATGGCACCGACGGTTTCTTCGATGGCGACGTCCGGGTCGATGCGGTGCTGGTAATACAGATCGAGGGTCTCCACGCCCAGGCGTCGCAGCGTGCCGTTGATAGCCTCGCGGATGTAGTCGGGGCGGCCGTTCACGCCACGCTGCGCCGGGTGTGCCGGATCGCGCACAATCCCGAACTTGCTGGCCAGGAACACCTGGTCACGTTTGCCGGCGATGGCTTGGCCAATCAGTTGTTCATTGGTGTGCGGGCCGTAGATGTCGGCGGTGTCGAGAAAATTGATGCCCAACTCCAGGGCACGGTGCAGGGTCGCGGTGGCTTCGCGGGTGTCGCTGCCGGGTGTGTAGAAATCGCTCATGCCCATGCAGCCGAGGCCGATGGCGGAGACGAGCGGGCCGTTTGTTCCGAGTTGACGTATGTGCATGGTTTCAGCGCCTTGGGTGGGAAGGCCTGCATTGTCACGCTCGACAAAATCGGGATAAACCGGCTAAAAGCACTATCACTATTCGCATTATCTGAATAATCAGTTCGAGGAGCTTCCTTTGGACCGTTTCAACGCAATGCGCGTGTTCACACGCATCGTCGAACTGCGTGGCTTCGCCAAGGCCGCCGACAGCCTGCAACTGCCGCGCGCGTCGGTGACCGTGCTGATCAAGCAGCTGGAAGCGCACTTGGGCGTGCAATTGTTGCAACGCACCACGCGGCAAGTCAGCCCGACGCTGGACGGTGCGGCGTATTACCAACGTTGCGTGCAACTGCTGACCGACCTGGAAGAAACCGAGGCGGTCTTTTCCACCCGGCGACAGAACCCACGCGGCACGTTGAGCGTGGACATGCCCTCGGGAATCGGAAGGTTGATCGTGATCCCTGCGTTGCCCGCGTTCACCGCGCGCTACCCGCAGATCGAACTGGAGGTCGGCCTTAACGACCGCCCGGTGAACCTGATCCGTGAGGGTGTGGATTGCGTACTGCGTGGCGGCCTTGCGCTGGACGAGTCGCTGGTGGCGCGGCCGTTGGCGATGATGGATCAACTGACCCTGGCGAGTCCGGAGTATCTGGCGCGCAGGGGAGTGCCCGCGTCGCTTGATGACCTGGCCAACCATCAGATGGTCGAATACGTCTCCAGCGCCAGTGGCAAACGGTTTGGCCTGGAGTTCCAGGTCGACGGCCACTTGCACACGGTGAACCTGTCGAAGGGCTTGGCGGTGAACAGTTCCGACGGCTATTTCGCAGCGTGTGAGGCCGGGTTCGGCTTGATCCAGGCGCCGCATTATCACGCGATGCGTCAATTGGCCGAGGGATCGTTGGTGGAAGTATTGCCCCAGGTGAAGGTGCCAACCATGGCACTGTCGGCGCTGTACCCGCCGCATCGCCAATTATCCCAGCGGGTGCGGGTATTTGTGGATTGGCTGGTAGCGCTTTGCGCCCAGCCCGGTAACGGGTTACGGCGTGAGGTGGATGCGGGCTGATTGGTCGAGCCAAAGTTTTTCATCGCCTGTAACATAAGCGCCTGCCTGACGTGCTGGCGCTTATCTGCCGCGCAGGTCCGGCGATTCACACCGGCTCTATTCTTCAAGTTCAGGAACCCGTCATGACACAAAAGCAGCGTTTGAAGTACTCGATTCTGATTGCCCTGGCCGTACTGGCGACGATGTTTGGCCTGTCCTATTTGCAGAACACCGGGGTTATCAGCGAGAAGACATTCCAGACCATCGCCATTGCCGTCGCAGTGGTCGTGGTGGTGATCAACGGCATCATGCGCCGCAAGGTCAAGCTCTAAGCGACAGGGCGCCCATCAGGCGCGACCTTCGAGTACCTTGGCAGCCTCTTCATGGAGGCTGTAGCTTTTATCCGCATTGAGGGTGATCACGCCCTCGCTGCACAGGCGCTTGAGCACCTCGCGCACGCTGAGAAACGACAGCGGGATACCCAGCTCTAATAAATGGCTGTGTACGCCGCGCACACCAAGGGTGCGCTGGTTGTCGGCGGCGGTGAGCAGGGCGTCGATGACCTTCAGCCGGATCAGGCTGGTGCGCAAGCCAAAACACTTGAGCAAATGGCGGATACGCTGGTTGCCTTGCTGTTCGGGCACTTTGCCGAATGCCTGTGTACCGCTGCCGAAACTGGCCTCGGCAGCCGATGAATGTCCATCCGTGGGCACTTGCGGGTTGTACATGCAAAAACTCCTTTTCAGAGCCTGATCAGGAAAAAATGAGCGCTCTTAGTTAATAAGACGAACGAGCGAGCGAAATCATGAAGTGAAGGATGTAGAAATTTCGTCGGTATCCGTTTTGTCACATCCGCGCGGCCCCAACTAACTCTCCCTCCACGCTAAATTATTCCCGGTGGTTTGCGTTCTTACGGTGGGGTTATTGCCCCATGTGAGGCGGTTAAATCTGACGGTGGAGTCTGCGTGATTATTTCCAATGGGTTGTCCAGGGTGTGTGTGGCCGGGGTATTGCTGGGGTTGAGCCTGGCTGCCACAGCGCGGGAGCAGGTGACGCAAGCGTCGGCGGATATCCGTCGTACCAGTTACGGCGTGCCGCATATCCGCGCCAGTGATGAGCGTGGCTTGGGCTTCGGCATTGGCTACGCCTACGCCCAGGACAACCTGTGCCTGCTGGCCAATGAAGTCGTCACGGTGAATGGGCAGCGTGCCCGGTTCTTCGGCCCCGAACAGGCGACCCTGGAAGAGCGCAACAACCTGGCCAGCGATGTGTTCTTCAACTGGCTCAACCCGCCGGATGCGGTCGCCGCGTTCTGGAAAGCGCAGAGCCCGCAGATCCAGCAGCGTATCGAAGGCTATGTGGCTGGCTACAACCGTTACCTGAAAGAGCAGGGCGCTCCGGCACAGTGCCAGGCGGCCTGGGTGCGGCCATTGGTGGCTGAGGACTTGGTCAAATTGACCCGTAGGTTGCTGGTAGAGGGTGGCGTCGGGCAATTCGCCGAAGCCCTGGTCGGCGCGACGCCGCCTCAAGCGACAGCCTCTGTGACGCGCAACGCCAAGGCCTTTGAGCTCGCGGCTGCCAACCAGCAGCGCTTCGCCTTCGATCGCGGCAGTAACGCGGTGGCGGTGGGGCGTGACCGCTCGTTCAACGGGCGCGGCATGCTATTGGCGAACCCGCATTTCCCGTGGGTAGGCGGCATGCGTTTTTATCAGATGCACCTGACCATCCCCGGTCAGCTGGATGTGATGGGCGCTGCGTTGCCGGGCCTGCCGGTAATCAATATCGGCTTTAACCAGCATGTGGCGTGGACCCATACGGTGGATACGTCCAAGCACTTCACGCTGTACCGCCTGACCCTGGATCCCAAGGACGCCACGCGCTATATGCTTGATGGTAAATCGGTGCCGCTGGATAAAACCACGGTGAACGTACAGGTCAAGCAAGCGGATGGCAGCCTCAAGGACCAGTCGCACACCGTCTACAGCTCGCCATTCGGCCCGGTGGTGCAATGGCCGGGCAAGCTCGACTGGGACAGCCACTACGCCTTCAGCCTGCGCGACGCCAACCTGGGCAATGACCGCGTGCTGCAACAGTGGTACGCGATGAACCGCGCCGCCAGCCTCAATGAACTGAAAACCTCGGTGCACACCCTGCAAGGCATCCCGTGGGTCAACACCCTGGCCGCGGATGACCAGGGCCAGAGCCTGTACATGAACCAGTCGGTGGTGCCCAACGTCAGCGCGGCCAAACTGGCGCAGTGCAGCGACCCGCGTGCCGGCCTGCAACTGATCCTGCTCGACGGTGCACACAGCGCCTGCGCCTGGGACATCGACCCGCGCGCGGCCCAGCCTGGGATCTTCGCGGCCGACCAACTGCCGCAACTGCAACGCACCGACTACGTCCAGCATTCCAACGACTCGGCGTGGCTGGCCAACCCGAAGGCGCCGCTCACGGGCTTCTCCCCGGTAATCAGCCAGGACCACATCGGCCTTGGCCCGCGCGCGCGTTTCGCCCTGCAGCGCCTGCAATCCCTGCAAAAACCGATCAGCGTCACCGACCTGAAAAACATGGTGATGGACAACGAGGTGTACCTGGCCGGCCAAGTCATGCCCGACCTGCTCGATTTCTGCGCCAAGCACCTCGGCGCCGACGCCACCGCCCTGCAACCCCTGTGCTCCAGCCTGAAAAACTGGGACCAACGCGCCAACCTCGACAGCGGCATAGGCCTCGTGCACTTCATCAACCTGGTACAACAGCTGCAGCAAATCCCCGACGCCTGGCGCGTCGCCTTCGACCCGGCCCAGCCGCTCACCACCCCACGCGGCCTGGCGATCGACCGCGCACCCGTGGCGAAAGCGCTGCGCGAAGCCATGCTGGCCTCTACTGCCGACGTCGAAAAACTGGGCCTGACTGCCGACAGCACATGGGGCGATATCCAAGTCTCCGGCCAAACCCCAATCCACGGTGGCCCGCAGGAACTGGGAATCTACAACGCCATGCAAACCGTGCCCCGCGCCGACGGCAAGCGCGAAGTGGTCAGCGGCAGCAGCTACCTGCAAATCGTCACCTTCGACGACCAGGGCCCGCATGCCCAAGGCGTACTTGCGTTCTCCGAGTCCACGAACCCGGCCTCCGCGCATTCCAACGACCAGACCCAAGCGTTCTCCCAGAAAAAACTCAGCCCGCTGCCGTTCACCGAAGCCCAAATCAAGGCCGACCCGCAGTACCAGCAACTGCGCATCAAGGAGTAGGGCAGACGCGCAACCCCTTGATGGCATTACGAAATATTTTTGAAATCAAGGGGTTGCACGCGTTGGTAAATACGTACATAATGGCGCCCATCGAACGCAACGAAGCATTAAAAACTTCAATGTATTCAATGAGTTAGAGTAGAGGCAGGGTTATACAGCCCACTCAAGTTTTTATACGGTGAGTGCCAGCAGTTGGGGCGTTGACCGTTTGAGGCCGAGTAGCAAAATGGTTATGCAGCGGATTGCAAATCCGCCTACGCCGGTTCGATTCCGACCTCGGCCTCCACTCTTAGAAACCCCGTAGATTAACGTCTACGGGGTTTTTTATTGTCTGGGATTTGAGAAACACTTCCTCAACCCCGCCCCGTGGCGGAGGGCGAAATGTACCAGGACGAAAGTCGGCTGC
Source organism: Pseudomonas sp. QC2 (assembly GCF_002859085.1). Lineage (NCBI taxonomy): Bacteria > Pseudomonadati > Pseudomonadota > Gammaproteobacteria > Pseudomonadales > Pseudomonadaceae > Pseudomonas > Pseudomonas sp. QC2. The sequence goes on from NZ_PKKS01000021.1 coordinate 108,565, forward strand.
CTCGACTACACAGGTTTCGCAGGCGCGTCATGAGACCCAGGATTCAAACCGGCAACCGGAATTGCTTGCGCAAGCTCTTATCAAACACCCCGGCGGGAGCGAAGCGGCGCAGCAGGCTGATTTGTTTCGCTGCCTTCCCGGCCGTGTAGCGAAGCTTGGGGTGAATATCGCTCGCCGCTTCTACGACTACCGTCGCTACGACTTCTGGACGATCGGCGTTGGGCATGACATCGGCCAGCAGCGCCTTGAACCCGGCGCGCGCCTGGTCGTACTCCTTCAGCGGTGAGTCCGGTTCAATGCCGTTCTGATCGAAGACGGTTCTTACGAATGCCGGCTCGATAATCGAGACTCGGATATTGAAGGCGCGCACCTCGTGATCAAGGGATTCCGAATAGCCCTCGAGCGCGTGTTTGACCGCTGAGTAATGAGCGGAGTAGGGCGCGGGCACTAACCCCAGGATCGATCCGATATTGATGATGCGTCCTTGGCCATTTGCCCGCATCGACGGTAATACCGCATGGGTCATGCGGATCACGCCGAACAGGTTGACGTCGAACAGTGCCTGCACCTGCGAGATCGAGAACTCTTCCGCGCCACCCAGCAGGCCAACGCCAGCATTATTGACCAGAAGGTCGATCCGCCCAGTCCGCGCAAGTACAGTGGAAACGAGGGCGCTGACAGCGTCGTCATCGGTCACATCACAGACGAGCATGGTCACCTGGGTTGGCGTGTCGGTGGCCTTGCGGCTCGTGCCGAACACGGTGTATCCCGCCCGTACCAGCGCCTCAGCGGTCGCGCGACCAATGCCCGATGAGGCGCCGGTCACAATCGCGGTTCTTTCGGAAGATGTACTCATTTGCTGCTCCAAGTGTGCGGCTCACTCACAACGTCTTTTGCGGACGAATAGGAGGGGATAGTTATTTGACTTTAATGATGACTTTGCCCTTGGATCTTCCTTGTTCGACATAGCTCAAGGCGTCGGCGGTCGAGTCGAAGGTAAATGTGCGGTCGATCACCGGTTTGATACTGCCGGACTCAACCAGCGCCGTTATCTTGTCCAGTTGCGCGCCACTGGCACGCATAAATACGAACGCATAACTGACTTTCTTGTTTCGCGCTTTCCTGCGGATACCGCTGCTCAACAGACGCATCACCAGGCCCACTACCCAGGGTAACTTTTGCGCTTGGGCAAACGCCGGCGTCGGTGGCCCGGAGATGGATATCAGTTGGCCTCCCGGCTTCAGAATGGTCAGCGACTTTTCCAGTTCATCCGCGCCCAGGCTGTTTAATACGACGTCGTAATCCTGAAGAACCTGTTCAAACTTTTGCGTCTTGTAGTCAATCACGACGTCTGCCCCGAGTGCCTTGACCCACTCCACGTTAGCCGTGCTGGTGGTCGTCGCGACAAAGGCACCCAGGTGCTTGGCGAGCTGGATGGCGACGCTGCCAACGCCGCCGGAGCCCGCCTGGATAAAGACCTTCTGGCCCTGTTTCAGCCTGGCGCTGTCAACCAGCACTTGCCACGCCGTCAACGCAACCAGCGGGAGGGCGGCGGCCTCTTCCATGCTGAGGTTTTCAGGTTTCAATGCCAGTGCGTTTTCATCTACCGCAATCAGTTCCGCGAAGGTGCCTATGCGCGCCTGAGGAGGCCGTGCGTACACCTCATCACCCGGCTTGAAGCGCCGCACGGAGGCCCCGACGCGGACCACCACCCCCGCCAGGTCATTACCCAATATCAGCGGGAATGAGTACGGCAGGATCAGTTTGAATTCGCCCGTCCTGATCTTCGCGTCGAGCAGGTTGACGCTTGTGGCATGCACCTGAACAAGCACGTCATGGGCACCCACTTCAGGGGTGGGCACTTCGCTGATGCGTCCATTCTTTTTGCCGTAACGGTCGATCGAGAATGCCTTCATTTTGATTCAGCTCTCATGGCGTTCAATGGAACTTGACCGCCTCAGTTATTCAGGGATCCGCGTCAAGATCTGGTGTGAAAAAGGGGCATGGCAGCCTAATGCCAGTCAGTTAAGAAGCAGCAAGAGCGAAAAGTAACCCGTGGCGAGGGAGCTTGCTCCCGCTGGACTGCGCAGCAGTCCCAGTCTTTTGAAACAAAGAGCTGGGGCCGCTTCGCGACCCAGCGGGAGCAAGCTCCCTCGCCACAGGTACGGTGCTCACCCTTAAATGACTGGCATTAGGCATGGCAGCCCCTTGATATGGGTCGTGTTTATGCAGTGGTGGTGTATCGCTCGGCGACATCGGATTGTCGAATCTGCGCCAGTAAACCCTGACGTGCAGCCTGCAAGGCATCCCAGCGTGCGGCATCCTGCAAGGGAGGAATCGTCACGGTCTCGCGACGATCAAAACCCACCAGCGCCGCATCGACCAGATCGCCGACCTCCATCACGTCAGTCAGGGTATTGATGTCGATGCCTGCACGTTCCCAGATCTCGGTACGCGTGGCAGCAGGCAAGACGGCTTGCACGTAGACGCCTTTGGGCGTCAATTCCAGGCTCATGCCTTGTGATAGAAACAGTACAAAGGCCTTGGTCGCGCCGTAGACCGTCATGCCGAACTCCGGCGCCAGGCCCACCACTGAACCTATGTTGATAATCGCGCCGTTCCCGGCCTGGGCCAGGCGAGGGGCGATGGCGCTGGCCAGTCGCACCAGCGCGGTCGTGTTGAGCGTCACCAGTTGAGCAACGCTGTCGGTGGACTGTTCGATAAAGCTGCCGGATTGCGCGGCACCCGCATTGTTTACCAGGATGCCAATGCTGGCGTCCTCGCGCAGGCGCGTTTCGACAGCCGCCAGGTCGCTGCTGTGGGTCAAGTCAGCCTGAAGTACCTCGATGGCGACCTTGTGTTTATCGCGCAGTTGCGCTGCCAGCGCCTCCAGTCGATTTTTGTCGCGTGCGACCAGGATGAGGTCGTGGCCGCGTTGCGCGAAGCGCTCGGCATAGGTGGCGCCGATGCCCGTGGAGGCGCCGGTGATGAGGACGGTGTTAGGGAGGCTCATGGCTTGATTCTCTGTTGTGGATGTAGGGCGGGAACGTTCGCAAAGGTGACGTTCAGGGATGGCGTTGGCCGCTTTCAGTCAGTGGCGGGTAGTCGATGTAGCCCGCTGCGCCGCCGCCATACAGGGTGGCCGGGTCAAAAGCGGATAAAGCCGTATCGGTCTGGAGTCGCTCTACCAAATCAGGGTTGCCAATGAACGGACGGCCGAAGGCAATGAGGTCGGCTTTGTCTTCAATCAGTGTCGAGGTGGCCAGGTTCAGGTCGTAGCCATTGTTGGCGATGTAGGTGTTATTGAAGCGTTGGCGCAAGGAGCCGAAGTCGAAGGGCGCCACGTCGCGAGGCCCGCCAGTGGCGCCTTCGACCACATGCAGGTAAGCCAGGCCGAGGGTGTTGAGTTGATCGACGAGGTAATCGAATTGGGCTTGCGGGTCGGTGCAGGACACCCCATTGGCCGGCGACACTGGCGATAGGCGGATGCCCGTGCGCTCAGCACCGACTTCGCTCACTACCGCCGCCGCAACCTCCAGCAACAAGCGCGCACGATTTTCAACCGAGCCACCGTAGGCATCCGTACGCACATTCGCGCCGTCCTTGAGGAACTGGTCAAGTAAATAGCCGTTCGCACCATGGATTTCTACACCATCAAAACCAGCCGCAATTGCGTTTAACGCGGCGCGACGAAAGTCGCCCACGATGCCGGGCAGTTCGCTGATGTCGAGCGCCCGAGGTTCAGAAACATCCACGAAACGATGGTTGACGAACACCTTCGTCGCTGCACGGAGCGCAGAGGGCGCCACCGGTGCTGTGCCATTTTCCTGAAGGTCGGTATGGGACACGCGCCCCACATGCCACAGTTGCAGGAAAATATGTCCGCCCTTCGCGTGAACGGCTTCTGTGACAGAACGCCATCCGTCTATCTGTGCCTGCGTATAAATCCCGGGGGTGTCTTGATAACCCTGGCCCTGCTGTGAGATCTGCGTGGCCTCGGAAATCAACAGGCCTGCAGAGGCTCTCTGGCTGTAATAGGTCGCAGCGTGCTCGCTCGGAACAAAGCCCGCGCCCGCACGGTTCCGTGTCAGCGGTGCCATTACGATTCTGTTGGAAAGCGTCAGTGAGCCGAGCGTGTAGGGTTCAAACAAGGTCTTGTCGTTCATATCGATTCCATACTCGTTGATCAATGACGGCGACCTGCGCCGTAGTGGCAGAGGCTTGCAGTACGGAATTTATGATGTCGATCATAATCAAAGATGTCAACGTTTTTGATTATGACTGACATCAGAGTATAGTCAGGCCATTGTTCAGGAGGCACAGGAGCGCAAAATGAAGATCACCAAAACGCAATCCATCGCCAACCGGGCTCATATTGTGGAGACGGCGTCAGCGCTGTTTCGTGAGCGTGGCTACGATGGCGTCGGGGTGGCAGAGCTGATGGCGACTGCCGGTTTTACCCAGGGCGGGTTCTACAAACACTTCGGTTCCAAAGCAGACTTGATGGCCGAGGCCGCTGAAAACAGCCTTTCGCAATCCCTGGCCAATACCTGCCACCTCGACGTTACGGGGTTCGTCAACATGTATGTGTCGCGCGAGCACAGAGACGGCAGGAGCGGCGGGTGCACCATGGCGGCGCTGTGTGGCGATGCTGCCCGCCAGTCAGATGAGTTAAAGGCGACCTTCGCCAGCGGCGTAGAGAGCACCCTCGCAGCACTCGAGGAAAATTACCCGGCGGGTCCGGATACGACGAAGCAAGACGTCCGCGCAAAAATGATCGACCTGCTGGCGCATGCAATCGGCGCAGTGATGTTGTCGCGGGCGTGCCCGGATGACTCTGCTCTGGCGGATGAAATACTCGAAACGTGCCGTGCTGAGATCGTGGCGTCGTTGCCGTTGGGTGAGGAAAAGCAGCCAAGGAACAGCCAAGAGGACACTGATTGATTTGTAGATTTAAAACGTTGAGTTGCATGTCTGCCTGTGGCGGTTCGATTTCTACCTTGGCCGCCACTTGCGGAAAAGCCCTGGATTAGCGTGTACGGGGTTTTTAATTGTCTGGGCGTTTTTGTACTTTTAACGTACTTATTCATCGCGAAACTGTCTAGCGTACTGTGAACGTTGACAGTATCGGACGAGAAAAGGGTTGATCACTATTTCTCTGCAGTGTGCCGCGTTTGCAACCGGCATAGGCAAGGACTGACGTAGGCGACGAGGAATGGACGAGGGCTGTAAGTCAAACGCTCTTTAATTCTTCTCCCGTACGTCATCGAAATACTGACTCTTCCTGAAAGGACTTCAACATGTCGACCGGATTGCAATCGCCAGAGGGAACAGGAAAACCCGAAGCAAAGCCGCAAGCAGGTGAACGCTCCAATAAGGCGGCGGTGCCGCCGTCTCAGTTGGCTCGCCTGAAAGATTTTTCGACCGTGCCCAACACGTATCTTAAGATGGTCGAAGGTTATGTAAAAACCACGGAGGACATTACACAAGCGTCTCTGTTTCTGGTGGTGAATTATGGAGAGGGTAATTGGTATATTGTCACCGTGGGCACCGCTGAGTATCTTTCCTATACAAATTCAAGCTATCTCTATGCGTATGGAAGTTGGACCAATGCGGCGTATCTGACGGTGAAGCCGGTGAGTTTTATCAAGTACCCTGGGTTGTATTTATATAACGGGTGGGTGTGTTGCAATGGTGTTAAAAAGTCGCCTGGAAACCTGATGAATGTCCATCCGGAGTGGATCAACTCGGCTGTATGAATCGATAAGCAGCACCTACTGGCGAGTGCTAAGTGTGCTGCTTTATCAGGCCATGCTGGCAGATTTCAGTTATCGCCTTCAGCGCTGTGCTCCACGCACTTGAGCAGGAATAACGCTATTCCTTCTTCCAACGGAAATGGCATCCGTAAATGCCCTGCTTGAGTGTGTGACCGCGCGCTTACATGCCCTCAGACCTGACGATCCGCTGGTCCTTAACCTCACTCGCATACACCGCCATTTTTTTCTGCTGCGTGGCCAACAACGCGCATATTTTCATCAACGCCACGGCCTTATCCGGCGTTCTGCCGCTACCCGCCATCGCTGTCAATTCAACCACCGACCACCCAATCACCGCCGCCGCATCTTCCAGGTCGTAGAACAATTCCTGCTGTGCAGTCCTGGGCCCATCGAGCCCTTGTATCAAATCGTCCATCTATTCCCCCATCAATCTCTGTCCGACACCCGTGTTACAGGTTACTTCCCCCCAGTTACATCCAGAAAGGTCCCGGTGATAAACGACGCCTCTGAGCTGGCCAGCCAAAGCACGGCCCGCGCCACTTCTTCGGGTTCTCCGCCCCGGCCCATTGGAATGCTGTCCTTGACGCGATCCACACGGCCAGGTTCGCCGCCGCTGGCGTGCATGTCGGTGTAGATGTGCCCCGGGCGTACGCAGTTGACGCGTATGCCTTCGCGCGCGACTTCCTTGGACAGCCCGATGGTGAACGTCTCCAGAGCACCCTTAGAGGCGGCGTAGTCGACATATTCGTTCGGGCTGCCAAGCCGGGCGGCGCCCGAGGACACGTTGATCACGCTGCCGCCCTTGCCGTTGTGGCGCAGCGACATGCGTTTCACGGCCTGCTGTGCGCACAGCATCGTGCCGATGGCATTGATTGCGAAAATGCGTTGCATACGGGCGAAGTCGAGGTCTTCGAAGCGCGATTGAAGCGCAATGATGGCGGCGTTGTTAACCAGCACGTCGATACGTCCAAACGTCTCGTCAATGGCGGCGAACAGGTGGGCGACCTGTTCTGGGTCTGCACTGTCGGCGCGAATGGCCAGGGCGCGTCGTCCCAAGGCTTGCACATCGGCCACCACGCCGAGGGCGGCGGCCTCGTTGCTGATGAAGCTGATTGCCACGTCGTAGCCTTGCGCAGCCGCCAGCCGCGCCGTTGCCGCGCCGACACCTCGGCTGCCGCCTGTGATCAAAATGAGGGGGGCTGAAGAGACAGTATCCATTGCTTGCGCCTTTTAGGAGGGCTGAGGGTTCAGCCGATAAGGATCGTGCCGGTCGCAATGACCACGCACGCGAGGACTTTTCGGACAGTCAGTGACTCGCCCAGGAAGTAATAACCGATCAATGCCGCGAACACTACGCTGGTTTCGCGCAACGCCGACACGGCGCCCATCGGCGCCTCTGACATGGCATAGATAACGATGCCATAGGCCAGCAGGGAGACCAGCCCACCCAGGAAGGCCGTGATGCAGCCTGGGCGCGGCGTGAGCAGGCTGCGCGTGCCGCGCAGGCCAACGTAAACCAGGGGCATCATGATGCCCCAGAGCGCACACATCCACGCGGTATAGGCCAACGGCGCGTCGGACAGCCTTGCGCCGATGCCGTCCGTCACGCTGTAGGCCGCAATGAAAACGCCCGTGCCCAAGGCGTAAGGCAGGCTGGGGACGGCCAGTCTGCGCTGTTTGAAGGCCAGTGAAATGATGCCACCTGACACCAATACGATGCCTATCAGCGCGCCTGCGCTGACCGTCTCCTCGGCGAATGCGAAGGCGAACAGGGTGATCAGAATGGGCGAGGAACCACGGGCAATCGGGTAGGTTTGCCCAAGGTCGCCGACTTTGTAGCTGCGCACCAGGAACAGGTTGTAACCGACGTGCAACACGCCCGACAGGACCGCGTACGGCCAACTGGCGGCGGCGGGCGGCGTGAGGAACAAGGCAATGACCGTGCTGGCGACGGCCACCGCCAGGCACATTACGGTCATTGACCACAGCCGGTCGGTGCCGGCGCGCAACAGCGCGTTCCAGCTGGCATGCAGGAGCGCGGCGAAGAGGATGAGTAGAACGATAGGAAAAGGCATGCGCCATATTAAGTAACATTATGGCGTGCCTGAAAGCGAAGTCCGTTCATCCTGGCATGAGTGATTATTCATGCTTTATCGATAGCGCTGCTGGGCTTGGACTGATTCGGCCAGCAGCCAGTGACGGAAACTGATGATGTGAGGCTGGGATTCGATCCCTTTGGGACAGACAAAAAAGTAGGCGACCGGTGAAGCGAACGGCACCTCAAACAGCCTCACCAGGCGGCCGTCGTTGATTTCAGCTTCGACGTGGCCGCTACGGGCCAAGGCAATCCCATGGCCCAGTAATGCCGCCTCAATGGTCATGTTGGTATCAGCAAACCTGACGCTTTCGTTGAGCGCGCAACTCCCGACGCCGACGTGTTCAAACCAGGCTTCCCATTTGGGCACCAAGTCTGCGCCGTCGCGCGTCAGCAGCGGGTAACGCAACAGCTCGGCGGGCTCCTGCGGGGTGCCAAAGCGGTTGAGCAGGTCAGGGCTGGCCACCGGAAATATCTGCTCCCTGAGCATGAACTCCGAGTGCAGGCCGGGGTAATTACCATTGCCCAGGCGGATCGCCACGTCTGAATCTGCGCTGGAAAACGTGATTGCTTTGTCGCTGGTCTCCAGCGTGATCAGAATCTCCGGATGCTGTTGCGACAAGCTCGGCAACCTCGGGAGCAACCATTTCAGGGCGAAGGAGTAGGTGGCGCTGACCTTGAGCCGGACCCTGCCTTTTTGTTCCCTGAGGTCAGACAGTGTGGCCTCCAGGTTCATGAAAAACTCGCGCACGATGGGCGCCAGCGCCGCACCGGCGGGGGTCAACCGCAACGACTTGCCACGCTGGAACAGCTGCAGGCCCCAGAGGTCTTCGAGGTGCTTCAACTGATGACTGACGGCGCTCTGGGTTACATGCAACTCCTCTGAAGCCGAGGTGAAGGTCGCGTGCCGGGTGGCAACTTCGAAAGCGCGCAGCGTAGCGGTTGGCGGTAGGTCTCTCATGAGTGGGCCCCGGCGAGTCTGGTGGAAATCGTTTCCATGAATGAAGGCTCATGGTAGTTGATTTGCGTACCTTGACTCGACCTCACGGTTGCCAGGTCTGCGCAAAGGGCTGAGGCAACCCTGCAACGGTCTTCACGTTGTACCGTCACGCATACAAACCCTACCATCGCGTTACACGATAGCCGTGACGCCTTGCGGTTCGTACTGTCATATCCAGCGAGAAGTTAATCTCGTCAAGTAAGAGAGTGTGGTCATGAAGTTGAGTTATCTAACCAAGGCGGCTGTGGTTGTCGCGTTGTTGTCGACCTTGTCGGGCTGCTGGATATTCATGCCACCGGGAGGTGGCGGTGGTGGTCATGGTGGCGGGCATGGTCAGGGCGGTGGCCCAGGTGGCCCAGGCGGTGGTGGCGGTCCGCGTTAACGGACAGGCAAAAATAGCGGCAAGCCATGACGAATGGCTTGCCCTTTTTTTGCCTGCCAATCGCAGTTTGGGCCGAGGCGTTTATTCCAGCGTGACAAATCCCAGGCAAAGAAAAGCCCGCGTGGGGAGCGCGGGCTAAAAGGATGTTCATTAGGAGCTGGATTCACCATAGGCGCCCATCTGTGAAAGGTTTGTGAAAGCTTTGGCAAAAAAGTGTATGCCTTAATCGTACTGTGGCTGTACGGGTCAGGGCGGTCCATAAGCCTTTACTGTCACAGGCCTATCACCTGTGTTCGGATGCCGCGTCATGTTCATGTCTACCAGCCTGTTGTCAGCCTTTGTACTGTTCGCCTTCGTGTCCTCGATCACGCCAGGCCCCAATAACACCATGCTGCTCGCCTCTGGCGTGAACTTCGGGTTCCGCCGGTCGATGCCTCATGCGCTGGGGATCAGTATGGGGTTCATGCTGCTGGTGATCTCGGTGGGCCTGGGGTTGGGCGAGGTGTTCAAGCTGTTCCCATGGGCGTACACGGTGTTGCGCTACGTCGGCGCGGCGTACCTGTTGTACCTGGCGTGGAAGATCGCGACGGCGGGCGGTATGTCCGACAGCGATGATGCGCAGGGCAAGCCGATGACGTTCCTCGGCGCGGCGGCGTTCCAGTGGGTGAACCCCAAGGCGTGGATCATGGCGTTGGGTGCTATCACCACCTATACCCCGGCCGAAGGCTACGTCACCAATGTGCTGGTGATTGCACTGGTGTTCGCCGTGGTCAACTTGCCCAGCGTGTGTGTGTGGGTCGGGTGTGGCAGCGGCTTGCGCAACGTGTTGCGTGAGCCGCGCTGGCTGAGGGTCTTCAATGTGTCGATGGCGGGGCTGCTGGTGCTGTCGCTGTACCCGATGTTGTTTGCCGGTTGAGCGTCACACGGGGGAGATGGTCGCCAGCAGGCCGATGCCGATGGTCAACACCAAAAAGCCGAACAGGAAAAGTGCCATCTTGGTCATAAGGCCTCCGAAGGGAAGGGGGTAGGAATGGCGCTATTGTCCGCCCAAACAGTGTTTCGATACAGACGCAGATAGCGAAGAAAAAACCGTATCAGATGCCGTTGCCACTGTTCTGCTGCGGGCTTGATGCGGTTGCGGTTTGCTCAAGATCAGCGCCTGAGACAACTCACGTGTTTGCCCCTAAGATGGTGCACATTGCATCAACAATAAGAGTGGGCAAACCCTCGATGGAAAGACGTCAATTCAGCGGTGGCATGAAAGGCAAAAACCTGCGCTACCTCAATGAAACCCAGCAGCCGGCCTCGGTCACTCGCGTTGGCTTCCTGTTGCTCGAACACTTCTCCTTGCCCGCATTTACCCAGACCCTCGACACGGTGGTTACCGCCAACCTGCTGCGCCCCGAACTGTTCGCCTCGCGCACCTTCGGTTTGGACGATGGCGAAGTCATCAGCGACCTGGGCCTGGTAATCCGCCCCGACGCGCGCCTTGATGGGGCGGCCCTGCAAGACCTGGAACTGTTGGTGGTCTGCGGCGGTTTCCGTACTGAACTCAAGGCCAGTGAAGACCTCATCCACCTGCTGCGTACCGCCGCCGAGCACGGTATCGGCCTCGCCGGTCTGTGGAATGGCGCCTGGTTCCTCGGCCGCGCCGGCTTGTTGCAAGGCTATCGCTGCGCCATCCACCCTGAACACCGCCCAGCCCTGGCCGAAGTGTCCAAGGCTGCGCACGTGACCAGCGAACCCTACGTGATCGACCGCGACCGCCTCACGGCTTCAAGCCCCTCCGGCGCGTTCCACATGGCGTTGGACTGGATCAAGGGGCTGCACGACAAGGCACTGGTCGAAGGCATCGAAGACATCCTGGCTTTCGAAGAGTCACGTTACCGGCGGATCAAACCCACCGAAAACGTCAGCGTCAGTGCGCCCCTGCGTGAGGTGGTGAAGCTGATGGACGCCAACCTCGAAGAACCCTTGGAACTGGACCAACTGGCCGTGTACGCCGGCCGCTCCCGGCGCCAGCTGGAGCGCCTTTTCAAGGAACAACTGGGCACCACACCGCAGCGCTACTACATGGAACTGCGCGTAACCGAAGCGCGGCGGCTGTTGCAGCACACCGAGCTGTCACAGGTGGAGGTGTTGGTGGCGTGCGGGTTTGTTTCGCCGAGTCATTTCAGCAAGTGCTATAGCTCGTATTTCGGATATCGCCCCTCCAAGGAGAAGCGGTTGGTGAAGTGATTGCACTCGATTCCTCCTGTGGTGAGCGGGCTTGCCCCGCGCCGGGCTGCGCAGCAGCCCCAATCAATACAAAATACGGTGTGTCAGATGCTCCTCACCGTCTGGTTTTGGGGCTGCTGCGCAGCCCGGCGCGGGGCAAGCCCGCTCACTACATAGGCTGCGTGTGCTGTTGTCAGAATCGGTCCAGGCGATAAGGCGTGAGTGACTGCACTTGATCCTTACCCGCCAACTCTCGCACCATCTCCGCCGTCACCGCCGCCTGCGTCAGCCCCAAATGCTGATGCCCAAACGCAAGCAACACTTTCCCTTCACACACCCGATCAATAATCGGCAGCGAATCCGGTAACGACGGCCGAAACCCCATCCACGGGGTGGCATCCCGTGCACTCAAATCATCGCGGAACAACCCCTTGCTCAGCCGATGCAGTTGCCAGGCGCGTTGCATGTTCGGCGGGCGGTCGAGGCCGGCGAATTCGACGGTGCCGGCCAGGCGCAGGCCGTCGGTCATGGGGGTCATGATGAATTTGCGCTCCAGGGAGGTGACGGCGAATGGCAGGCGATGCTGCTCGTGGGGCAGCATCAGGTGGTAGCCGCGTTCTGTGTCCAGCGGGATTTTTTTGCCGGTGAGCGCGGCGGTGAGTTTGGCCGAGTGGGCGCCGCAGGCGATGAGTACCTGGCGGGCGCTCAAGGGGCCCTGATCGGTGGTCAGTGAGACGCCATGTTCCTCAAGGCGTGCGTCTTTCACCTCGCGCTGGAGGAATTGCACGCCCTGGGCCTTGGCGGCCTGGACCAGTTCGCACACCACGTGGTAAGGGTCGATAAAGTGCCCGGTGCCGGGGAAAAACAGCCCGCCCTGGAGGTGCTCGCTCAGTTGCGGCGCGGCCTGGCGAATGGCATCGCCAGACCAGAACGCCACGGGCACTTGCTGTTGCTGCATGCGCCGTTGCAGGGCCTCGAGGGCCGGGCGTGAGTCGGCCTGTTCAAACACCAACAGCGAGCCATCCTCGCGCAGCAACTGTGGGCGCCCGATGCTGTGCAGCAAGCGCTGCCAGGCGCCCAGGCTGCCTTCATTGAGCGTGCGTATACCCGCGACCGTGCGCTGATAGCTCGCCGGACGCAGGTTCCACAGCAGGCGCAGGAACCAGGGCAGGGCGCGAGGCAGGTATTTCCAATCCAGGCGCAACGGGCCCATGGGGTCCAGCAGCATGCCGGGCAAGCGCTTGAGGATCGACACGTCGGCAATCGGGAACACCTGTTCGGTGGCCAAGTGCCCGGCGTTGCCATAGGAGGCGCCCCTGCCGGGTGCTTGCTGGTCAACCACCACCACGTGCCGACCGAGGCGAGCCAGTTGCAGGGCGCAGGCGACGCCGATAATACCGGCGCCGACCACTACGATATCGGGATCGGACATCGCCTATGCCTCCCTCTGGCCGTCAAGCAAGCGTCGCAGCAGCAAAGGGTTGCCGTGCTGGAGCGCGGCGGGCAGCAACGCATCGGGGAAATCCTGATAACACACGGGGCGTAAAAAACGCTGGATCGCCGCCGTGCCCACCGACGTGCTGCGCGAATCCGAGGTGGCTGGGAAGGGGCCGCCGTGGACCATGGCATCACCCACTTCCACGCCGGTCGGCCAGCCGTTGACCAGCAGGCGGCCGGCCTTGCGCTCAAGCACTGGCAACAGGGCCTTGGCGTCTGGCAAATCGGTTTCGTCCAGGTGCAGAGTGGCCGTGAGTTGGCCTTCGAGATGCTCGGAAACCTGGCGGACTTCCTCGGCATCGGCGCAGACGACCATCAAGGAGGCCGCGCCAAAGACCTCGGCTTGCAGGTGTTCATTGGCCAAAAAAGCCTGTGCCTGCGTCACGAACAGATGCGCCTGGCCTTGGTTAGGACCTTCTGCCGCCAGCCCCTTGGCGGCGACCTCGGCGTGTTCCGTCATTGCCGCCACCCCTGAAGCGTAGGCACTGGCAATCCCTGGTGTCAGCATGGTCTGTGCTGCACAGGTCGGCAGCCGTTCACCCGCAGCCTTGATAAAGCGATCCAAAGCGGGCCCTTGTACCCCAATCACCAGTCCCGGGTTGGTGCAGAATTGCCCGGCGCCTTGGGTCAACGAAGCGACAAAACCTTCGGCCAACGCCTCAGCCCTGGCTGCCAACGCCGCCGGGAACAGGTACACCGGATTGATCGAACTCATTTCCGCGTACACCGGAATCGGCTCCGGCCGCGCCTGCGCCGCTTGGATCAGCGCAAGGCCGCCGCTGCGAGAACCGGTAAAGCCGACGGCCTTGATACGCGGGTCGGTGACCAGCGCAATGCCGACCTCGCGGCCCGAACCGCACAACAGCGAGAACACACCCTCCGGCAGCCCACATGCTTTGACCGCCTGAGCCACCGCTCGGCCGACCCGTTCGCTGGTGCCAGGGTGCGCACCATGGGCCTTGATAATCACCGGGCACCCGGCCGCCAACGCTGAGGCGGTGTCGCCTCCGGCCACGGAAAACGCCAGCGGAAAGTTGCTCGCGCCAAACACGGCCACCGGGCCCAACGCGATGTGGCGCTGACGCAGGTCTGGCCGGGGCAGCGGCTGGCGCTGCGGTTGCGCGGTATCGACCCGCACATCCAGCCATTCCCCGGCGCGGACGGTGCGGGCGAACGTGCGCAGTTGCCCGCAGGTGCGCCCGCGTTCGCCTTGAATGCGCGCGCGGGGCAGGCCGGTTTCGGCAACGGCGCGGTCGATCAGCTCATCGCCCAATGTTTCGATCTGCGCGGCGATGGCTTCAAGCAGCTCTGCGCGCGCTTCCAGCGATGTCTCGCGGTACCCATCAAACGCTGCCCACGCCAAGGCGCATGCCTGTGCGACCTGTTCGCCGTCGCCGCCCAGGTAGGCCGGCTCCAAGGCTGTGTCGGTGGCGGGATTGATCGCCCGGATGGGCTCGCGATTGCCGCCAGTGGCGTGCTGACCGATCAGCATCTTGCCTGTCAGAGTCATGGAATCGTCCTGGAAAAAAGAGGGTGGCCGCTGCGAGCGCCGCAGCGGCACGCAAGGGCTCAGGCGACGTTCTGTTCCGCCGACCAATGGGCGTACCATTGCCGGAACAGCACGTACTGCGTTTCTGCGTAACGGCGCTGAGCGTCGCTGAGCTTATCGGTCTCGTTGAAGTGCAGGGCGTACTCCTTATCGCCGTTAAGCACCATCAGGTGTTTGTAGTACAACACCAGGTCGCAGCCTTCATCGAACGACGACAGCACCGCGAGCGCTGCTTCCAGTTCACGCGCCTGGCGGCGCGCCTTGGCGTCGCCCTTGGCGGCTTTTTTGCTCAGCGCCACCAGTTGCAGGACTTCCCGTGGCAGTGCGTTGCCGATGCCGGTGATCGCACCCGTGGCGTTACAGTTGACGAAGCCGTGCACCACCTGGGTGTCGACACCGACCATCAGGGTCACGTTATCGTCCTGGGAGGTGATGTGTTCGGCGGCATAGCGCAGGTCGGCGCCGCCGCCGAACTCCTTGAAGCCGATCAGGTTCGGGTGTTCGCGGCGCAGTTCGAAGAACAGCTCGGCGCGGGTGGCGAAGCCGTAATACGGACTGTTGTAGATCACGGCCGGCAGGTTCGGCGCGGCCTTGAGAATCGCCGAGAAGTGCGCTTTTTGCGCGGTGGCTGAGGCACCACGGGACATGACGCGCGGAATCACCATCAGGCCATGGGCGCCGACCTTGGCGGCGTGGGCCGCGTGGGCTACTGCCTCACGGCTGTTGACCGCACCCGTACCGACGATGGTCGGCACGCCGGCCGCCACCAGCCGCGCCACGCCTTCCTGGCGCTCGGCCTCGGTGAGCAACGGCCAGTCGCCCATGGAACCGCAATACACCACGGCGCTCATGCCGATATCGATCAACTCGCGGCCCTTGGCAACCAGGGCATCGAAGTCCGGCTTACGCGCGGGCGTGCACGGGGTCATCAGGGCGGGGATGCAGCCGGTGAAGATGTTGTCGCTCATTGTGCTAACTCCTGCAATCGTTCAGTTAAAGGTGGCCCGGGCTCAGATGCCCCAGGCGAAAGGGTCCTGTTCGTCGATCAGCAAGGTGCTGTCGGCGGTCATGTAGGCGCGGCCGGTGATGAAGGGGCGCACGCGTTCGCCGTCCCACTCATAGCGGCCCTCGAATTGGCTGCCGGTGATGCTCGCTTGTGTCCAGGTTGCTCCGGGCGCAAGTGTTCCATCGGCGGCCAGGCAGGCCAGCTTGGCGCTGGTGCCGGTGCCGCACGGTGAGCGGTCGTAGGCTTTGCCGGGGCACATGACGAAATTGCGGCTGTCAGCGTGGTCGTCGTCGGCAAACAGCTCGATATGGTCGATCAGCGCGCCGTCGGCACCGTGGATACCTTGGTCTTCAAGGGCCTTGAGCATCGCCCAGGTGTAGTCGGTGAGGGCATCGACGTTGTCCATCTGCAAGCGCTGGCCGTGTTCGGACACCAGGAAAAACCAGTTGCCGCCCCAGGCGATGTCGCCCAACACCACCCCGTGGCCCGGCACCTCCACCGGCACTTGGCGGCGATGACGGTAGGCGGGCACGTTGCCCAGGGTCACGGCGCCGTCTTCGTGCAATGTTGCTTCTACCAGGCCGACAGGCGTGTCGATGCGATGCACGCCGGGTGCGATGCGACCCACGTGGTGCAAGGAGGCGACCAGGCCAATCGTGCCGTGCCCGCACATGCCCAGGTAGCCGGCGTTATTGAAGAAGATCACGCCGCAGATGGCGCCCGGCGTGACCGGCTCGCAGTACAGCGCGCCGACCAGAACATCGTTACCACGCGGTTCCAGAATGCAGGCACGGCGCCATTTATCATGCTCGCTGCGCAGGTTATTCAACTGCTCAACCAGGGTATTGCCGATGAGCTTGGGGAACCCGTCCATCACCAGGCGCGTCGGTTCGCCGCCGGTGTGGGAGTCGATCACATGCAATCGCTTCATAAAACGCTCCAGAATCAGTGGGTGGCCGGGGTCAACGGGGCGCGGCCGAGGGGCTCGTCGACCGCTTCGCTTTCATCGGCTTCGTGTTCCAGGCGCACCAGATGGGCCGGCACGCCAGTGGCTGCGCCCCAGTAGTAAATGCCCAGCGCGCAGACCGCGACGACGAGGGTGTCAAACGGGTGGGCGAGTACGCCGATACCGCCAAAGCTGCCGAGCTTGGAGAGCAAAAGGGTCACCGCATAGAAGCCGATCAGCCACGCGGATGAGCGCACTTGCTGCTTGAGGTTGAGGTGCGCGGTCGGCACCCAGCGCGCGCACAGCAGGTACACCCCGAACATCAGGATTTGCAGGCCGAGCAGCCAGGAAACCGTACGCCAGCCCGACCAATACACGATCAGCGCGGCAATGATGAACGACAGTGGGCCGAGCACCGCCATGCCCTTGACCCGGAACGGCCGCGCCATCTGCGGTGCATTGCGTCGCAGCGCCGCGACGGTGACCGGGGCGACCGCATAGCTGAGGATCAACGCGGCGGACACCACATTGATCAGCGCTTCCCAGGACGGGAACGGCAGGGTCCAGAACACCGACAAGCCAAAGGTCAGCCACAGCGCCGGGCGGGGGATGCCGGATTTCTCATCGATACGCGTGAAAATCTTGAAGAACGTGCCTGTCTGCGCCCAGCCGTACACCACACGTGGGGTGGCATTCATGTAGATGTTGCCGCAGCCGCTGGGGGAGATCACCGCGTCGGCCACCACCAGGTACGCCAGCCAACCCACGCCCAGCGCCAGGGCGATATCCCGATAGGGCAGCGCCAGTTGTTTGCTGATTCCGGCCCAGCCATCGGCAAGCATTTCCGTGGGCACGCCACCGAGGAACGCGGTTTGCAGCAACACGTAAATGGCGGTCGAGAGCAGTACCGAAAGGATCAACGCAATCGGAATGGTGCGTTGCGGGTTCTTCACTTCGCTGGCCACCGAGATGATCGGCGTGAGCCCCAGGTAGGCGAAAATCACGCCGCCGGCCGACACCGCCATCTCAATGCCTGACAGACCAAACGGCGCGAAACCCTGCACCTGGAAATTCGCCGGCTTGAAGAAGGTGAAGAGCACGCCAATCACCAGCAACGGCACAATGAACTTGAACACGCTCACCAGGTTATTGGCGATGGCGAAGGTTTTCACGCTGCGGTAATTGAGGATGAAGAACAGGCACAGCAGGGCGAACTGCACCAGCCAGCCGAGGGTGGTCGGGTCGCTGGAACCGGCTTTGGTCAGCTCGGGAAACCACGCTGCAGCGTATTGGCGCGAGGCGACCACTTCGATGGCCACCAGGCTGGAGAACGCAATCAGCGTGATAAAACCCATCAGGTAGCCCAGCAGCGGGCCGTGGGAGTAGACCGGGTAGCGCACCACGCCGCCGGCGCGCGGCAATGCGGCGCCCAGTTCGCAGTACACGATGCCCAGCAGCAGCACCGCGAAACCACCGATCAGCCAGGAAATGATGCCCGCAGGACCTGCAATGGCGGAGACGTGACTGGCCGCAAACAACCAGCCCGAACCAAAGATGGCGCCCAGCCCGATAAAGGTGAGGTCCATCAATGAAAGTTGCTTCTTGAACTTGCCTTGACCTGACATAGCGTCGCCTTCTTGTGAGTTATTGGATAGGCATGCAGTGCCCCTACAGTGAACTCATGAACGGCGGCGCGATTGATGTTTTTTGCCGACAACGATGACGAAATCAGCACAGTTTGCACCGCTCGACAGCGCCTCGGGCATCGGGCAATCTGCTACGCGTCGAGGCCGTCAGTGGGGATCAACCGTCATGATGCAGAGCGCGTTTGCGACCCTTTGCCAAGGGCCTGAGGCCAATCGGCCCCACAGCATCGAGCAGCTATTGGCCGGCGTGGCGCAGTTACTGCCGATGCTCGATGTGATCCCCAATGCGGCGATTTTCATCAAGGACACCGAGGCCCGTTATGTGCTCGCCAACCACACCCTGGTGCAGCGCTGTGGCCTCAAGCACCTGCAACCGTTGCTGGGCAAGACCAGTGCTGAAGTGTTCCCCGCGCAACTGGGGCCGGGTTACACCGAACAGGATCAGCGCGTGCTGGAGCAGGGGTTTGTACTGGAGGACCAGCTGGAATTACACCTCTATGGCACCCGTGAACCGGGTTGGTGCCTCACCCACAAGTGGCCGCTGTACAACCACATGGGCGCCATCATCGGCCTGGCGGGCATCTCGGTGGACCTGCAAACCGCCAGCGAAAGTCATCCGGCCTACCAACGCCTGGCGGCCGTCGACGCGCACATCCGTGCGCACTTCAATCGCCGCGTCACCCTGGGTGAGCTGACGCGTATCGCAGGCATTTCCGTGGCGCAACTGGAGCGCTACTGCAAACGCGTGTTCCACCTCACGCCCCGGCAGATGATCCAGAAGGTGCGGTTGGAGCATGCCCACCGCTTGTTGCACACCGACATGCCGATCACCGAGGTGGCGCTGCAGTGCGGGTACACCGATCACAGTGCTTTTACTCGCCAGTTCAAGGCCTCGACGGGGTTTACGCCAAGGCAGTATCGGGAGACCTGAGCACCTACCTGCTGGGGCGTTAATGAACACCCAACTGTGTGCAGGCTGCCTGTGGTAAGGGGGGCTTGTCCCTCGACGGGTTCACCGCCGACCCAAGGGGCTGCTTCGCAGCCCGGCGCAGGGCAAGCCTGCTCACCACAGCAAGCCCGCACGGTGATCGCTTTGTGTCAGTGCGGCCAGCGCAATGCAACGAATGGCCCGCACAACCCTCATATGTTCACGAGTAATGCTTCACGACGACAGGTATCAGGCTTATGACGGCGGCTGAAAACAACCATGTGAACTGGCTGGTGGAACAATCGATGCTGCACGCGGCACGCCAGCGGGCCAAGCTCTATTCGGGCCAAGGCCGGTTGTGGCAGCAACCCTATGCGCAGACGCGGCCACGGGATGCCTCGGCCTTGTCGTCCGTGTGGTTTACCGCCTACCCGGCGTCGATCGTGACCCGTGAAGGCGGTACGGTGTTGGAGGCGCTGGGGGATGAAGCGCTGTGGCATGCCTTGTCGAAGGTCGGCATTCAAGGCATCCATAACGGCCCGTTGAAAAAGTCCGGCGGCCTGAACGGCTCGGAGCACACGCCCACCATCGACGGCAATTTCGACCGCATCAGTTTCGAGATCGACCCGCAACTGGGCACCGAAGCGCAATTGCAGGCGTTGACGCGCATGGCGGCGGCGCACAATGCGGTGATCATCGACGACGTAATCCCGTCCCATACCGGCAAGGGCGCGGATTTTCGCCTGGCCGAGATGGCGTACGAGGACTATCCCGGCCTTTACCATATGGTGGAGATCCGCGAAGAAGATTGGCCATTGCTTCCTGACGTCGCAGAGGGCCGCGATGCGCAGAACCTCAGCCCCGTCCAGGTTGATGCGTTGCGTGATAAACACTACATCGTCGGCCAGTTGCAGCGCGTAATCTTCTTTGAACCCGGCGTCAAGGAAACCGACTGGAGCGCCACAAACGTGGTGCTGGGCGTGGATGGCAAGCCGCGCCGCTGGGTCTACCTGCACTACTTCAAGGAAGGCCAACCGTCGCTGAATTGGTTGGACCCGACCTTCGCCGCGCAGCAGATGATCATCGGCGATGCCCTGCATGCTATCGACGTGATGGGGGCGAAGATCCTGCGCCTGGACGCCAACGGGTTCCTCGGCGTGGAACGCAAGCTGGACGGCACGGCCTGGTCCGAGAGCCATCCGCTGTCGATCACCGGTAACCAACTGCTGGGCGGGGCGATTCGCAAAGCCGGTGGCTTCAGCTTCCAGGAGTTGAACCTCACCGTGGATGACATTGCGTCCATGTCTCACGGCGGTGCCGATCTGTCCTACGACTTCATCACCCGCCCTGCATACCAGCACGCGTTGCTGATGGGCGACGCCGAGTTCCTGCGCCTGATGCTGCGCGAAATGCACCGCCAGGGCATCGATCCCGGTTCGCTGATCCATGCGTTGCAGAATCACGATGAATTGACCCTGGAGTTGGTGCACTTCTGGACCCTGCACGCCCATGACACCTTCCTGTACCAGGGCCAGACCTTCCCCGGCAATATCCTGCGCGAGCACATTCGCGAACAGATGTACGAACGCCTGACCGGCGAACATGCCCCCTACAACCTCAAGTTTGTGACCAATGGCGTGTCCTGCACCACCGCCAGCATCATCACGGCGGCGCTGGGGATTCGGGATCTGGAGGCCATTACCGCGGCGGATATTCTGCAGATTCGCCAGATCCATTTGCTGTTGGTGATGTACAACGCCATGCAGCCTGGGGTATTTGCCTTGTCGGGCTGGGACTTGGTGGGCGCGCTGCCGCTGGCCGCCGAAGAGGTCGAGCATTTGATGCAGGATGGCGACACGCGCTGGATTCATCGCGGCGCCTATGACCTGGTGGACCTGAACCCGGACGCAGAATTGTCCGCCGGCCATATGCCGCGCTCGAAAAGCTTGTATGGCAGCCTCAACAGCCAATTGCAGGACCCTGAGTCCTTCGCCTCGCAACTGCAGAAAATCCTCGCGGTGCGCCGGGCCTACGACATCGCCGCCAGCCGCCAGATCCAGGTGCCGGAAGTGCAAAACCCAGGGCTGTTGGTGATGGTCCACGAATTGCCGGCCGGCAAAGGCACGCAAATCACTGCGTTGAACTTCGGCGCCACGCCGATCACCGAGACCCTGCACCTGCCGGATATCGCTGCGGGGATGGTGGTGGACATCATCAACGAACGGGTCGAGGGGGATTTGACGGCGGAGGGAGCGTTCACCATCACGCTGGATGCGTATGAAGGGTTGGCGCTAAGGGTCGTCAGCAGCGCCCCTATCTGACGCCCCGATACCCGGTCACCTTGCGCCTGGCAGCGCAAAGTAACCGGGTGAGTCTGTGCAAGGCGTTCGCAAAGGGTGAGCGGCAGCCTCCGGCAGGCTGCGCTTGGAACGGGCCATGAACCACTCCAGTACCAGGTATTCCGGTAAGCCGCAGCGCCAGTAACGCTCACCGTGGCTGGGCAGGTGCACCTGTTCGCTGTCGGCAGGCCGGCCATAGATAAACACGTTCGCGATGTCGTAGGCATCAAACGCCGAACCCGCCACGCCAGGCTTGCGTACCACGTGGTCAGCGGCCAGCAGCACATCGAAGCGCCTTAGCCCGGCGCGACTCAATTGCCGGCCTTCCCGGTCGCTGCTGGCGGTGGCGATGCAGTGATAGCCCATGCGGTTCAGCAGCTTTTCGATCTGCACGACATGGGCGTGAAGCGAATCCACGATGAGGATCCGCAGGTGTTTGTCGATCATGGCGAGGGTACCTGTCAGCTGTGCGCCGGGCGCGTTCCACATAGGGGTAGGGAAGGGGCCAGCGTACCGATGTCAGGCAGGAGATGATTTAAGACGGGTCTGAAAAAACACGGAGGCGAGCGAACATCCCGATTCGTGATGCCGCCCGCCACCTACCCGCGATGGGGCTAATCAGTAGCGCTGCGGCACGATGAGTTCCGGCGGCGTCGGGCTGCGCGAATAATCCTCCTGCCTCACGCGCTGCGGCAGTTCGATCACCGGCAGCTCGACTTCTTCATACGGCATCTGCCCAAGCAAGTGGTGGATGCAGTTGAGTCGGGCTTTCTTCTTGTCATCGGCTTGTACCACCCACCACGGCGCTTCGGCGATGTGGGTGCGTTCGAGCATGATTTCCTTGGCCTTCGTATACGCTTCCCAGCGCCGACGCGACTCAAGGTCCATAGGGCTGAGTTTCCATTGCTTGAGCGGGTCGTGAATGCGACTGAGAAAACGCAGGTGCTGTTCCTGGTCGGAGATCGAAAACCAGTACTTGATCAGTTGGATGCCGGAGCGGGCGAGCATCCGTTCGAACTCCGGAACGGTGCGGAAGAACTCTTCGTACTGGTCCTCGTTGCAAAAACCCATGACTTGCTCGACACCGGCGCGGTTGTACCAACTGCGGTCGAACAGCACGATTTCGCCGGCGGCCGGCAGGTGTGAGACGTAGCGCTGAAAGTACCACTGCGTCTGTTCACGGTCATTGGGCGCCGGCAGCGCAGCCACTCGGCAGACCCTCGGGTTCAGGCGCTGGGTGATGCGCTTGATCACGCCACCCTTGCCGGCGGCATCCCGTCCTTCGAACAGGATCACCACCTTGTGGCCGGTCTTGACCACCCAGCTCTGCAATTTCACCAGTTCGCCTTGCAGGCGGAACAGTTCGCTGAAATAAATGCGGCGTGCGGCTTTTTCGCTTCCTTCACCGACGTGCTCATCAAACAGCGCGTTCAGGTCATGGCCATCTTCGGATAATTCCAGTTCCAGCTCTTCGTCACTGTGATCGAGCAATTCACGGTGGATGCGCTGTATCAAGGTGTCGTCTAGTGAGGACATGGCGGAACTCGCGTCGTGGGGGATGGCAAAGTCTTAGTCGCATTTTGTTACGAACCAATGACCACAACATGCGGTGTTGTGGCGGGAGAGGGGGACAACTGGGCGTTTTGCCACTGCACGTTCATAAAACCGTAACAAGATTGTTGCAGAGTTGCCGAGCCCGAAATCACAAGGATTTTCCTTAATGAAACGTCTGATGAAGTCTGCTGCACTCGCCGTTGCGGTTTCTCTCAGTGCCACCTCGGTGTTTGCCGCCGAAAGCATCCGCCTGACCGGTTCCGGTGCGAGTTTCCCAGCGCCGATCTACCTCACCTGGTTCAAGGATTTCAGCAAGAAAACCGAAGGTGTCACGGTTGACTACCAGTCCAAGGGGAGCGGTGCGGGTGTACAGGACTTCCTGAACAAGACCGTCGATTTCGCCGCCAGCGACTCGGCCATGAAAGACGAAGACATCGCCAAGGTGGCCGAAGGCGTGCAACTGCTGCCGATGACCGCGGGTGAAATCGTGCTGGCGTTTAACCTGCCGGGCAATCCTAAAGAGCTCAAATTGCCTCGCGATGTGTACTCGAACATCTTCCTGGGCAAGATCACCAAGTGGAACGATCCAAAGATCGTTGCCGCCAACCCAGGCCTGAAACTGCCTGACATGCCGATCACCGTTGTGGTGCGTGCCGACTCCAGCGGCACCACCGCCGTCTTCACCAAGCACCTGGCGGCGATCAACCCTGAGTTCCAGAAGGACTTGGGCGAAGGCAACACCGTCAACTGGCCCGCCAGCGACAAATTCATCAAGTCGCCGAAGAACGATGGTGTGACCGCCACCGTACGCCAGACCCCAGGCGCAATCGGCTACATCGAGTACGGCTTCGCCAAGCTGGCCAAGGTTGACTTTGCCCAACTGCAGAACAAGGCCGGCAAGTACGTGGTACCGAACGCCGAGAGCGGCGCCGAAGCCCTGGCCGCGGTGAAAATGCCGGAAAGCCTGGTGGCCTGGCTGCCGGATCCGGATGGCGCCAAGTCCTACCCGATCACGTCCTACACCTGGATGATCTTCCGCAAGGACAACGGCAACCCAGCCAAGGCCAAGGCCATGCGTGAAATGGTCGAGTACAGCTTGACTGAAGGTCAGAAAATCGCTGATTCGATGGGCTACATCCCACTGCCGCCATCGGTGGTCGAACAGGTTCGTAAAGCGTCCGCCAACATTAAGTAAGGCTCGCCAGGCCGCTCTCGGTGAGGGTTTCATCCTTGCCGGGAGCGTTCCCCCCTTGTTCCGGAATTAGCCCATGAACACACCTTTTGTCGTACCGGATAACCCGGATTCTGCGTGCCAGCCGCCGTCCACGAAGGACTTCCTGGTTGACCGCACCTTCCGTGCACTTGCACGCATAGGCGTGGTGCTGGTGCTGGCGCTGGTATTCGCGCTGGTCTTCGAAGTAGGGCGCAAGGCACTTCCAGGCATGGAAAAGCACGGCTTTGATGTGCTCTTCGGCAGCGTCTGGGACGTTAACCAAGGTAAATACGGCATTCTGCCGGCGATTTGGGGCACGCTGTACAGCGCCTTCATCGCGTTGCTGATCGCCGGTTTTTTTGGCGTCAGCATGGCGATCTTCCTGACTCAGGACTTTTTGCCCGCCAAGCTTGCTGCAGTGTTTCGCACCATCGTCGAGTTGCTCGCCGCGATCCCCAGCGTCGTTTACGGCCTGTGGGGGATCTATGTGGTGATCCCGGCGATTCGCCCGCTGACCGCGTGGTTGAACAGCGAGCTCGGCTGGATTCCGTTTTTCGGCACCTCCTTGAGCGGGCCGGGCCTGCTTCCGGCAGCCCTGGTGTTGGCCATCATGATTTTGCCGACCATCGCTGCCGTCTCCCAGGACGCCCTCACGGGTGTGCCGATGAAAACCAAGCAAGCCGCCTATGGCATGGGTACCACCCACTGGGAAGCGATTCTCAAGGTAATGGTGCCATCCGCCGCGACCGGCATCTTCGGTTCGCTGGTGCTGGGCCTGGGCCGCGCCTTGGGTGAAACCATGGCACTGGCCATGTTGGTCGGTAACGCCAACAACATTTCTCTGTCGCTGTTTGCACCGGCCAACACGCTGGCGGCCTTGTTGGCGCTGAACTTCCCCGAAGCCGGCCCGAACGAGATCGAAGTGCTGATGTACGCCGCACTGGTGCTGATGTTCATCACGTTGCTGGTGAATGTCATCGGTTCGATGATCATGGTCTACGCCCAGCGGGGGACTAAACAATGACTGACCTTTCTTCGCCTATCACCGCCATGCCCAGCCTGCAGCGCCGGTTTGAAGGCCGTGCCCTGCGCAGCCTGGTCCTGACCACCCTGGTGTGGTTCGGGGCGTTGCTGGCCAGCGTGCCGCTGATTTCCGTGCTCTACATGCTGATCACCCGTGGCGGTGCACGCTTGAGCCTGGAAGTGTTCACCGAATTGCCGCCCACCGGTTTCGAGACCGGCGGTGGTTTCGGCAACGCCATGGCGGGCACCTTCGTCATGGTCGGTATCGCGGCCGCTATCGCAGTGCCGGTTGGCATTATGGCGGCGATTTTCCTGGCTGAACTGGGGCCAGACAGCAAGCTGGCAAACGCCTCGCGCTTTGCCGCGAAAATGCTCACCGGCTTGCCGTCGATTCTGGCGGGTGTGTTTGCCTACGCCCTGGTGGTGATGACCACCGGCACGTACTCGGCACCGGCGGGTGGCGTGGCGTTGGCCGTGCTGATGCTGCCTATCGTGGTGCTGACGGCCGAAGAGTCGATGAAGATGGTGCCCAAGATCATGAAGGATGCCGCCTACGGGATGGGCTGCACCCGTTCGCAGGTGATCTGGAAAATCGTCTTGCCCACCGGCATGCCCGCGATCCTCACGGGCGTGATGCTCGCCGTGGCACGCGCCGCCGGCGAAACCGCACCGCTGTTGTTCACCGCGCTGTTCAGCAACTACTGGATCTACCACGACGGCAGCCTGGCAGTCATGAATCCGACGGCCTCCCTGGCCGTGCTGATTTACAACTTCTCCGGCATGCCCTTCGACAACCAGCTTGAGCTCGCCTGGGCGGCCTCGTTGGTGCTGGTAATGATCGTACTGGTCGTGAATATCGTGAGCCGTATTTTCGGCAAGCCCAAGTACTAAGAACGGGAGCACCTGAATTTTGAACATGTCATCCGCGCAAATAGCCGCTCCGTTTATCACCCAGTCGCCTGTGGTCATGGACTGCAAGCTGGACAAGATTTTCTACGGCAACTTCATGGCGGTGCGTGACAGCCATGTGCCGATCGAGAAAAACAAGATCACCGGTTTCATTGGCCCGTCCGGCTGCGGCAAATCGACTGTATTGCGCAGCCTCAACCGCATGAACGACCTGGTGAAGGGCTTCCGTTTCGAGGGCCATGTGCATTTCCTCGGCCAGGATGTGTACGGCAAGGGCGTTGACCCTGTAGTCGTGCGCCGTTACATCGGCATGGTTTTCCAGCAGCCCAACCCGTTTTCGATGAGCATTTTTGACAACGTGGCCTTTGGCCTGCGTCTCAACCGCTACAAGGGCGACCTGGGCGACCGCGTCAAGCACGCGCTGCAAGGCGCCGCGCTGTGGGATGAGGTCAAGGACAAGCTCAAGGTCAGCGGCCTGTCGCTCTCCGGCGGCCAGCAGCAACGCCTGTGCATCGCCCGCGCCATTGCCACCGAGCCGGAAGTGTTGCTGCTGGATGAGCCGTGCTCGGCACTGGACCCGATTGCCACGCGCCGGGTTGAAGAGCTGATGGTCGAGTTGAAGAAGGACTACACCATCGCGCTGGTGACCCACAACATGCAGCAGGCGATTCGTGTGGCCGATACCACCGCGTTTTTCTCGGTGGATATCTCCCAGGGCACGCGCACCGGCTATCTGGTCGAAATGGGCGCCACCACGCAGATTTTCGAGAACCCACGCGAACAAATGACCGGTGACTACATCAGCGGCAAGTTCAGCTGACCGACTCATGCACCGTTTTTCAGGATTGCCAATGTCTGCAACGCATCGTCTTGATCTGGCCGCGATTGAACGCGCACTGCGCGAGGTACAGAACCGTTTTGCCCAGCTCAGCCGGGACTTTACCGAGCCACGCGACCCGCTGACGGACGAAGTGCTGCAGAATGTGCTTGAAGGCTACGCCCTGATTGACGACTATGTTGCGCGCGGTATTGACCTGTTCGACCTCCAGCAACTGAACCTGATGCTGGAGATCAATGCCACCGTGCTCTGCGGCAAAGACCCGGTTCGCCGGCAGGAATACGCCCAACACCTGGCGGCCACCGAAGAGCATTTTTTCAACAATGTCGAGGGTGGCATCAAGGATTTATACGGCTGGTACTGCAGGCACCACAGTGAATCGGTGTGGAAGCGCGCCGCCGGTGTCTACGTGCGAGTCCTCAGCAGGCCGCAGTTGTTCGTCGAAGGCAATCACCGCAGTGGGTCGCTGATTGTCAGCTACCTGCTGATGCGCGAGGGCTTGCCGCCGTTCGTACTCACGCTGGACAACGCCGAGGGCTATTTCAACCCGTCCTCGGTCATACGTAACTCCGCCAAACATGGCGTAATGGCATTGTACGAATTGCCCAAGATCAAGAAAAAATATGCAGCGTTCCTGGAAGATAAGGCCCCTGACCCTATGGCGTTTTTCCTGAGCGACACACCGGCGCCCGTCTGCCAAGGGGGCCATTGATGGGAAGGTACCCAGTGCTCGACACAATCAAGCGGGTGTTCAAGCGTCAGCGTATCCGTATCTCTTTTGATATCGACGACACGCTGGCCTGCCAGCTTCACCACAGCGCGACCGAGCACAGCCGTTTGCCAGCATGTGTACACCGTTGGCTGGGTGAGCCGCTGCGCTGCGGCACCCGCGCCCTGACCCGCGAACTGCGTCGCCAGGGTTGCAGCGTCTGGGTCTACACCTCGTCCGGCCGGACCCCGTCCTACATCCGCCGTTGGTTGCTGCTGTACGGCATCCACGTCGATGGCGTGGTCAACAGTGTGCGGCACAATCAAGCGCTCACGGAGCGCGGGCTGTCGAGCACACCGTCGAAATTCCCGCCGGCATTCGACATCGACCTGCATGTCGATGACTCCGAAGGGGTCCAGCTTGAAGGCTTCGATCACGGTTTTCGCGTTGTGGTCGTGGACCCGGAAGACGAGCAATGGGCGCAGCGCGTGCTGGATGCCGTCGCACAGGTCCAGGCGCAGCTCGCCCGGCAGCAACCGCAACGGCACAAGGTGCCTGTGCGGGCCTATCCGGGGCTGACGTTGAACGGATAAGCCATTCCCAGGGCTAAGCAAAAAGGGGGCGACTGATGGATCAGTCGCCCCCTTTTTTTGCTTATTTTTCGCGCAACGCCCCAAGGAACTCGGTGTGCCGCAACACCTGCGAAAACATGGGCAGCGTGAAGTTTTCAGCGGCCTTTTGTTGCTCATCGGTGAACGTCGCCGTGCAGTCGCTCAAGGTCACCACGTTATAACCCTTCTCATACCCTGACCGCACCGTACCCTCGACACAACAGTTGGTCAGAAACCCTGCCACCACCAGGTTCTGGATACCGTTGTTGCGCAGCACCAGGTCCAGGCCCGTGGTCGCAAAACCATCCAGCCCGCGCTTGCCTTCCACGAGAATATCGCCGGTTTCACGGGTGATCGCTTCCGAGATCTCGGCGCCCCAGCTGCCGGTGCGGAACGCGCTGCCGTCGGCGACACCTTTGAGAATCCCATAATGGCGCGTGGTCAGCTCCGGATAGCCGTCGGCGAACTGGATCGGCAGGTGGATGATCTTCACCCCGAGTGTGCGGGCTTGCTGCACCGTGGTTGCGGTGTTGGCCAGCATGTCGCCGGTGTGCATGACGTCTTTGACGGCGTCATGGAACACGCCGCCGGGCGTGGTGAAGTCGTTCTGGAATTCGATCAAGACAAGGGCGGTGGCGTTTGGATTCATGTTGGGTCTCCGATAAGGATCACTGTGGGGAACGTCGGGACGGGTCCTTCAGCATAGTTAACCGCGTTCGTTAAGGCTGGGGATTTGAGGACAATGTACAGCAGCGCAGATCGGTCACGTCAGAATGAAACCGAACAGGTCTTTGGTTATTTGATTAAAAGATTTATTGACTAAAGAATATTTGCCGGTTAATTATTGCCTGGCATCTGCTCGCATGCAGAGTCATTTCCAGGGTTATCCCATGGGTCAGAACATCATGCCGTCATTGGCCAGCCTTTACGTTGAGACGAACGAGTCTTCCACCCAGCCCCGCTTGGCGCCTTTACTGATGCAGGGCTTCCCGGCGGGGCCCAAATACCGCGTCACTTGGCACAACTGGATGCGCCCGCCCTTTAACCAGTGGGGGTTTCGCAACCTGGCGCGACTGCGTCCCTCCATCGATGTGCGCGCGGGCGCCGGCCCTGCCGGGCCCTTGAATACCGTGTCGCAGGCATTGGATGCCCTGTACTTCGACAGTGAGTGCGGGTTGAGCGTGAGTGTCATCGAGCATCTGCTGGCCAGCCAGACCGATGCCTTTTTGGTGATGCAGGGTGACACCGTGCTGTTCGAACGCTACTTCAACGGCCAGCGCGCCTGTGACCGGCACATCATGTTCTCGGTGACCAAATCGCTGGTCGGCACCCTGGGCGAAGAACTGGTGACCCGCGGCGTGCTCAACCCCGAGCTGCCCGCCGCGTACTACGTGCCGGAACTGGTGGGCAGCGCGTTTGGTGATGCGACGGTGCGCCAGCTTTTCGACATGGCGGTGGGCATCGATTACAGCGAGGTCTATGACGACCCCAATTCAGAGAGCTCGCAGTACGGCTATGCCTGTGGCTTCCAGCCGGCATTGGCGCAATACGCTCAGTTCGAGTCGTTGTACCAATACCTGCCGTCGCTGAAAAAACGTGGCGTGCACGGCGGGTTTTTCCACTATGTGACCGCCACCACCGAAGCCTTGGCGTGGGTGATGGAGCGGGCTTCGGGCAGCGCCTGCAGTGAGCTGCTGGAGGGTATCTGGCAGCAGTTGGGGTGCGACCGTGACGGGTATTTCATCGCCGATCCGTGGGGGCGTAATGTCGCCGGGGCGGGCTTTAGTGCCACCTTGCGCGACATGGCGCGTTTTGGTCGCCTGCTGGCCAACAACGGCCGCCAGGACGGGGTTGAGCTGCTGTCGCCCGAGACCGTCGCCCGCATCACCGCAGGGGCCGACCCGGCGGTTTACGCGCAAAACGCCGAGTTCTCCCACTGGACACCCGATGCGTCCTATCGAAGCCAGTGGTACGTGTTCAACGACCACAGCCAAGCCCTGATGGCTGGGGGTATTCACGGTCAATACCTGTTCATCGACAAACCGTCCGGCGTGGTGATCGTCAAGCAATCGTCGCTGAACGAGGCGGTCAGCCCGTTCGATACCGACAGCGTGCGCATGCTGCGCGCGATTGCCGCCCACCTGAGCCACTGACCTCGTCAAAAAATAAGAGTCTTGCGTTCTATTCACCTGGCTTGCCCAGGTGTTGGCGACGCCCTGCGTCGCCATTGACTGCCCTGTAACAACAATAATTCCACAGGAGCTTCTTATGGTTTTCACCAAGCGTTTCTCTCGAGCGCTCTTAGCGGTCGGCTTACCCTTGACCACCCACGTCGCATGGGCGGGCTACACCTTTGAGGACGGCAATCTCAAGGGCGAAGTCAACCTCACGGCGGGCGGGGCGACGCTGTTCAGTCGTGGCGTCAACTTCGGCAGCGGCCGTGTGGATGCGCGCAACGGCAAAAACGGCGGCGCCAGGATCAACTGGCAAGAGTTCTACGTAAAACCAGGTGCCAAATTCGAGTACGCGGTACAACCCGATTTCAGCCTGCTGGCGGGCGGTTCGCTGGTGGCGGCAAGCACGTTCGGCGACGGTGATGCCGGTGGCTTCACCCGCAGCTCCGACGGCAAGGTCGCGGCCGAAGAACTCTACGGGGGTTTCCGCGCCGGCGAATGGAAGCTGACCGCCGGCCGCCAGAACTACATGATCGGCACGGGGTTCATCGTCATGGACGGTAACCTCGACCAGCACAAAGACGCTGCCTACTGGCTGGGCCCTCGGACCGCCTTCAAGGATTCGGCGGTCCTGGCCTGGGACCACGGCGCACTGAAGTCTCAGGCGTTCACCCTGCGCACCGATGATGATCTGGGCGACTTCCGGATGACCGGCGTCAACCTCGATTACAACCTCGATGATCAGGTGACGCTCGGCGCCATGGCCATGAAGGTCAATGCCCTTGGCCCGAGAGGCAGCACGCTTCCCCGACGCCGGGACGGCATGCGGGTGTACAACCTGAGGGCGCTCAATGCCAAGGTTCCCGGCGTGCCGGCACTGACCTTGAACGCCGAATACGCGTTGGAGCGCGGCAGCGGCGAGGGTGTCGATTACGCGGCCAATGCCTGGTATGGCCAGGCGGACTATGCGTTCAGCACATTGCCGCTGACCCCGATCATCGGCTACCGCTACGCGAGTTTTTCCGGCGACGACAACCTCTCCGACAACCGGCAAAAAGCCTGGGACCCGCTCAGTAAGGGCTTTGTCGACTGGAGCACCTGGCTGATCGGCGACGTGGTGGGTAACTACCTGCTGTTCAACAGCAACGAAAACGTCCAGCAGTTTTCCCTCAAGACCCACCTCAACGAAACCGTGACCCTCGGTGCGATTCACTACCAGTTCTGGCTGGACGAGAAAAACTACATGGGTGCACCGGTCAACGATCGGCGCTTTGCCGACGAGAGCGTGGTATTCCTCGACTGGACGCCCACGCCGTCGTTCTATACGTCGCTATCGTACAACTGGGTCAAGCCACTGGCCGCCGCCAAACAGGTGTTCGGCGATGACCAAACGTTCAGTGCGCTGGAGCTGTATTTCACCTATCGCTATTAAGTGCTGCGAGCCATCGTGGCCGCGCTGGAGTGTTTTCACCATGAACAGTTTTTTGCGTAACACCGTGCTGGGCACTGTCGCTTCGTTGTTGATCAGTGGTTTTTGCCTGGCTGAAGAACGCACCGTACGGATCTACAACTGGATCGAATACCTGCCCCCCGAGGTGCTCAAGAGCTTCCAGGAAGAGACCGGTATTCGCCCGATTTACGATGTGTTCGACAGTGCCGAAACCATGGAATCCAAGCTGCTGACCGGCAACTCCGGGTATGACGTGGTGTTTCCGGGCAGCGCCAACCTGGGGCACCTGATCAAGGCCGGTGCGGTCCAGCCGCTGGACCGCACGCAGTTGCCGAACTGGCAGCACCTGGACCCCCAGTTCATGCAGTCCCTGGAGGCCGTGGGCGACACCGGCAATCGCTACGCCGCGCCTTACTTGTGGGGCACTACGCTGATCGGCTACAACGTCGACAAGGTCCGCAAGGCCCTGGGGGCCGACGTGCAGATGAATACCTGGGACATCATCTTCAAGGAAGAGAACCTTGCCAAGCTGGCCGCTTGCGGGGTCGGCTTCCTCGACGCGGGCAACGAGATCGTGCCCATTGCCTTGCACTTCAAGGGCCTCGACCCCAATAGCCAGAAGCGCGAAGACTACCCACAGGCCCAGGCCGTGATGATGAAGATCCGTCCTTACATCACCTACTTCAACTCGTCGCGTTACGGCATGGATTTGGCCAACGGTGATGTCTGTGTGGCGGTGGGCTGGTCCGGCGGTGTCGCGCTGGCCAAACAATTGGCGGATGCCGCCGGCAAGGGCGTCAAGGTCGAGATGGCACTGCCCAAGGAAGGCGCGCCGATGTGGTCGGACGTGATGATGATCCCGGCCAACGCGCCCGATCTGGCTGAGGCGCACGCGTTCATCAATTACATCCTGCGTCCGGAGGTGATTGCCCGCATCAGCAACAAAATCGGCTATCCCAACCCGAACAAAGACGCCACCGCGCTGGTGGACGCCAGTATCCGCAACAACCCCAACATGTATGTGCCGGACGCCGCGCGCAAGACGCTGTTCGCCCTGGAGCCGATTCCGGCTGCCGTGGAGCGCATCCGTACCCGCACCTGGATCAACATCAAGACGAACCGCTGAACAGAGTGGCCCGGTGCGTGCGCGCCGGGCCCGAGCCTGGAAGCTGTCAGGCCCATTGGTATCTATACATTTCGATGAAAACATAACCTGAGAACATGAGGTGCTTGTGGTGAGCAGGCTTGCCCTACGCGGTGCAAGCCCGCTTACCACAGCGTTATGTGTCAGCCTTTAAGATTTATATAGATGCCTATGCCCTCAGGCCTGCATGCCGTAGAACAGCAACTCGGTGATACGCCTGACCTGCGTAGAGTGCGCATCGATATCCGGGTGTTCCTGGTTGACCAGCCTGAACAGTTGCAGGTGTGAGTAGTCGTTCAACAGGAATGCGGCCAGCTCCACATCGAGTTGCGGGCGCAGCTTGCCGGCCCGTTGCAGCTCCCTCAGCAGTTCACTGATTTGCGCCCTGAGGGCATCGTTCATGGCCCGATAACCTGCGGGCAGTTCATTGCTGCCACCGAACAGGATCAGCGGCAACAGTTCGCGCCACAGGCTGGGATGCATGACTTCGAGGGCATAGCCCGTGAGCAGCCGTTCCAGGTGGCAGAGCGCGTCGACTGGGTCGTCTATTGTGTGGATCAGGCTGCGGGTATCAGTGATGGCCCGCTGATCGGCGTGGCGCAGGATCTCCAGGATGATTTCCTGTTTGTTGCCGAAATACTTGAACACCGTGGGCGGCGACACGCCGGCCTGGCTGGCGATCTGTTCGATGGTGGTGTTCTGGAAGCCCTGGCGCTCAAACAGTTCGATCGCCGCCTGGCTGATGGCTTGGCGGCGTTCGGCTTTCTGACGTTCACGCAGTCCGCTCACAGGAGATCCTTGTCACGAGTAGGAAAAAAGGGCGCTTGTAGCACGGTACCTCTGCAAAATACTTAATTGGGTAAAGCTTTTAAAGCACTCATTTCCAATCACGGGGTTTGCCGCTGATGCTTCTTCAGCCGGTAGGCAAATTGCGCACGGCTGAGGCCCAAGAGCCGGGCGGCGGCCGCGAGGTTGCCGGCGTTGTGTTGCAGCGCCTCATTGATCAGGCGCGACTCCAGGCCATCAATGGAAAAGCCCTGGTCCAACTGGCCAAGGGTGTCCAGCAGCGCGGGGCGTGGGGCTTGCAGTCCCGTGTTGGACAGGCTGCCATGGTCGTCCAGGCCATAGGGATCCGTCGGCATGGGTTCATTGCGAAACAGATGCACCAAGTCAATGGCTTGGCCTTCGTCGCTGGCAATCAGGCCGCGTTCGATCAGGTTTTGCAGCTCGCGCACATTGCCCGCGAAGTCGTAGCGCAACAGCACCTTCAGGGCGCGCATGGTCAGGCCCGCCGGGGTTCGGGCGTATTCCTGGCAGAAGCGCGTGAGGAAGGCGTTGATCAGCAACGGAATATCATCTCGGCGCTCACGCAGGGGCGGCAGGGCGATGGGGTAGACATTCAACCGGTAGAACAGGTCTTCACGAAACGTACCGTCAGCCACGGCTTTGCGCAGATCAATATTGGTGGCGGCTACCACCCGCACATCCACCTTGATCCCACGCACGCCGCCGACCCGTTCGATTTCGCGTTCCTGCAAGGCACGCAGCAATTTGCTTTGCCCTGCCAGGCTGAGGCTGGTGATTTCGTCGAGGAACAGTGTCCCGCCCTGGGCCCGCTCGAAACGCCCGGGGCGCGAGTGTGTGGCGCCGGTATACGCGCCGCGCTCGACGCCGAACAGTTCGGCCTCGATCAGGTTGTCCGGGATGGCGGCGCAATTGAGCGCCACAAACGGGCGCTCGTGCCGGTGACTCAGCTGGTGCAATTGGCGCGCAAACATCTCCTTGCCCACCCCGGATTCACCGCTGATCAGCACCGTCGCCGGGGTCAGCGCAACGCGTTGCAGGGCTTGCGTTGCGGCGTTGAACGCCGCGCTGGCGCCCACCAGCGCTTGCGGCGGGTTGGCCCAGGCGCCGTGGTTCACTGGGTGGTCGGGAGTGGTGGAGGGGGCGGGACTGGTGACGGCCTGGGACACGTTCAGGTAGCGCAGGTCTTGCTCGACGTCACCCCATTGTTCGGCCGTCTTGCCCACCACCCGGCAGCATCGATGGCCCATGCCCCGGCATTCCACTTCGCGGAAAATCACCATTTGCCCGAAGAGGCCGCTGACAAACCCGATGGCATAGCCGGTTTCAGTCCAGCACACCGGGTCCTGGCCGATGCCATAGGCGCTCACGTGCTCATCGGCTTCGCAGGAGTGGTGCCAGAGAAACTCGCCTTCGTAGAACCCCGAGTCGGCATCGAACTTGAAATGCAGCGGTTCGACCTTGGTCATGCCTTCCAGGGTGTGCAGGTGGGTCCCGGCGCGAAACACCGCGGCGGCATCGGCCTGTGGCCAGCGCTCGCGTATCAGCCGCGCATCCCGCGCGCCGGAGGCGTAACCGGTGCGGGTGAACAGGCCGCGCGCCTGCTCCAGCCCCAGGCGCTCGATGACTTCCCCGCGCAGGGCGCCGAACGAGGAACTGTGCAGCAACATCATGCGTTGGTCGTTGAGCCAGATACGCCCGTCTTCTGGGGAAAAGAACAGGCAGTCGGCCAGTTCTCCAGGCGTCGGCGAGCTGCTGTCGCTGAGTTGGCGGCTGTCGCCCCGTGGATGATAGGGCGCGGTGGCCACCCGATCATCGGGCAGCGCGCTGTGGGGATTAGTCATTGTTATGCCCCTGCAAAGCGAATGAACGATTTGAGTAACTGCTCAGATAGTTATTAAACATAACCTTATCAATTGAACAAGTGGCGAGGCCGTGGTTTTTGCCACGGACCGACGCCTGATGGCTGAGTGGTACGTGGCGGGCCCCGGCATAGAGCCTTCGGCGATTTATGTCAGCGTCGCCGCGCGCAAGCGGCATAGCCTTTGCTCAAGACCTGATGCGGCGTTTGCCTATGTGCAGGCGATGACAATTACAAGAACCGGGAGTTGCCATGTCAGTGTCTGAAACCACCCACCTGTTACAGCGGGCCCTTGAGTCCGAATGCCTGTTCAACGGCGATTGGATACCCGCCTCGGGGTCCGTGATGCCTGTGATCGAACCTGCCACCGGCGAGCCCTTGATGCGGTGCGCCATGGCCAACGCGGCCGACATCGCCGTCGCCAGTCGCAGCGCGGCCCTGGCCCAGCCGGCATGGGCCGCAATCGGCCCACGGGAACGCGCCGCCGTGTTTCGCAAGGCGGCGGACCTGGCTCAGGAGTGCTTCGCCGAACTGGCGCTGTATGTCGCCCGCGAAACCGGGGGCGCGCTGTTCAAAGGTGAGCACGAAGTGCGCGAGGCGATCGTGCTGCTGCACCAGGCGGCGGGCCTGTTGTCCCAGCCTCACGGGCTGGTGCTGCCCAGTGCGGCCGGGCGCCTGTCCTATGCGCGGCGCCAGCCCCATGGCGTGGTCGGGGTGATTTCACCGTTTAATTTCCCCCTGGTGCTATCGCTGCGTTCGGTGGCGCCAGCCTTGGCGGCGGGCAATGCGGTGGTACTCAAGCCCGACCCGCAGACCCCTGTCAGCGGCGGTTTTCTGATCGCCCGGCTGTTCGAGGAAGCGGGCCTGCCCAAGGGCCTGCTGCACGTGTTGCCCGGTGCTGCGCCGGTCGGTGAAGCGCTGTGCCGTGACCCGAATGTGCAGATGATCACCTTTACCGGCTCCACGGCGGCAGGGCGCAAAGTCGCCGAGGTGGCCGGGCGTCACTTGAAAAAAGTCGCGCTGGAACTGGGTGGCAAAAACCCGTTGATCATTCTCGACGACGCCGACCTCGACCTGGCGGCAAGCAATGCGGCCTGGGGCGCCTGGCTGCACCAGGGGCAAATCTGCATGGCGACCGGCTTGATTCTTGCCCATGAATCCATCGCCGAACGTCTCACGCGCAAGCTGGTGGACAAGGCCCGGGCGCTCACCGTGGGCAATGCCGCTCGGGGTGAAGCAGCGCTCGGCCCGTTAATCAACCCACGGCAATTGCAGCGCGTGCACGAGATCGTCAGCGACAGCCTGCAAGCAGGCGCACGGTTGGAGGCTGGCGGCGAATATGACCAGTTGTTCTACCAGCCCACCGTGCTCAGTGGCGTGCGGCCGGGCATGCGCGCCTTTGAGGACGAAGTGTTCGGCCCGGTGGCCAGCGTGGTCAGTTTTGCCACCGACGAGGAGGCCATCGAGCTGGCCAACCGCACGGAGTATGGACTCTCGGCCGCCATCATCTCGCCGTCCGTCGGGCGCGCCATGGCGATTGGCGAGCGGCTGAATTGCGGCCTGTTGCACATCAACGACCAGACCGTGGCCGACGAATGCATCAACCCCTTCGGCGGGCGCGGCGCTTCCGGCAACGGCGGCAGCGTCGGCGGGCCGGCCGACTGGGACGAGTACAGCCAGTGGCAGTGGGTTACGGTGAAAAACACGCCGCCTGTCTATCCATTCTGAGTTTCGGCCGCTCTGAGTTTCGGCCGTACTGAGTCGTGGCCGTACTGAGCCCTGGCTCATCGGTTTGCTCCACCCATGCCTATACAAAAACAAGAGGGCTTGAACATGAACCTGTATAACAAAACCCTGGTTGTCACCGGTGTCGCCTCCGGCATTGGCGCCGAATTGGCGCGGCTCGCGCGTTTCCAGGGCGCCACGGTGATCGGCGTTGATCGCCATGAACCGCAATTGACCCTGGATGGATTCTTCCAGGCGGACTTGGGTGACCCTACCAGCATCGATGCCTTGGTGGCGCGCCTGCCGGCACGGGTCGACGGGCTGTGCAACATTGCCGGCGTGCCCGGTACGGCACCCGCGCAGACGGTGGCCGAGGTCAATTACCTGGGGCTGCGGCATCTTGCGCAAGCGCTGCTGCCCCGCATGCCGGCGGGCGGCAGCATCGTCAATGTCGCGTCGGTGCTCGGCGCGCAATGGCCGCAACGGCTGGAACTGCACAAGGCCCTGGCCGCCACACAAGACTTCGCGGCAGGGCAGCAGTGGCTGGCGGCCAATCCGGTGGCGCAGGCCACCTGTTATCAGTACTTCAAGGAAGCGCTGATTGTGTGGAGCTTCCAGCAAGCCCAAGGCTGGTTTCGCGATCACTCGGTGCGCATCAACTGCGTTGCGCCGGGGCCGGTGTTTACCCCGATCCTGGGCGACTTTGTCAGCTTGCTCGGGCCGGAGCGGGTGGCCGAGGACAGCCAGCGCATGACCCGTCCAGCCCTGGCCGATGAGGTGGCGGCGGTGATCGCCTTCCTCTGCTCCGACGCCGCACGCTGGGTCAACGGGGTCAATCTGCCGGTGGACGGTGGGTTGGCCGCCACCTACGTGTAGGGCCTGCAACCGCGGTAAACCCCGGTGCGGATCCACCGTGCCGGGGGTCTTGAACAACAACAAAAATACAGGACACACAAGATGCTCAAGCCTATCTTGCGGACAGTTGCGGCCATGACCTTTGTCGCACTGTCATCGACTGCACACGCTTACGATTTGCCCGGACTCAACCTGGGCAGCACCAGTTTCTACGACGGCTCACCGGCACCGGCCGGCCCTGGCTGGTACCTGGAGGAGTACCTGACGTACTCCCGCGCCAGCCGTTTCAACGACGCCAACGGCCACAAGCTGGCGTTGCCCAAACAGGATCTGGAAGTGGTGGCGCCGACCACGCAGATCATCTACCTCGGTCATCCTTTGGCCAATGGCGCCATGCCCGGCTTCACCTTGATCAACACCTCGCTGGCCCATGTGGATGTCGATGATGGTTTGCATAACGCCGCGTTGAGTGCTCGTGAAGGCTTTGGCGACGTGACGCTTGGCGCCTTCCTGCAACTGCCGACCCTGAGCCGGGCCGATGGCAGCCCGCTGTTGACCCAGCGCGTCGAGGCCGATGTGTCGGTGCCGGTGGGGGCCTATAACCGCAATCGCTCGATCAACCCCGGCAGCAACTTCTGGTCATTCAACCCGTATTATGCGGCGACGTACTGGTTCAACCCGAAATGGTCGGCGAGCGGGCGTTTCATGTACCTGTGGAACGGCAAGAACGATGATCCACAGGCAGGCTTCGGGGATGTTTCCGATACCCAGGCCGGCCAGGCCTTGCATGCCAACCTGACGCTGCAATATGCCTTGAACCAACAACTGAGCGTGGGGGTGAATGGCTACTGGTTGAAGCAGATCACCGACACCCAGGTCGATGGGCACGACGTGAGTGGGCGGCGGGAAAAGGTCTGGGCCATGGGCCCAGGCCTGGTCTATGCCTTCAACAAGGAAAACGTGCTGTCGGTGAACGCCTACTTTGAGCAGCAGGCTGAGAACCGCACCCAGGGCAACAAACTGGTGCTCAATTGGCTGCACAAGTTCTAGGTGGTGCGGCCCGCACCATCACGCTGATGATGGTCAGCGCGGCAATCACCACCCCGGGGGAGGTCGCCAACAGGACCCCCGCAGTGCCGGCGCCGGCTGCGAGCAGTTGGCCGGCCGCCAGCGGCCCGGCCACCGAACCCAGGCGGCCGACGGCTACCGCGGCACCGACGCCGGTGGCGCGTACCGAGGTGGGGTAGGAGGGCGGTGCCGACGCGTACAGCACCAACTGCGCGGCCATGACGAACAAGCCGGCGGCAAAGCCGGCAATCGCCATGGGCACGATGCCCACTGAGAGTCCCACGCCCGCGAGGGCCGCCAGCAACCCGGCGTACACGCACAACACCACTTTGACGGCATTGCAGCGGTCCAGTAGCACGCCGCCAAGCAGTGAACCCAGGGCGCCGCCGATATTGAAGAGCATCTGCACCATGCCCGCCTGGGGTTTACTGAAGCCTTGTTCCAGCAACAGCGACGGCAGCCAGTTGAGCAGCATGTACATCACGGTCAGGGTGAAGAAGTAGCTGAGCCACAACGCCAGTGTGGTGCGCGCGCGACCCTCGCCGAACAGCGCCTGGGACGTGGAAGGGCGGGCGCCGGGGGTGTTGTCGCGCTGTTGGCGAAAGGCGCTGGATTCAGGCAGTAACAGGATCATCAGCGGCACGGCCAGCAAGGGCGCCAGGCCGCCGATGATAAAGGTGGTTTGCCAGTGTTCACTGGAAAACATCGCTACCACGGCAGCCAAGGCGCCACCCAGCGGTACGCCGCAGTACATCACGCTGATGGCGGTGCCGCGCTTGTGCTCACTGACCGCTTCGGCGCACAGGGCGATCAGGTTGGGCAGTGCCGCGCCCAGCCCCAGGCCGGTCAGGAAGCGCACCAGCAACAGGC
Source organism: Pseudomonas sp. QC2 (assembly GCF_002859085.1). Classification (NCBI taxonomy): domain Bacteria; kingdom Pseudomonadati; phylum Pseudomonadota; class Gammaproteobacteria; order Pseudomonadales; family Pseudomonadaceae; genus Pseudomonas; species Pseudomonas sp. QC2. Next base: position 148,755 of record NZ_PKKS01000021.1, read on the forward strand.
CCGAGTAGCTGTCGACAAACGCGGTGCTCAGGGAAAACACCCCGAACAGCAGCACCGCCATCACCAGGATTTTCTTACGCCCGATGCGGTCGGCGACCCAACCGCCGAAGAACGCCCCCGGCAGCAGGCCAATGATGCCGACGCTGAAGACCCAGCCGAGCATCTTCGGGTCCAGGGCGAACGTTTGACGTAACCCGGCGGCGGCGGTGCCGGCGGCTTGCAGATCGAACCCCTCGATCAGCGCAACGATAAAGCACAACGCAATAGTCAGCGTCGAACGACGCGATGGACTGTCCATGGGCAAACCTCATTGTTGTTTTTATGGGGATGGCGAGCTTCAGTGGCTGCTGGCGATTAAGATAACAAAGATAACTAAAAAATGAATCGCGGATAAAAAACCTTAAAAAATAAGAATAAATCGATCAAAAACATGTGGTTATGATTAAGATCCATATGAAGCTGAAAAATAGATAGTTTTATTAATGTTCGATTATCGCTCAGTTGCAGTTGACGAGCGCCCTCGGCTGTTTCCATTCTTGGCTCGCAAAGCCGACTGGGCCGAGCGTGTGACACCCCAAAAACAACAACAAAAAATGGACATCGAACATGCCAGAACTCCCGATGGAGGACGCCGTTGCGGCTGCGTCAGTCTCCTGTGTGTCGAACAACCTTCCACGCCTGCTGCTGGCGTCGCTGGCCTTGAGCGTGCTGCCCACCACCCCGTTGTGGGCGGCAGGCTTTATCGACGACAGCCACGGTACCTTGACCCTGCGCAATTACTACCTGGACCGTGACTACAAGGACGACGGTGCGAAGACGGCCGCACGGGAATGGGCCCAGGCGTTCATCCTCAACCTGGAATCGGGATACACCCCAGGCCCAGTCGGCTTTGGCCTGGATGTGCGTGGGTTGATGGGGGTCAAGCTCGACTCGTCACCGGACCGCAGCGGCACCGAGTTGTTGCCGGTGTCGGCCAGCGACAAGCGTGCCGCCGATGAATACGCGCGCCTGGCCCCGACCGCCAAGCTGCGGTTTGCCCAAACCACGGTGAAGGCGGGTGATGTGTCGATCTTCCTGCCGTTCGCCTTCGCCAGCCCGTCGCGCCTGCTGCCGCAGACCTTTCGCGGCACCACCCTGAGTTCCAAGGACATCGAGGGCCTGACCCTCAACACCGGCTATATCGACCGTATCAACAAGCGCGACTCCACGGACTACCAGGCCATGACCGTGGCCTCGCCCAACCGGCGTTTCAATGCCACCGCCACCACCTCGCACCTGGCTTACGTCGGCGGTGACTACCAGGTCAACAAAGACCTCAGCCTGCGCGTTTATCACTCGCAGGTCGCGGACCTCTACCAGCAGGACACCCTGGCGTTGCTGCATAACCTGCCGGTGGGGGATGGCGTGCTCACCAGTGACCTGCGCAGCTTCTTCAGCCGCGAGGACGGCAGTGCCAAGGCCGGGAACGTGGATAACCGCAACCTCTCGGCGCTGTTTGGTTACCGCCTGGGCGGCCACCGCGTGAGCCTTGGCTACATGCATTCAAGCGGCGAGACCGCCACGCCCTATATTTCCGGCACCGAGTTGATGGGCATGAGCGAGCTGACCATGAGTTCGGACTTTCTCAACGCCAAGGAGCGCACCTGGCAGGCCATCTATGACTACGATTTCGCCGCAGCGGGTGTGCCGGGGTTGAAGAGCCGGCTGCGCTATGTGCGCGGCGACAACATCGAATTGGCGGCTTTCAACGCCGAGGATCGCAAGGAACGCGAGTTCCAGATGGAGTTGGGCTACGTGATTCAGAGCGGCCCGCTGAAGAACGTCGGGTTCATGGCGCGCAAGTCGATCTACCGCAATGACTTCCCCAGCGGCGCAGCCTTTCGCGACGAAAACCAGACCCGCTTCCTGGTGCTCTACACCGTGGCGCTCTGGTAGGCCGATCAGTCCTGGTAGACCTTCTTGAGCAAGCGCAGCAGTTCTTCACGTTCCTGGCTGTCCAGGGCGGCCGTGGCGTCCTGGTCGCTCTGGGCGGCGATTTCCTTGAGCGCTTTGAGCAGGGTTTCGCCGGTCTTGCTGAGGAAGATCCCGTAGGAGCGTTTGTCGGGCTTGCAGCGGACCCGCACGGCGAGGGCGCGGCTCTCCAGCTTGTTCAGCAGGGGCACCACCTGGGGCGGCTCAATCGCCAGGGCACGGGCCAGGTCGGCCTGCATCAGCCCAGGGTTCTGCTCGATGATCGCCAGGGCCGAGAACTGCGCGGGACGCAGGTCGTGGTCCGACAGCCGGCCGATCAGGTTCTGGAACAGCTTGAGCTGGGCGCGGCGCATGGCGTAACCGATCAGATCGTCCAGGGCTGAATCCAGCGGCGGCCGCACCTCCTCGTTGTCGGGCAGGGCCGGGCTGGGGGCGGCGATGTTGGAAGGCTTGGCCATTAACAGTGCAATCCTCAAGAGATGGAGGTTAAGAAGGCTATCTAGTTTGCCGAGGTTGGCGAGCCCTGGCTATGCCGACGTTTCAAAACACCAGAAAAACGCAGGTTTTACACCGGAAAAATATTGGTTATCCAGATTAATAGTTAATTGACATAACTATATTTGCAGTTTAATTTCGACTCATCTTCACACCAGAACAAGAGCGTACCGCCATGAGCAATTACGAAGGCCGTTGGACCACAGTCAAGGTTGAGATCGAGGAAGGCATCGCCTGGGTCATCCTCAACCGTCCGGAAAAACGCAACGCCATGAGCCCGACCCTGAACCGGGAAATGATCGACGTACTGGAAACCCTGGAGCAGGATCCTGCCGCCGGCGTACTGGTACTGACCGGTGCCGGCGAAGCCTGGACGGCCGGCATGGACCTCAAGGAATACTTCCGCGAAGTGGATGCCGGGCCGGAGATCCTCCAGGAAAAAATTCGCCGCGAAGCCTCGCAATGGCAATGGAAACTGCTGCGCATGTATGCCAAGCCGACCATCGCCATGGTCAATGGCTGGTGCTTCGGCGGCGGCTTCAGCCCACTGGTGGCGTGCGACCTGGCGATCTGCGCTGACGAAGCCACCTTCGGCCTCTCGGAAATCAACTGGGGCATCCCGCCGGGCAACTTGGTGAGCAAAGCCATGGCCGACACCGTGGGCCATCGCCAATCCCTGTACTACATCATGACCGGCAAGACCTTCGGCGGGCAGAAAGCCGCCGAAATGGGCCTGGTCAACGAAAGCGTGCCCCTGGCGCAACTGCGCGAAGTGACCATCGAACTGGCGCGCAACCTGCTCGAGAAAAACCCGGTGGTGCTGCGCGCGGCCAAGCATGGCTTCAAGCGCTGCCGCGAACTGACCTGGGAGCAGAACGAGGATTACCTCTACGCCAAGCTCGATCAGTCGCGCCTGCTCGACACCGAAGGCGGTCGCGAGCAGGGCATGAAACAGTTCCTCGACGACAAGAGCATCAAGCCTGGCCTGCAGGCGTATAAACGCTGAAGGGCGCGGCCGCCTGGCCGCGCCGCTGTACCCCGCTTGAACGTATTCCCGATAAAGACAATAAAGAGGAATCACCATGCTGGACGTGCCCCTGTTGATCGGCGGCCAGTCGTGCGCCGCCCGCGACGGTCGAACCTTCGAGCGCCGCAACCCGGTGACCGGTGAAGTCGTCTCGCGGGTCGCCGCAGCGACCCTGGAAGATGCCGACGCCGCCGTCGCCGCCGCTCAAGCCGCGTTCCCCACCTGGGCAGCGCTGGCCCCCAACGAGCGCCGCACCCGTTTGCTCAAGGCGGCCGAGCAATTGCAGGCGCGCAGCGCGGAATTTATCGCTGCTGCCGGTGAGACCGGCGCCATGGCCAACTGGTACGGCTTCAACGTGCGCCTGGCGGCCAATATGCTCCGCGAAGCCGCGTCGATGACCACCCAGATCACCGGCGACGTCATTCCCTCCGATGTCCCCGGCAGTTTCGCCATGGCCCTGCGTCAGCCCTGCGGCGTGGTGCTGGGCATCGCGCCGTGGAATGCCCCGGTCATCCTCGCCACGCGGGCTATCGCCATGCCGCTGGCCTGCGGCAATACCGTGGTGCTCAAGGCCTCGGAATTGAGCCCGGCGGTGCACCGCCTGATTGGCCAAGTGCTGCAGGACGCCGGGCTGGGCGATGGCGTGGTCAACGTGATCAGCAATGCGCCAGAGGATGCCGCCGCGATTGTCGAGCGGCTGATCGCCAACCCGGCCGTGCGCCGGGTCAACTTCACGGGCTCGACCCACGTGGGGCGGATTGTCGGCGAACTCTCGGCGCGTCACCTCAAACCGGCGCTGTTGGAGTTGGGCGGCAAGGCGCCGTTGCTGGTGCTCGACGACGCCGACCTCGATGCAGCAGTGGCGGCGGCAGCATTTGGTGCCTACTTCAACCAGGGGCAGATTTGCATGTCCACCGAACGCTTGATTGTCGATGCCAAGGTCGCCGATGCGTTCACCGCCAAGCTGGCGGCCAAGGTCGCGACCCTGCGCGCGGGCAACCCCGAGGCGGCGGATTCAGTGCTGGGGTCGCTGGTGGACGCCCGTGCCGGCACGCGCATCAAGGCCTTGATCGACGATGCCCTCGCCAAAGGTGCACGGCTGGTGGTGGGCGGCCAATTGGACGGCAGTATCCTGCAGCCGACCCTGATCGATGGCGTCACCGAACACATGCGTTTGTACCGCGAAGAGTCCTTCGGCCCGGTGGCGGTGCTGTTGCGCGGTGATGGAGACGAAGCCCTGCTGCGTCTGGCCAACGACTCTGAGTTCGGCCTGTCGGCGGCGATCTTCAGTCGCGACACCGGGCGTGCGCTGGCCCTGGCGCAACGGGTGGAGTCGGGCATTTGCCATATCAACGGCCCGACCGTGCACGACGAGGCGCAGATGCCGTTTGGCGGGGTCAAGTCCAGCGGCTACGGCAGCTTTGGCGGCAAGGCTTCGATTGAACACTTTACGCAATTGCGTTGGGTCACCTTGCAGAACGGGCCGCGGCATTACCCGATCTGAGCAAGGCGCGGCGACATAACAATAACAAGGCGGCGTTGATCCGCCTTGATGGAGGACATCCTTGTGAGTTCCGAATTCCGACCGCAACCCCAGCCCACGCCGCGATACCGCGAGGTGTCCATCGGCCACGCGCCGGTGCAGGTCACTGAAGAACAGGGCGTGCTGCACATGCGTTCCCTGGAGCCGCTGGGTGAATTACCGGCACGCTTGCTCGATCGTTTGGTGCATTGGGCCCAGGTACGGCCCGAGCAAACATTTATCGCCGCACGCCAGGCCGGTGGTGATTGGCGTCGTGTCAGCTACAGGGAAATGCTCGACAGCGTGCGCGCGATTGCCCAGGGCCTGCTGCGTTACGGCCTCTCGGCGGACAAACCGCTGGCATTACTGTCTGGCAACGACATCGAGCATCTGCAGGTGGCTCTCGGCGCGATGTATGCCGGAATCCCTTACTGCCCGGTGTCGCCGGCGTATTCATTGTTGTCCCAGGATTTCGCCAAGCTGCGGCATGTGTGCAACCTGCTGCAACCGGGCTTGGTGTTCGTCAGCGACGCGTCTGCTTACCAACGCGCAATCGACGCCGTATTGCCGGCCGAGACCCCGTTGATCAGCGTGCGCGGCCACGCGCCGGGGCGCACTCAGGCCAGCTTCGCCAGCCTGCTGCAAACGCCGGGTGGCGCTGAGGCCGAAGCGGCGTTCAAGGCCACCGGCCCCGACAGCATCGCTAAGTTTCTCTTTACCTCGGGCTCCACCAAGTTGCCCAAAGCGGTCGTCACCACCCAACGCATGCTCTGCGCCAATCAGCAGATGCTGCTGCAGACGTTCCCGGTGTTCGGTGAGGAACCGCCGGTACTGGTCGACTGGCTGCCGTGGAACCACACCTTCGGCGGCAGCCACAACGTCGGCATTGTGCTCTACAACGGCGGTACGTTTTACCTCGACGACGGCAAGCCGACGGTCCAGGGCTTTGCCGAGACCCTGCGCAACCTCAAGGACGTGTCGCCCACGGCCTACCTGACGGTGCCCAAGGGCTGGGAAGAACTGGTCAACGCCCTGGAGCAGGACGCTGAGTTGCGCGAGCGCTTTTTCGCGCGGATGAAACTGTTCTTCTTCGCCGCCGCCGGCCTGTCGCAAAGTATCTGGGACCGCCTCGACCGCGTGGCCGAGCGGCACTGCGGTGAACGTATCCGCATGATGGCCGGGTTGGGCATGACCGAAGCCGCGCCGTCCTGCACCTTTACCACCGGGCCGCTGTCGATGGCCGGGTATATCGGGTTGCCCGCACCGGGCTGTGAGGTGCGCCTGGTGCCGCTGGACGGCAAATTCGAGGGACGCTTTCGCGGGCCGCACATCATGCCCGGTTACTGGCGGGCGCCCGAGCAGACCGCCGAGGTGTTCGACGAACTGGGTTTCTATTGTTCGGGCGACGCGATCAAGCTCGCCGACCCGCAGCAACCGCAACTGGGGCTGATGTTCGATGGACGCATTGCCGAGGACTTCAAGCTCTCCTCAGGCGTGTTTGTCAGCGTTGGGCCGCTGCGCAATCGTGCGGTGCTCGAAGGCTCGCCTTATGTGCAGGACCTGGTGATTGCCGCGCCGGACCGCGAATGCCTGGGTGCCCTGGTGTTCCCCAGGCTCTACGAGTGTCGCCGGCTGGCGGGCTTGAGCACCGACGCCAGTGACGCCGAGGTGCTGGCCAGCGCGCCGGTGCGCGAGTGGTTCGGTGACTGGTTGCAGCGGCTCAATCGCGAGGCCACCGGCAATGCCAGTCGCTTGGAGTGGATTGCCGTGCTGGATGAGCCGGCGTCCATCGACCGTGGGGAAATCACCGACAAAGGCTCGATCAACCAGCGTGCGGTGTTGCAATGGCGCGCGGCGAGGGTCGAGGCGTTGTATCGCGGTGAAGACCCGACCATCCTGCGCGCCGGGCCCAAGCCTTGAGCGGCGCCGGGCAGTATTCGGCGTTTGCCGACGCGGCGATTTTCGAGGCGGTGCGCACCCCGTGGGTCGACCTTGGCGGCGCGCTGTCCCAGGTGTCGCCCATCGATTTGGGGATCAAGGTGGGCCGCGAAGTGCTGGCGCGAGCCGGCATCGAGCCTGGGGCGGTGGACAGCGTACTGGCCGGCTCCATGGCCCAGGCCAGCTTCGATGCCTACTTGCTGCCACGGCATATCGGTTTGTACAGCGGGGTGGCGCAATCGGTGCCCGCGCTGGGGGTGCAGCGCATCTGCGCCACCGGTTTCGAGCTGTTGCGCCAGGCCGCCGAGCAGCTGCGTGACGAGGTGCAACTGGCCCTGTGCGTGGCCAGTGAGTCGATGTCGCGCAACCCGATTGCCGCCTACACCCACCGGGGCGGCTTTCGTCTCGGCGGCGAAGTGCAGTTCAAGGATTTTCTCTGGGAAGCGCTGTACGACCCGGCCCCGGGCCTGGACATGATCGCCACGGCCGACAACCTCGCGCGCCGTTATGGCTTGAGCCGCGAGGCGGTGGACCGCTACGCCTGCGACAGCCATCAGCGCGCCTTGCAGGCACAACGTGACGGCGCCTGGGCTGAAGAAATCGTCACGGTCGATCACCAGGTGTTCGCGCTTGAGGGCTATCAGCCCAGAGGGATCAGCCTGGCACGCCGCGCCAGTGCCGTCAGCGCCGACAGCCACCCACGGCCCACCGACCTGGCGGCCTTGGCGCGTCTGCACGCCGTGCATGCCGACGGTGTACAAACCGCCGGCAACAGTTGCGCGATGGTCGATGGCGCGGCGGCCGCCCTGGTGGGCCGCGCCTCGGCCTGCACGCGTGCGCCCCTGGCGCGGCTGCTGGCCAGCGCAGTGGTGGGGGTGGCCCCGGAGTTCATGGGCATCGGTCCGGCACCGGCAATTCGCCTGCTGCTGCAACGCAGCGGGTTGAGCCTGGACGACATCGGCCGTTTCGAGATCAACGAAGCCCAGGCCGCCCAGGTGCTCGCGGTGGCTCAGGAATTGGAACTGGACAGCGCCCGGCTCAACGTCCAGGGCGGCGCCCTCGCGCTGGGGCATCCGCTGGCCGCCACCGGCCTGCGCCTGGTCATGACCCTGGCCCGGCAATTACGCCAGCACCACCTGCGCTACGGGATTGCCGCCGCGTGTGTGGGCGGCGGGCAGGGCATGGCGTTGTTGATCGAAAACCCCGCCTATCGCGCTTGAAGCGCACGATTTTTAGTCGATGAGGTGTGCCGATGTGGAGCTATGAGGCGCCTTTGCGCGATATGCAGTTTGTGCTTGAGCACTGGTTGCAGGCACCCGACACGTGGCGCCGCAGCCCGGCGTTCGAGGCCCTGGACCTGCCGCTCGCGCTCCAGGTGCTGGAAGAGGCGGCGCGCTTCAGTCAGGGCGTGCTGGCGCCGTTGAACAGCCAGGGTGACCGCCAGGGCTGCCGGTGGCAGGCGGGCCAGGTCAGCACCCCGGACGGCTTCGTCGAGGCCTATCGCGCCTATGTCGAGGGTGGCTGGCCCGCGCTGGCGTGCGCCGAGGCGGCGGGCGGGCAGGGCTTGCCGCAACTGCTCGAGGCGGCGCTGCAAGAGATGCTCTACGCCAGCAATCACGCCTGGGCCATGTACACCGGCATCGCCCACGGCGCGTACCTGTGCCTCAAGGCCCACGCCGCCCCCTGGCTGCAGGCGCGCTATTTGCCCGAGATTGTCAGCGGCCAGACCTTGCCCACCATGTGCCTGACCGAACCCCAGGCCGGCAGCGACGTCGGCTTGCTGCGCTGTCGCGCCGAGCCCCAGGCGGATGGCAGCTATCGCCTGAGCGGCAGCAAAATATTTATCTCCGGTGGCGAGCACGACCTCACGGCCAACATCCTGCACCTGGTGCTCGCGCGCGTGCCCGATGCGCCGCCGGGCAGCCGTGGCATTTCACTGTTCCTGGTGCCCAAGCAGCTGGACGATGGCCAGCCCAATGGCGTGCGGTGTGACGGCATTGAACACAAGATGGGCATCAAGGGCAGCGCGACGTGCTCGCTGGTATTCGACGGTGCCCAAGGCTGGCTGATCGGCGCGACCAATCGCGGTCTGGCGGCGATGTTTGTGATGATGAATTCGGCGCGCCTGCATGTCGGCCTGCAAGGCTTGGGGCATGTCGAGGCGGCTTGGCAGAACGCCCGCCAGTACGCCGCCGAACGCTTGCAGATGCGTGCGCCGTCAAGGCCGGAAGAGGTGGTCGCCCAGGCGGCTGACCCGATCCGTTACCACCCGGCCATGCGCCGCGTGTTGCTGGAGCTGCGCACCACCAGCGAGGGCATGCGCGCCATCGGCTATTGGGCGGCGCACCTGCTGGATCAGGCCGAGCATGACCCCGACTCGTCGGCCGCGCAGTTGGCGCCGTTGCTGACGCCCATCATCAAGGCGTTTTTCACCGAACAGGGTTTTCGGCAGGCCAGCCATGCGCTGCAGGTGTTCGGCGGTTACGGCTACGTCACCGAGTTCGCCATCGAGCAAACCCTGCGTGACAGCCGTATCGCGATGATCTACGAGGGCAGTAATGAGATCCAGGCCAATGACCTGTTGCTGCGCAAAGTGCTGGGGGATGAGGGCCGCGCCTTCGGCCTGCTGCTGGACGCGTTTCGCGCCGAGGCCGGGCAGGGCGGACAGTCTGTCGAATGCGCAGGCTTTTGCGGTGCGTTGGGTAGCCTGTGCGACGCGTTGGCCCGTGTGGTGAGCGCCATACGTGAACGCGCGCACGAGGACAGTGAATACCCCTATCGGGCGGCGCCGGACTTCCTCCAGCTCTGTGGCGTCGCGTTGCTGGCCTTTGCCTGGGCGCGTGCCGCGCGGGTCTCCAGGGCACTGCCCGACGATGATCCCTTGCGTGCCGCCAAGCTGCAAAGCGCCGGGTTCTTTTTCGATTACCTGCCGTCGCGGCTGGCGCAGCACCTGGGCGCCATAGACGGGGCACGGGCAGCGCTGGCGTTCATCTGACGCGGCCAGGTGCTTGCGGTACTGACTAGACGCTTGCGGTACTATGGCAGCCCACGTGTTCTGGAAGTTGCCTGGATGAGTAAACCCGGTCAATTGGTGCTGGTTGCACTGCGCAAGATGATCGCCAGCGGGGAGCTGGCGGCGGGCGAGCGCTTGATGGAGATTCCTACGGCGCAGCTGTTCGGCGTGTCGCGCATGCCCGTGCGCATGGCCTTTCGTACCCTCGAGCAGGAAGGGCTGCTGGTGCCATTCGGCGGGCGCGGCTATCAGGTGCGCTCGGTCAGCCCCAGCGACATTGCCGGCGCGGTCGAAGTGCGTGGTGTGCTCGAGGGCTTGGCGGCGCGTCAAACTGCCGAGCGGGGGTTGTCCGACGAGGCGCGCAGGGTGCTTGAACGCTGCCTGGTGGAGGGCGATCAACTGTTCGAAAAAGGTTACGTGACCGAGGATGACCTTGAGGTTTATCACGACCTGAACATGCGCTTTCATCAAGTCATCGTCGAAGGCAGCCACAACCCGGCGATCGCCGATGCGCTGGCGCGCAATGATCACCTGCCGTTTGCATCGGTGACCGCGTTGGCGGTGGATCGCGACGACATGGCCCGTGAATACCGGCGCTTCAACTATGCCCACCTGCAACACCATTCGGTGTTCGACGCCCTGGTCAATCGCCAGGGCGCTCGGGCCGAAGCCATCATGCGCGAACACGCCAATGCCACCTTGCGTTATGCCGAGATCTTCAGTTCGGCCACCGCCGATGCGCGCATGAAGGTCATCTTGCCCAGCACATGACGGGGCTCAGATATCGAGCACCAACAGCGGGGTTTTCGAGCGCGAGCAGCAGGGGGTGAACTGGTCATTGAGGGCCTGCTCCTGCTCGGTCATGAACAGGTCGCGGTGTTCCGGGATGCCGTCGAGCACACGGGTCAGGCAGGTGCCGCAAATCCCCTGTTCGCAGGACACGGCAATCTCGATGCCATGGCTTTCCAGAACCTGGACCACGGTCTTGTCGGCGGGGATTTCAAAGACCTGGCCGCTGCTGCCGAGCTTCACCGAAAAGCCGCCGTCGAGGCTGCTGTCCATTGGTGTCGCGCTAAAGTATTCGCGGTGCAGACAGTCTTCCTGCCAGCCCTGTGCGCGTGCGCTGTCGAGCACATGCTGCATGAACCCGCCAGGGCCGCAGACATACAGGTGCACGTCGTCTGCGGGCGTCGCCAGCACCTCGGCAGCATTCAAGGCCGTGTGCGGCTGCTCATCGAAATGCAGGAACACCCGTTCGGCAAACGGCGACGCCTTGAGCCTCTGCACAAACGCCGCACGCTCACTGGAGCGGGCGCAGTAATGCAGTTCGAAGTCGGTACCCGCGTGGGCCAGGCGTTCGGCCATGCACAGGATCGGGGTGATGCCGATGCCGCCGGCAAACAGCAGGCTGCGGCGCGCGTCGTGGGCCAGGGGGAACAGGTTGCGTGGTTCGCTGATCGCCAGGCGCGTGCCCTCGTGAACCTGCTCGTGCAGGCTGCGCGAGCCGCCCCGGGAGGCAGGGTCCTTGAGCACGCCGATCAGGTAGCGATGACGTTCTTCGGGGTGATTGCACAGGGAATATTGCCGGATCACCCCATCGGGCAGGTGCACGTCAATGTGCGCACCAGCACTGAAGGTCGGCAGCGGCTGGCCATCGACACTGGCCAGTTCATAGCTGCAAATGTCCTGGGCTTCGGTGTTACGGGATACCACCACCACATCGATCATGTTCAGTCCTCGCAGAGTTATCGTGTTGTTCAGGCGGTGGTGGTCGTGATCAGTTGCGGTTCGAGGGCGCGTTCCTTGGCAATCAGTCGCTCCAGGATCTTGCGCGACTGCACACCGCCCGCATCGATATTCAGCTTGAGCAGGGTGCGTTCCGGGTGAGCCAGCAGGTTCTGCTGCTGGCGCTCGAGCATCTCCAGGTCTTCGCTGAAAATCTTGCCCTGGCCTTCGCGAATGCTGGCGGTCAGTGCCTCATCCTGCGGGTTGAAGTTGCGCGCCATGCCCCAGAAGTACCAGATGGAGGTATCGGTTTGCGGGGTGATGAAGTCGACCACGATACTCGCAGCCTTGTGTTCGGGAGCGGCGTTGTAGCCACCCTTGCCGGCATGGGCCACGCCGACTTCGATCAGCACATGGCTGGGTGGGGTGAAGCGGCAGATCTGCCAGCGGTCCACCGGCACGTCATCGGCAAGGTTGTTGCCGCGTAAAGCCATGCGCCAGAACGGCGGAGCCATGATGTTTTCCATGTGCCGTGCGGTGACGACTTCATCGCCTTGCACCGTGGTGACGGGCGGCGCTTCGTCGATTTCCTTCTGGCCGATGCTGGAGGCATGCACGTAGGTTTCGTGGGTCAGGTCCATCAGGTTGTCGATCATCAGGCGGTAATCGCACTGGATATCAAACAGCCCGCCGCCATAGGCCCACTCATCGCTCACGGCCCATTCCAAGTGGTGGATCAGTGCCGGGTCGGCCTGGCTCTGATCGCCGGGCCACACCCAGATGAAGCCGTAACGCTCAACCACGGCAAAGGTCTTGTTGCAGGGAAAACCACGCACCCGCTGACCGGGCATTTCCACCGTCTTGCCGTCGCCGCCCATGACCAGGCCGTGATAGCCGCAGACCAGGTTGCCGTTGTCGACATAGCCCAGCGAGAGCGGCGCGCCACGATGGGGGCAGAAGTCCTCCACGGCCACGACGGCGCCTTCCTGGCCACGATAAAACACCATTTTTTCGCCGCAGATCTGTCGACCCAGGGGCTTTTGCGCGATTTCATTGGGGGTGCAGGCGACATACCACGTGTTCTTGGGGTACATGACGACTCTCCAGGCAATGGATTATTTTTATTTAATGGATCCATTAAATGGCGTGAAGGTTAGTAGGTCAATCTTTTTACGGTTATTAATAGGGCGATTATCGGCCATTCTAAAAATAATGGATCCACAGTCGGGTTGATCTTCCGAGCACTGAATGACTTGACTCTGTCCCATGGGACACCTCGTACCCTTTTTTCAAGCGCCCACGCTGGCGCGCTGACAAAAGGAGCTGCTGTGAAAGGTTTATGTCTGGTGACGGGGGCCAACGGCCACCTGGGTAATAATTTAGTGCGCGCGCTGATCAGCCAAGGCTATCGGGTTCGAGCCGGCGTTCGTGACCTCAGTAATCACACGCCCTTTGCCGGGCTGGACTGCGAATTGGTGTATGCCGAGTTGCAGGACAGTGCGGCCCTGGACAAGGCATTGGAGGGCGTAGAGGTGCTGTTTCAATCGGCCGCCGTGTTCAGGCACTGGGCGCGCAACCCGCAGGCCGAGATTGTCGAGCCGAATATCCAGGGCGCGCGACGTGTGCTGGAAGCTGCTTCACGGGCAGGTGTACGGCGTGTGGTCTACGTCAGTTCGGTGGCCGCCGTCGGTCATGATGGTACGGCGCTGGATGAGGCACACTGGAATACGGAAAGCGAAAACGCCTACTACACATCGAAGATTCTCTCCGAGCAGGCGGCCTGGCACTGTGCGGAGGCGTTGGGGTTGAGCATGGTGTCGGTATTGCCTTCGGCCATGGTCGGCCCCAATGCCGGCTACCTCACGGATACCATGGGGTTTCTTCAATCCGTTCGGCAGCGGCAGATGCCTTTTGACCCGGGATTTCGTTTCAACTTCGTGGATGTTCGCGATGTGGCCGACGGGATGATACTCGCCGCCGAAAAGGGCCGGCCAGGGCAGCGCTATATCCTCGCCAATGAGCGTTCGTCGCCGCTCAGCGATTTGATCGAGGCTGCCAACACCCAAGCGCCTGGGTATCGCCAGCCTGTCTCAGCCCCACGCTGGTTACTGCTGGGTGTGGCCTGGCTCCAGGAGCGCCGGGCGCAATGGGGTGGCAAGTCCGCTCAGCTGCTTTTGAGCCAGGTGCGCCTGTTTCACAACGTGGCGCAGGAATACACCATCACCAAGGCGAAAAACGAATTGGGTTTCAACCCTCGGCCGCCTGAAGTGGCGTTGAAGCAAGCGTTTGCTTATCTGCACAGACAGGCGCATCAACCTTATCAAGACCCGCGTCAGGACGAGGCGCAAACATTGAGTTCATCTCGCGTTTGAGTCCAATCAAGTGAAGATCAAGCGCCTGCAGTTCGGTGATTTTGTCCTGGACCTGCCGGCGCTTGTCGTCGACGGCCTGGTTGGCCAATGCCAGCGGAAAGGATTTCAACGTGTTTTTTGCGGCAATCAGCGGGTTCATCTCGGCCAGCTTGAACCCGGCCACTTGCGCCTTGCGTATGAGGTGGACGATTTCCAGGTGGTGAGCGTTGTAGAGGCGATACCGCCCCTCACGTTCCGGCGCGTTGATCAGGCCTAGTTGCTCGTACAGTCGAATGGCTTTCGGGGTGCAGCCGGTCAGCTTGGCGAGTCGTCCAATGAACATCTGTCAATTCCTTATGTGAGACAGCAATCACTTTAGCGGTGTTTTATCGCCAGAGCTGCACCCGCTGCCCCCTGTCAGTCGAAAAATATTGAGGTGGGCTCAGTAGCGAATCATCACCGACTTCAGCTCGGTGTAATCCTCAATGAATGCGCTGCCGAACTCCCGGCCAATGCCCGAGGATTTGTTGCCGCCAAACGGCACCGCCGGGTCCAGCATCGTGTGCATGTTCACCCACACCGTGCCGGCTTCGATGGCGGGCACCATGCGCAGGGCCTTGCCCAGGTCGTTGGTCCAGAGGCTGGCGCTCAAGCCGTAGGGCGTGTTGTTCATCAATGCCAGCAGTTCGTCTTCAGTGTCGTAGGGGAAGAAGGTTGCAATGGGGCCGAATGTTTCTTCGTTGAGCAAGGTGTCGTTGACGCTGTTGGCGAGGATGATCGTCGGCTCGACGTAGCAACCCGGACGGTCGATCAAGTGGCCACCGTGAATGATGGTGTTGTTTTCGGCGCGGGCCTTGGCGAAGAACTCGCCGAGTTTGAGTTGATGCTGGCGGTGAGTGACCGGGCCGAATTCGGTGCGCTCATCCAAGGGCGAGCCAATATTCAGCGCGCTCAAGCGCTGCGCCAGTTTGGCCATGACCGCGTCGATCTGCGAGCGATGCACGAAGAACCGTTCGGCCGCCGCGCAGATTTGCCCGGAGTGCAGAAAGCCCGCTTCGATGATGCCGCTGACAGCCTTATCCAGCGCCACATCGCGCAGGAACCCGGCCGAGTTTTTCCCGCCCAGCTCAAGGGTGGCCCGCGTCAGACCGGCGCCCATGGCACTCTGGCCCACCGCAACCCCGGTCGGCACGGAGCCGGTAAACGACACTTTGTTGGTGCCAGGGTGTTCGATCAGGCCTTTGCCTACCGAGCCGCCCCCGGTCAAGACGTTCAGCGCCCCGGCGGGAAGACCGGCTTCAATCGCCAGCTCGGCAATGCGCAGGATGGTCAGCGGTGTAAATTCGCTGGGTTTGATGATGATGCTGCAACCGGTCACCAGCGCCGAGGCGAGTTTCCAGATGGCAATCATGGTCGAGAAATTCCACGGCACGATGCCGACCACCACACCGACGGGCTCGCGCAGGGTGAAAGCGGTATAGCGCTCACCGGCGAAGGAGGGCAGTGACGGGGTGATGGTCTGGCCGCTGATCTTGGTGGCCCAGCCGGCGTAGTAACGCAGGAAGTGCGCGGCCTGGTCGACTTCGAAGGCTCGGGCAATCTGGATGATCTTGCCCGATTGGCAGGTTTCGATCTGCGCCAGTTCTTCGCGATGCTGCTCCAGCAGGTCGGCGAGTTTGAACAGCACGGCGCCACGCGTTGCCGGAGCTGCTTGTGACCACCGTTTGAAGCCGCGCCGCGCCGAGGCCACGGCCGCATCGATATCGACCGGGTCGGCGTCGGCGACTTGGGCGATGACCTGGCCGGTCGCCGGGTTGATCACCTCTACTGTCTGGCTGGAATGACTCTGGACGTAGCCGCCGTCGATGAACAGCGCATGGTGTCGACTGAGGAAGGCTTCAACGTGGGGCAGCAGTGGAATATCGCTCATGGGGGTTTCCTGGTGGCAGACATTGCAAAGCTCGAGCGTAATCCCAGTGACCGCACCGGGCTTGACTGTGGCTGCCGAGCGACATGTCTGTGGCTGCCAGCGCCTGCGTTCGGCTGATCACGTTAAGGCTATGAAAAGTACAATCTTGACTCTGGAAGGTGCATGTTCCGCCAGCCAGGCTCGCACCATACTGGCCCTGCATCCGGCGCCACTTCTCGATTTCACCAGTGGCCTGGACATCCAATAATAAGCAGGGCCATCCATGAAAAAGCCAAACCCGCTCCTCGAAGACCTCACGTCCATCTTGCCGACCATTGCGGCCAACGCGTTCATGGCCGAGCAGGACCGCAAGGTGCCTGCCGAAAATATCGCACTGCTCAAAAGCATCGGGCTGCACCGCGCCTTTCAACCCAAAGCGTTCGGCGGCATGGAGTTGTCATTGCCACAGTTTGCCGACTGCATCGCCTTGCTCGCCGGGGCCTGCGCCAGCACCGCCTGGGCCATGAGCCTGCTGTGTACCCACAGCCATCAATTGGCGCTGTTCTCGGCCCAGTTGCAGCAGGAGGTCTGGGGCACCGACCCGAATGCCACGGCCAGTAGCAGCATTGCGCCGTTCGGGCGCACCGAGGAAGTCGACGGCGGGGTGTTGTTCAGCGGCGAAATGGGCTGGAGCAGCGGCTGTGATCACGCTGAGTGGGCGATCGTGGGGTTTCGCCGCAACAATGCACAGGGCACTCAGGATTACTGCTTCGCGGTGCTGCCGCGCAGCGATTATCAGATACGCGATGACTGGTTTGCGGCAGGCATGAAAGGCAGCGGCACCAAGACGTTGATCATCGACAAGGTCCGGGTGCCCGAACACCGCATCCAGAAGGCCAAGGACATGATGGAAGGCAAGTCCGCCGGCTTTGGTTTGTACCCCGACAGCAAGATTTTCTACTCGCCCTACCGGCCTTATTTTGCCAGTGGTTTTTCCACGGTCAGCCTGGGTGTTGCCGAGCGGATGCTCGAGGTGTTCCGCGAAAAAACCAAGACCCGCGTGCGTGCCTACACCGGTGCCGCCGTCGGTGCCGCCACCCCGGCGTTGATGCGCCTGGCCGAGTCGACTCACCAGGTCGCCGCCGCGCGTGCCTTTCTCGAAAAAACCTGGAACGAACACGCCGAACACAGTGAGCAGCAGCGTTATCCCAGCCGCGAAACCCTGGCGTTCTGGCGCACCAACCAGGCTTACGCCACCAAGATGTGCATCCAGGCGGTGGACCGCCTGTTCGAAGCCGCCGGCGGCAATGCCTGGTTCGAACACAACGAAATGCAACGCCTGTTCCGCGATTCGCACATGACCGGCGCCCATGCCTACACCGACTACGACGTGTGCGCGCAGATCCTCGGCCGCGAGCTGATGGGCCTGGAACCCGACCCGAGCATGATCTGAACCGGCGTTTTGATAACAACCATCAGGGCTGCGCCTGACGCAGTCCGGGAGTCTTGCATGTCTGAATCGACCTTTGACCCACGCGCCTTTCGCCGGGCCCTGGGCAACTTTGCCACGGGCGTGACCGTGGTGACTGCCGCAGATGCCTCTGGCCGCAAGGTGGGCGTCACCGCCAACAGTTTCAACTCGGTGTCCCTGGACCCACCGCTGGTGTTGTGGAGTATCGACAAACGCTCGAGCAGCCACGGCGTGTTCGAGCAGGCCAGCCATTTTGCGGTCAACGTGCTGGCCGCTGACCAGATCGACCTCTCGAACAATTTTGCCCGGCCCAAGGACGACCGTTTCGCCGCGATCGAGTACCAGTCGGGGCAGGGCGGGGCGCCGGTGTTCGCCGATTGCTCGGCGCGGTTTCACTGCGAGAAATACCAGCAGGTGGACGGCGGCGACCATTGGATCATGATCGGCAAGGTCGTGGCCTTCGATGATTTCGGCCGTGCGCCGCTGCTTTATCATCAGGGCGCTTATTCGATGGTCTTGCCCCATACCCGCATGACCCAGCGCGACGAAGGGCAACCGCCCAGCAGTCATTTTCAGGGGCGCTTGAGTCACAACCTGTATTACCTGATGACCCAGGCGGTACGCGCCTACCAGTCCAGCTATCAGCCCCGGCAATTGTCCACCGGCCTGCGCACCAACGAGGCGCGGATGCTGATGGTGCTGGAGAACGACGCACGGCTGAGTGCCAGTGAATTGTTGCGGGAAGTGGCGATGCCGGTGCGGGAAATCGAGGACGCCGTGGCCAACCTCAAGCGCAAAGGGCTGGTGGCCGACGACGACGGCGTCTATTTGACGTCGGCCGGTATCGAACAGACCGAAGACCTCTGGGCCATCGCCCGTGAGCAACAGGAGAAAGTATTCGCCGAGTTCAGCCAGGACCAGATCGAAACCTTCAAGACGGTATTGAAGCAACTGATCAGCCACTGCTGACCACCTGGAAGATGAACCCTGAACCTGTGGCGAGGGAGCTGCATCGCGCAGCTCCTGAAGGCCTTCAGAAAGGCACGGCCACGGTCAGTTGGCTATAGAGGTTGGTGCCATTGCCGCCCACCTGGTTACCCCCGGTGTCGGCATCCTTCTTGGGTTGATAAATGCCCACCAGCGGGCTGATGATCAGGTGGCTGTTGACTGCCCACTCGGCGTACAGGTCCAGCTCACGGGCATCCAGGTTCAATGCATCGTTTTTGCGCAAGGTAGTGAAGTCGAAGTACAACGCGCCGACCGTCAGGTTCTCCAGCGGTGTCGCTTTGAGACCGACGTGATGCACACCGGTGTTGCTGTTGAACGGGCCGGCATAATTGGAGGCCACTTCGCCCTGGAACCAAGTGCCGTAACCGGTGCTGAGTCCGGTGAACAGCGGGTCCCATTTTTGTGAGTAGCGTGTGTAGCGGTAGGTCAACTTCGGCGCCCAGCCGATATCGGCGAAGATGTAGCCGGCTTCGGCGTACCAGGCTTTTTGCGGTCCTGCATCCTTGTCTTGCCAGGCGTATTCGAAAGCGAAGCTGGCGTTGTCGATGCCCGCGCTGCCTTCGCCGCGCAGGCTGTAAGTGTTCAGGCCCTCGCGCTGTTTCTGGAAATCGCTGGCCCACTGGTCGGTGACGCTTATGCCATGAACCCAGGTCAACCCCAGCGTACCGGCGGCACCCGTGTAGTCGAGGGTGCCCGCCGCCAGCTCGGTTTCAGCCTGGGCACGGTTATCCGACTTGAGCCACAGCACCGAGCCGTGCAGCCCCTCTTGCCCACCCAGGCGCAACACGGCGGTGCGGTCGAACGCGTGACGTGCCGCGAGGTAGTAGGCGCCACCGCGATTCAACGCACCGTCCGCCGGGCCGTTGCCCAGGTTGGGGCCGTCGTCGTTGATCAGGAACCCTCGTCCGATCTTGACCACCTGGCGGCCGAGGGAAAAGTCCACACCGTCCTTGCCCAGCGCCGGAAACAGGTCAGCCGAACGCCACCCCAGGTAGGCGTCTTCGATTTTGGTCGTGCGCTCGCTGCCATCGGTGTTGCCCGCCGCGTCGCCGTCGCCCCAGGTGCCGGAGCTGACCCAATTGAGCGCGCCGTACGCGGTGCCGTTACCGGCCAGGCCCTGATCGCCGCTCAACCCATACTTGATGAACCCTTCGCGCCAGGTCGAGCCGCCCGGCGTGCCATCGTAGTTGTGACGGCTGTTGAACATCCCGTATACGGCCAGGAAGTCCGCGTTCAGGTGCGTGTCATCGTCGGCATACAGCGCATAGGCCTGGGCCGAAGAGTGGCCGACCAACAGTGCGATACCTAGGCCGACGGCCTTGGACAACCTGCGTGTTCTTTGTGTGTGCTCCATTGTTACGTTCCCCAGCGTGGTTGGACAGCCAATAGGTCGAGGACGCATTAAGATGATCCGCAGCGGGGTAAGTCTTTCACCTGCGTGCCACGTAATTGATCCTGCCCGCCAAGCCATAGGCCTTGGCAGGCAGCTGCAAAAGCGACGGCAGACATGGGCAAGACGATCAGCGCGTGTGAGGCGCACAGTGATTTTGCGCACGATGCCGTTTCGATCAGGGACTGGCTGGGGAGGGCTTTATCGCCGGCTCCTTGTACGGCTCGATGCATCCACTCAGAAATCCGCTTTCGAGGATCCGTACCATGTCGATCAATGACCGGCTCACACAGCATTTGAAACGGGGCAGCGTCGGGTTTCCGACCGCGCTGGCCAGCACCATCGGCCTGATCATGGCCAGCCCGGTGATTCTCACCGCGACCATGGGCTTCGGCATCGGCGGCAGCGCGTTCGCGGTGGCCATGCTGATCGCGGTGGTGATGATGCTGGCCCAGGCGACCACCTTTGCCGAAGCCGCCTCAATCCTGCCGACCACCGGCTCGGTCTACGACTACATCAACTGCGGCATGGGCCGTTTCTTTGCCATTACCGGCACCTTGTCGGCGTACCTGATCGTGCATGTGTTTGCCGGGACGGCGGAGACGATTCTGTCCGGGGTCATGGCCCTGGTGAACTTCGAGCACCTCAACACCCTGGCGGAGTCTGCCGGCGGTTCGTGGTTGCTGGGGGTGGGGTTTGTGGTGGTATTCGGCATTCTGAATGCCTTTGGCGTCAGCGCCTTTGGCAGGGCCGAGATCATCCTGACCTTCGGCATGTGGACCACGCTGATGGTGTTTGGCGTGATGGGCCTGATCGCGGCGCCGGCGGTGCAGCTCGAGGGTTGGTTCGGCGTGTCGCTGGTGGGCACCGACCTGATCACCATTCTGTCGCTGGTGGGCATGGCGATGTTCATGTTCGTCGGCTGCGAGTTCGTCACGCCGCTGGCGCCGGACCTGCGCAATTCGGCCAAGGTGATGCCCAAGGCGATGATTTTCGGCTTGTTGAGCGTGGCCACCTGCATGTTCATCTACGGCGCCGCGATGAAGCGCCAGGTGGAAAACGTACTGCTGGATGCCGCCACCGGCGTGCACTTGTTAGACACGCCCATGGCGATTCCCCGCTTTGCCGAGCAGGTCATGGGGGATATTGGCCCGTTGTGGCTGGGCCTTGGCTTTCTGTTCGCCGGCGCCGCCACCATCAACACGCTGATGGCGGGCGTGCCACGGATTCTCTACGGCATGGCGGTGGATGGCGCGCTGCCCAAGGTGTTCACTTACTTGCATCCGCGCTTCAAGACGCCGCTGTTGTGCATCCTGGTGGCGATGCTGATTCCGTGCCTGTATGCGCTGTGGCTCGGCGGCAACACCGACAACATCATGCACCTGGTGCTGGCCGCCGTGTGTGCGTGGAGTTTTTCTTACCTGCTGGTGACGCTGTCGGTGGTTATCCTGCGTATTCGTCGTCCTGACCTGCCACGGGCTTATCGGTCGCCGTTGTTCCCGTTGCCGCAGATTCTTTCCAGCGTCGGCATCTTGCTGGGCATGTGGTTCATCACCCCGCCGGGCATGAACCCGGCGGATATTTATGTGCCTTTCGGGGTAATGCTCGGGATCACGGCGGCCTACGCGTTGTTCTGGACATTGGTGGTGCAGAAGGTCAATCCATTCAAGCCCGCTTCGGTCGAAGAAGTGCTGGCCAAGGAGTTTTCTCATGAGCCTGGTAACGTTCACAACGCTTATCTCGAGCAGGCTGCAAAAGCTGTCTGAGCTGTTCAGTGCCCAACGGGCGCCGGCCGGTTACCGGCC
This sequence comes from Pseudomonas sp. QC2, assembly GCF_002859085.1. Taxonomy (NCBI): domain Bacteria; kingdom Pseudomonadati; phylum Pseudomonadota; class Gammaproteobacteria; order Pseudomonadales; family Pseudomonadaceae; genus Pseudomonas; species Pseudomonas sp. QC2. Next base: position 170,380 of record NZ_PKKS01000021.1, read on the forward strand.
GGGGGGCACGCTTGAATATGTTAGGCGTAACCTCGGGCTGGCGAGTTTCGCCTCGACCGGGCCTGCCCGTGCAGCGTTTCGCTTGGACGATACCGGCCTGCAGGTGGACGTTGCCGAACGCACCGAATCGCAACTGCTGATGCACCTGGTCATGACCGAATTCATGCTTACGGTGCCCGCCACAGAGCAGGGCAGTGCACGCTTTGAGCTGCACCACCGCGGGTCGATTCGACGCACGGGGCTGGCGTGTCGGCAACGCTCGGGAGAGCCGGCTTTACTCGCTAGGCTCGAGGCGGCTTTGAACGACGACCTCAGCCTGCATCAAGCGCTGATGGGGCTCGACTTCAAGCGCCTGCACATCGCGTTGAGCGGGCATCAATGGCAGGTGCGGCTGGAACACATCGGCGGCAGCGAGGTGGTCAACCGCATGCCGGCGTTTCGTCGCTACATTCCTTTGAGTGACGCTCAACGGGCAGGGTTGTTGACTGTTTTGGCGGGCTTGCAGCGGGTATTGGGCGCCGTCTGATCGGGATACTTGGCATCATTAGTGCTTCCACAGTCGCTATCACGGACTTGTTGCGCCCATATAGATAACATGTTAACTATTGGCCAACAAAAACAAGAAGCCATTGTGGAGATGCCATGAGCACTTATCAGTCTGCGCACTATGGGTTGGAAACCTGGACTCGGGACCTGCGAGCGGCCTGCGGCCATTTCGACACGGAACTGGCCTTCAACCGTTCGCTGTTCATCGGTGAAGTGTCCAAGCACTCCCGGGGCGGCCTGTCACTGGCCAACCTGCGGACCAATGCCGGGCTGATCAAGCGCGAGCGACCCAACGCCGATCACGATATGGACCAACATTGTTTCCTCGTCAGTCAGCGCAGCGGCTATTGCCAGATCACCCAGAACGACCAGGTCATCCAGTTGGCCCCCGGCGATATGTTGCTGATGGACTCCACGGGCTCGATCGAGATCAGCCCGTTCGGCCTTATCGAACATGCGTCCTTGGCACTCTCACGCCATGAAGTGTGCAAGCAACTGGGTGGTGCACCGAAAACCTTCGGCAAGATCTCTTCGACCAAAGCCTGCGGCCGCATGCTCCATGTGTTGATGGACCAACTGTGCCGAGAAGGCCTGGAGGGGCAGGACTCGATTGAAGAGGCCGAGGCACTGCAAGCGGCGTTTGTCTCCTTGCTCGGGTCAGCCTTTGAATTGCACGACGCGCCGGGCGACTGCGCGGCGTCGTTGCAGGGCAGTAACCTGCGCAGCTACGTACAGAAAGTCATCGACGAATCGCTGACCCAGCCCGGCTTGAGCCCGGTGGGCCTGGCCAATCGTTTGAACATCTCGGTGCGGCATTTGTACCGTTTGTTTGAAGAGCAGGACGACAGCGTCTGCCGCTACATCCAGCGTGCCCGGCTCAAACGCAGCGCGGATGATCTGACCAACCCCTTCCTCAAGCGTGAGTCGATCACCTCGATCGCCTACAAATGGGGCTTCACCGATTCCGCGCACTTCAGCCGCTCGTTCAAGAAGCAATTCGACCTGTCGCCCAAGGACTTTCGGTCTACGCACCTGCAGCAAACGGTCGGGGCGGCGTAGGTTCGCATCGATCAATGAAACCGCTCACCCTGTCGGCCCATAACATTTGTACCGTGGCGGTCGAACACTTTGCCGATCACGGCTACGACGCCTCCTCGCTGAGCGCAATCGCAGAGAGGGCCGGCATGCGCAAGGCGTCGCTGTATGCGCACTTTGTCAGCAAGGATGCGCTGTTTCAGAAGGTCTTCGAGATTGCCTTGGCCCATGAGCACTCGTACATCGCGCAATGCTTCAAGGAGGAAGCCGGACACACCGGCGTGCCGGGGCAGTTGCACCTTGAACGGTTGAGCGGGCGTTATGAAGGGTCGGCGCACCTGCGCTTCCTGTTGCGCACGGCGTACTTTCCGCCGACGGACATTCGCGGCGTCATCACCGCAGGATTCGAGGGTTACCTGGCGCGCATTCGCGATGACTTTCAGCGTGCAGCGCAAGGTCGGTACAGCACAGTGCAACCCGAGGCGCTTGAGGTGTTTTGCGACGCCTACCTGGGTATCGTCGACAGCCTGCATGTGGAGCTGATCTACTCGACGCCCCAGGGTTACGTCAAACGGCTTGCGGCCTTGTCGCGGGTGTTGAGTGATTCACTGTCGATGCTCTAATGGGGGGACAGTTCTTCAGCGGATACACCGCGATCAAAATGTGGGAGTGTGCTTGCTCCCGTTGGGCCGCGAAGCGGCCCCAGCTCTTTGCTCGAAAAAACCGGGACTGCTGCGCAGTCCAACGGGAGCAAGCTTCCTCGCCACAGGTACAGTGTTTGCCCTTAACTGACTGGCATTAGGGCAAGCCTCCTCCCACCTTTGATCCGGTTTACAGCCCGATAGAGGTCACTTCACCTCAGGCAAAGTCGACCCGCCATCTACCACGATGGTCTGCCCGGTGATGTAGGCCGCCAGGTCGGACGCCAGGAACAACATGGCCCCGGCAATATCTTCCGGAGCACCGAGCCGTCCCAGGGGCACGCGGGTGGCGATGTCGGCATTGACCTGGTTGTCGCCCAGGTTATCCATGGCCGGCGTGGCAATCATCCCGGGCTCCACGCCGTTGACGCGCACCTGGTAGGCGGCCAGCTCCAGCGCCGCATTGCGGATAAAACCGTTCACCCCGGCCTTTGACGCCGCGTAGTGGCTGAGCCCTGGGTAGGCTACCCGTGATCCGGTGACCGACGACGTGACCAGCACACAGCCGCCGCCCTGGCGTTGAAACATGGGCAAGGCGGCCTGGGTCAACCAGAACAGGGCCGAGAGGTTGACCGCCAACGTGCGCTCAAGAATGGCCGGGGTGATCTGTGCGAATGGCGTCAACGGAAAGTAGCCGGCGTTGTGCACCAGGATATCCAGGCGGCCCCAGCTGCGTTCGATTCCCTTCACCCATTCGAGTACCGCTGCCGCATCGGCCAGGTCAACCTCAATGGCCGCGACCTGGCACGCTCGCGCCGTCAGGTCGTCGGCCAGCGCCTGGGCTTGCGCCAGCTGAAGGTCGGCAATCATCACACGCGCGCCGCGCACAGCAAACGCCTCGACGATGGCCCGGCCGATGCCCTGCGCGCCACCAGTGACCAGCACGGTTTTGCCGCTGAAATTCAAGTCGTCAGGCATGTGCGCGCTCCATATAGGCATAGGCCAGTGTCGGCACATCGACGATGCTCGAACCGCCGTCGGCGACCACGCTGGCCCCGGTGATGATCGAGGCATCGCGGCTGGCCAAGAAGCGGCAGACCTTGGCGATTTCTTCGGCGCTGGCGGGGCGTCGTAACGGTACGTCGGCGCATACGCGGGCATAGGCTTGCGGCAGTGTGTCCCCATAAAAGCTCATCAGCGGTTGCATTTCTTCGTCGGCCATCGGCGTAGTGACCCAGCCTGGGCACACCGCGTTCACGCGCACGCCGCGTGGGCCGTAATCCCGCGCCAGGGAGCGATTAAGCCCGAGCAACGCGTGCTTGGCGGTGGTGTAGCCGCACACTTCGGGACCGGCGGCCAGGGAGGCGATGGAGCCGAGCAACACGATAGTGCCGGCGCATTCGATCAGCAGCGGCAGGCAGGCGCGGGCGCTGTAGAACGCACTGTCCAGGTTGCTGCGTAAGGCCGCCTCCCAGGTGGGGGGGCTGGTCTGGGTGGCGCTGCCCACACCATGCCCACCGGCGCAGGCCAGCAGCACATCGAGGCGGCCGTAGCGCTCACGGATCTGTGCGACGAAGCCTTCCCAGCTGTCCGGACAGGCTGCGTCGCCGACCAGGACCAGGCCGCCGGTGTCCCCGGCCACCTGCTCCAGAGGCTCGCGGCGCCGGCCGATCAGCACCAGGTTGGCGCCCTCGGCGGCGTAGAGCCGGGCGCAGGCGGCACCGATGCCCGGGCCGGCCCCGGTGATCACAACGGTACGTGGATCAGGCATCGGGATACTCCGTGCGGTTGAGCACTTGGCAGTAGGAGCTGACCGGAAAGTTCGACAGCTCATCGAAGGCCGCGCCGGCATAGCCGAAGATCTTGCCGTCGCTGCGGTGCTGTTGCAGGTCGATCAGGACCAGGCCGAGGGTGGGGATGATCTTTTCGCGCCAGACGAACAGGTACAACTGATCGGCAATCTTGTAGTAGTGACAGCGGTCGGTGTCGCACAAGCCTTGCTCCACACCCTTGAGGCATTGCCAGGCATAGAACTGATCGTTCAGGTAGATGTGTTCGTAGACTTCGCTGGGGCTGTAGCGATACAGGTTGCGCAAGCCGGTCAGTTCCTGAGTGGGCGCGTGGGGGCATTGGCCGGGCTGCCAGGGTTGGTCCAGGCTGCCATGCAGGAAGTCCACGTCCACCGAGGTCAGGGCCTTGCCGGCCAGGGCACGGCTGTAAAGGCCTTCCTCGGTTTGTTCGCGCTTGGGCATGCGGCCGATCACGGCGGTAAAGGACGACGTGATGGTGTCCAGCACCAGGCTGATTGACCAGGCCTGACCGGCCTCGCGCTTGATGAAGTCGACCAAGTACAGGCCCGGGCGTACCGAGGTGGCGCGGTATGCGGCCGACCCGCTGGAGTGACCGTCGGCGGCGTGCCAGTGCAACGCCTCGGTGTCAAAGCGATGCTCGATCTGCCAGCCGTTGGCGAAGTGCAGGTGGAAGGTCTTGCCGTTGAGGTCGGCAAGGTTGGGCAGGATAAACGCGTCGGGCGCGAAACCGTCGGCGAGGGCACCTACGGTGATCCAGTCGGATTGGGTGGTCATGGCATGGCTCCGGTTGATGGAATGGACATCCCGGATCATGCGGCGGGTGAGGAGGCTCGCCTATCAACCGAAGGGTTGAGGTGGCTTAAAGAAACAGCGCGGCGACCAGCTCGGTGCGGCTGCTCACGCCCGTCTTGCGAAACAGGTGGATCAGGTGGGTCTTGATGGTCGGCAGGCCGACGCCCAGCTCCAGTGCCAATTGCTTGTTGCTTGCACCTTGACGCAATAACCAGGCGATCTGGCGCTCTTTGGGCGTAAGCCCGGCCAGCGCATCGTCGCAGGGCTGCATATTGGCCACGGCCATCTGCAGCAACGCCTGCAACGCGTTGAGCTGAGTCAATTGGTTGGCGGTAAACACCCCTTGTTCGGCGGTGCGCAGCAAGGAGATGGCCGCCTGCGGCTGGTCGGCGCGATGGGCGACGATCTCCACCACATCGACCACGCCGTAACGCTGCAGGAAGTCCCGGTAACGGTGGCTGTCACGCGGCGGCTGGCGTGCCATGGCGAAACCCAGGGGCACCACCGTCAACCCGCTGGACAGGCAATTGCGCGGTTGCAACGGGTCGAATTGGCGGTAGTTGTCCAGATAGTCGCGGTGCATTTCACGGCTCATGCCGTGCAGCCGGAAGTCGCACGCTTGCAGTTGGCGGTCGACACAATAGAACGCCGCCTGGCTGACGGGGACGAGCTGGGTAAAAGCCTGCAGGCAATGGCTGGCAACTTCCTGAGCGGGGAGGGTGTGCATGGTCAGTCACCTGCGCCGGGGGAAACGCTGCTGGCCGAAGCCAGCAGGCGAAAGCGATCAGACTACCGCGAAATAATGCTTCACAAAACTCTCGCTCACCACCTCCCACAATACCGGCGTGCCCTTGGTCACGAACCAGCTGTCGCCGGCCTTGTAGCGGGTGGTCTGGCCGGTGCTTTCGTCGGTCAACAGCACTTCGCCGGTGACCACCGTGGCTTGCTCGGCGAACGGGTAGACCATCCGGAATTTGCCTTGGGTGGTGCCGAAGTAGGCGCTGCTGACGGGGTCGGTCGGTGCGCCGAAGGTCATTTTGCCAAAGGCGTTGACTTCACCTTCGAGGATCTCGGAGCCCAGGTCGGCAACGGTGCCCCAGGCATCGAGGTCCGACAATTGGGTATCTTTTTTCAGGGTCGTAACGGGCATGGCAGTTCTCCTGTGAATGAAACAGCGGGGCTTAACGGCGACCGTTGAAATAGCCCGAGAGTTGGTGAAGGCTTTTGCCGGCCGTGAGCAGCAGTGGGCGGATATGATCCTTGCCGAGGATCTGTGCATGCTTGACCGAGCTGATCAGGTCGTAGCGCGAAGAGCCTTCGCTCATGCCTTCGGCCAAGACCTTGCAGATGATGTGGCTGGGCGTAACCCCAAAACCCGCGTAACCCTGCACGTAGAAGGCGTTGGGGCGCCCGCTCAGCGTGCCGATCTGCGGGAACAGGTTGGCCCCGGTCGCCATCGGCCCGCCCCACGCCAGGTCGATTTTGACGTCCTTCAGGTACGGGAAAATCTTCAGCATCAGGTTGCGGTTCCAGGCTTTGAGGTCCAGCGGGATGTGCTCGACAAACGGCGTGGCGGCACCGAACAGCAGACGGTTCTCGTTGGTGACGCGGTAGTAGTCGATGACCGGCCGAATATCGCTGTAGGCACCGCGGATCGGGCTGATGCGGTGGATCATCTCGTCCGACAGCGGTTCGGTCATCAGCTGGAAGGCGTAGGTGTTGACGGTGGTTTTGTGCAGTTCAGGTTCCAGTTTGTTGAGGAAACTGTCGCAGGCCCACAGCAGCTTGGCGGCTTTGACTGACCCTCGGCCGGTGCGCACGGTGATGCGCTCGCCGTAGCTGACCTCCAGGGCGGGGCTGTGCTCGAAGATGCGCACGCCGTGACCGGCCAGCGCCTTGGCTTCGCCCAGCAGCAGGTTCAGCGAGTGCACGTGCCCGCCGCCCATGTGCAGCAACGCGCTGGTGTACGCGTCGGAGCCGATGATCTGCTTGACCTCGGACCCGGCCATAAAACGGATTTCGTCCTTGGTGTTGATCGACTGGAAGTCCTTCTCCCAGGCGCGCAGGGTTTTTTCCTGGCGGGCATTGAAGCCCATGTAGCCATAGCCGTGGCAGAAGTCGGCATCGATTGCGTATTTGGCGATACGGTCCTTGATGATGCCGGCGCCCAGCTCGCTGATTTCAAAGATCTGGCGCAGGCCCTCGTCGCCCACCTGGTTCTTGATTTTTTCCAGGTCATGGCCGATCCCCGCCATGATCTGCCCGCCGTTGCGGCCCGTACCGCCGAAGCCCAGGTAGCGCGCCTCGAGTACCACGATGTTAGTGATGCCTTTTTCCGCAAGTTCCAGTGCGGTATTGATGCCCGAGAAACCGCCGCCAATCACGACCACATCGGCTTCCACGTCCTGCTCGAGCGTGGGAAAGCTGAGGTTGTATTTCCTGGTTGCCGAATAGTAGGTAGGCGTTTCGATATTGATCATGGCGCAGCCTGGAAAAGTGAAGGGATCTCGCTGCAGAGCCGACAAACAGCTCTGTGCCTGTTGGGGTGTATTAAGTGCCTTCCGAGCGGTAGGTGTCTTGATTCTGTGTGCCGCCGGCCTTGATCGTGGCTGCCAATGTCAACGATGAATCCGGCCGGGCAGCAAAGCGGCACACGCCAATCGGCGGCCGGTGTTAGAGTGTTGTTAATCTGTTAACTAATTACGACGTCTCCCTTTATGTCCAAACCGCGCCAATCCTTGACCCTTACTTTGCTCCAGGCGCGTGAAGCCGCCATGGGGTTTTTCCGGCCTTCGCTCAATCAACACGGACTGACCGAGCAGCAGTGGCGGGTCATTCGTATCTTGAGCCAGCACGAGGAGCTTGAGATCAATCGCCTGGCCGAGCTGGCGTGCATCCTCAAGCCGAGCATGACCGGTGTGCTGGTGCGCATGGAAGCGGCGGGCATGGTTGAGCGGCGCAAGGCGCAACAGGATCAACGGCGTGTGCTGGTGCGGCTGGCCGAGAAGGGGCAAGCGTGTTTCGATTCGATGAGCCAGAGCATGGAGGCCAATTACCAGCGTTTGCAGGCGGACTTTGGCGAAGAGAAGCTGCAGACTTTGCTGGTATTGCTCAACGAGCTTAAAGGCCTCAAGCGCTAGTTAAGCGTGGGTGTAAACCGATCCAAATGTGGGAGGGGGCTTGCTCCCGATGGCGGCCTGGCAGCCGACCTGGATGTTGGATCATATCGGGTACATATCCGTTATTTGGGTGAGGGCGGTTATTGGTTCCGCCCTTACGGCGGGTCACTTTGGAAAAGCCCCAAAGTAACCAAAAGGCTCTTACCCCAACACTCGGCACCTCGCTCAGGCTCGGTGTGCCCTCACTCCGGCTTGAATCCGTGGGCCGCCGCCACGCGCCATCCATGGCGCGGGGCGGCTAACCCGGCGTCCTGCCGGGTTACCCACGGATTCAAGCCTGCGTTCGGCCAGCGTGTTTGACGGGGCGCCTGAGATCAAGATCAAAAGCTGGATCACAAGCAGATCAAAAGCCGGCGCCTGCACCGTCAGTAGATAGCGCCGGCGGTGCTGGTGGGTGCCGATGAACCCTTGAACGTCGCCGCCAGGGTTTGTAGCCCGCGCATCAGCACTGTGGTGTCCACGCCCACCGCGACAAACGCCGCTCCCAGTTCGATGTAGCGCCGAGCCAGTGTCGGGTCGGCGCTGAGAATACCGGCGGCTTTGCCGGCGCTGCGGATGCGCGCAATGGCGTCTTCGATTGCCGTCTGCACCTGCGGATGAGCCGGGTTGCCGCGATGGCCCATCGAGGCGCTCAGGTCCGCCGGCCCGATAAACACGCCGTCGACCCCCTCCGCGGCGGCAATCGCGTCGAGGTTGGCCAGGCCTTCGCGGCTTTCGATCTGTACCAGCAGGCATATCTGCTCATCGGCGTGGTCGAGGTAACCGGGAATGCTGTTCCAGCGCGATGCCCTGGCCAGTGCGCTGCCGACGCCCCGAACCCCGTTGGGCGGGTAGTGGATGGCATTCACCAGTTGCCGCGCTTGCTCTGCGTTTTCCACCATGGGCACCAGCAGTGTTTGCACGCCGATATCCAGCACTTGCTTGATCAGAGCGGTGTCGCCGACGACCGGGCGAATCACCGGATGGCTGGGGTAGGGCGCCACGGCCTGGAGCTGGCCGAGCATGCCGCGCAGGTCGTTGGGCGCATGTTCGCCGTCGATCAGCAGCCAGTCGAACCCGGCGTTGGCGGCCAGCTCGGCGCAGTAGGCATCGGACAAGCCCAGCCACAGGCCGATCTGGGTTTCACCGCTGCGCAGGCGCTGTTTGAAGGTGTTGACAGGCATATCCATCGAACGATCTCCGGTTAGACGAATCGGCAGGCGATGGAGCCCAGCATGTCGTAATCGACATGGAAGGTATCGCCTGGGTTGGCCGCGACAGGGCGGGTGAAAGAGCCGCCCAGGATGATTTGCCCGGGTTGCAGGGTCACGTCATAGGCCGCCAGTTTGTTCGCCAGCCAGGCCACGCCTTTGGCCGGGTGATTGAGCACGGCGGCCGAGACGCCGGATTCCTCGATCACGCCATTGCGGTAGAGCACGGCGGGCACCTTGCGCAGGTCGATCTCGGTGGGGCGCACGGCACGCCCGCCCATGACCACGCCGGCGTTGGCGGCGTTGTCGGAGATGGTGTCGAACACCTTGCGGGTCGCCTTGGTGTGCGGGTCGACTTGCTGGATGCGCGCGTCGATGATCTCCAGCGCCGGGATCACCCATTCGGTGGCGTCCAGTACATCAAACACCGTCACGTTCGGGCCTTTGAGCGGTTTTCCGAGGATGAACGCCAGCTCCACCTCGACGCGCGGCACGATAAAGCGTTCGAACGGGATGTCGGTGCCTTCATCGAAGAACATGTCGTCGAGCAGCGCGCCGTAATCCGGCTCGGTGATGTTGGACGAAACCTGCATGGCGCGGGAGGTCAGGCCGATTTTATGCCCGACCAGCTTGCGCCCATCCTTGATTTTCTGCGCTACCCAGGCGCGTTGAATGGCATAGGCGTCTTCGATAGTGATTTCTGGGTGATCCAGGGAAAACTGACGCACCTGCTCGCGTGAGCGTTCAGCCTGGTCGAGGCGGGCGGCGGCTTGCTGAATGAGGTGTTGATCAAGCATGGCAAGGGTACTCTTACTGAGGGTTGACGATGGCCGCCTGGGTGCGCAGCACCAGCAAGCCACCGAGTGCAATGAGCAGCGCCAGCACGTAAAGCGCCAGGCTGGCGCTCTGGGTGGTGTCGCGCATCCAGCCGATCAAGTACGGCGCAAAGAACGAGGCGATGCTGCCGAAGGAACTGATCAAAGCGATGCCGGCGGCTTGGGTGTGGTTGGACAGGAACGCCGGCGGCAACTGCCAGAACATCGGCAACGCCGCGCTGGCACCCATGCCGGCGATAATCAGGCCGCCCAGCACCAGGGCCGGGTTGGCGGGGGCGAGCCCGGCGATGGCAATACCGGCCGCCGACATCAGCAAGGGCACGCACAGGTGCCAGCGGCGTTCGCGGTGGCGGTCGGACGATCGTCCGCAGCCGAGCATGAAGAAACAACCGGCCAGGTAGGGCACCGCACTGAGCAGCCCTACCTGGCCGTCACTGCCGATGCCGGCGCCATGGATCAGTGTCGGCATCCAGAACGCCAGCGTGTTGACCGCCAGCATTACCGCGAAATACACCGCCACCAGCAGCCACACTTGTGGGTTACGGAGAATGGCCGAGAACGAGGTGATGGATTTGCGGTGTTCTTCCTGGTGCAACTGCTCGCGCAGTTGTTGCTTTTGCACGGGCGTCAGCCACTTCACCGTTTCGAAGCTGTCCGGCAGACACTTGAGCACCACCAGCCCAAGCAGAATCACGGGGGCGCCTTCAATGACAAACATCCATTGCCAGCCGCGCAAACCGCCCAGGTCATGAAAGTGTTCAAGGATGCCGCCGGAGAGCGGCCCGCCAATCACCCCGGCCATCGGCACGGCGATGGCAAACAGGGCGGTGACTTGCGCGCGCCGACCGGCCGGGTACCAACGGTTCAAAAATACCAGGATGCCTGGGAAGAAACCGGCCTCGGCCACACCGAGCAAAAAGCGCAGCACATAGAAGCCCATGGCGCTGTCGATCAGGAACATGCACGTCGACAACGCCCCCCACACCACCATCAACGTGGCAATCCAGCGCCGGGGGCCCACGCGGTCCAAGGCCATGTTGCTGGGCACGCCAAACAGCGCGTAGGCCACGAAGAACAGGCCGGCGCCGAAGCCGTAGACGGTGTCGCTGAAGTTGAGGTCGGCGCTCATCTGCATCTTGGCGAAGCCGATGTTGATGCGGTCGAGGTGGGCAAAGAGGTAGCAGATCAGCAGCAGCGGCATCAGCCGCCAGGTCACGGTGCTGTGGGTTTGGTCACGGACGTCGGTGCCGAGGGTGTCGGCGGTATTGGCTGAGCTCATGGTTTTATACTTTTTGTCTGAGAGGCCGATGGAACGAGCGGGTGGGTGTGTCAGCCCACCTGCGCCTTGAGGAAGGCGTGCACGTTGTTTTGCTTGAAGTTGAGCTGCTCGTGCAGCTCGATCATTTCAAACGACAACGCCAGCAGCCGCTGGTCCTGCAGCGCGGCGAAGTGCTGGGTGATCACCGCGAAGAGTTGTTCGGCGACCTTCTGGCGGGTTGCCAGGTCGCGACCATGGCCGACCTTCAACGTCATGTGCACGAAGGCGTAGTCGTGCTTGCCATCGGCCATGCGCCAGGTGTCGAGGCGCACGCCACGGCTGCGGATGCCACCCAGGGGAAACACGCCGCTGTCGCCCAGGGTGGCGTGGACTGTTTCGAACAGGCCAGGCAGGTCGGCTTGCTGTTCGATGTTGTCGGTGTACTCAACGATAAAGTGGGGCATGAGGGGCTCCTTGTGGCCGCACGGGGATACCGGGCGGCCATGCGCTCAAACAGGGAAAATGGCGTTGATCTGGCCGGTGCCCGAGCTGCCGAAGGGTTGCGTGATGATCTCGGCCGGCTTGTCGTAGTCCGGTCCGCCGAGCAACCCCAGGAGCATGGCGGTGTCATGCATCTTGCCTTCGCCGAAGCAATGCTCGGCGTAGTCCGGCAGCATGGCGCAGAACTCTTTCCAGCGGCCCTGGCGCCACAGTTCCACCACATGCAGGTCGACCTGCTTGTCGAATTCGCGGGTCCAGTTATGGATATTGGCTTCAGCATTGCGGTCGTCGGAGAAACGGTGCGACAGCGAACCCGAGGCCAGCACCACGACTTTGCGGTCGCTTTTCTCGATGGCCCGGCGCACAGCGGCGCCGAAGGTGAAGCTGTCTTGCAGGCGATGCCAGGCGCACCAGGCGGCCACCGACACCACGTTGAATCTTTGCTCGTCGGGTACGCCCATGTGCATGTAGCGCATCGGCACCAAGGTGCCGTATTCCAGCTCCAGGCTCGGGATATTGTGGGCCAGCGTGCGTACGTCGGCGGCGTTGGCTTCGGCCGCGATCAGCTCACCCAGTTCGGGGCAACCTGGGTACTCGTATTCCATGTTCTTGATGAAGTGCGGCAGTTCATTGCTGGTGTAGATGCCTTTGAAGTGCTCGCCGCTGTTGACGTGGTAGGCGCTGTTGACCAGCCAGTGCACGTCGAACACCACGGCGGTATCGGCCCCCAGCTCGCGGGCGCGACGGCCGATCTCTTTGTGACCGGCAATCGCCGCTTCACGGCAACCATGGTGTTTACCGGGAAGCTCCGACAAATACATCGAGGGTACGTGGCAGATTTTCGCCGCCAGGACGACTTCGCCCATGATGATTCTCCTGAAATTATTGTTGTTGTCTTAGGGGCTTCTGGTGTCGCTCAGACGCCCCAGCGTGGAATGTGATGGCTGCCCATCGAGATGCACACGTTTTTGATTTCGGCGAACACTTCGAAACTGTACTGGCCACCTTCACGACCCGTGCCTGAGCCTTTCACACCGCCGAACGGCTGGCGCAGATCGCGCACGTTCTGGCTGTTGATAAACACCATGCCCGCCTCGATGCCATAGGCCAGACGATGTGCCTTGCCGATGTCCTGGGTCCAGATATAGGACGCAAGGCCATACTCGGTGGCGTTGGCCAGTTGCAGGGCTTCGGCTTCATCCTTGAACGGAATCAGGCACACCACCGGGCCGAAGATTTCTTCCTGGGCAATACGCATGGTGTTGTTCACGTCAGCAAACACCGTTGGCTGGATAAACTGGCCTTTGCTCAAGTGCGCCGCCAGATTGGCCGGGCGCTCCAAGCCACCGGCGAGCAGGGTAGCGCCTTCTTCGAGACCAATCTTGATGTAACCTGTGACCTTGTCGTAATGGGCCTGGGTAATCATCGAGCCGACCTGAGTTTTCGGGTCTTGCGGGTCGCCGACGATCAGGCGTTTGGCGCGAGCGGCAAACTCGGCGACGAACTGTGGGTACACGCTTTCTTGGATGAAGATCCGGCTCCCGGCGGTGCAGCGTTCGCCGTTGAGCGAGAAGATGGTGAACAGCGCAGCGTCGAGGGCGCGTTCCAGGTCGGCGTCCTCGAAGATCAGCACTGGCGACTTGCCGCCCAGTTCCATGGAGTATTTTTTCAGGCCGGCGGTCTGCATGATTTTCTTGCCGGTGGCGGTGCCGCCGGTAAAGGAAATCGCGCGCACATCGGGGTGACGCACCAAGGCGTCACCGGCGGTCGCGCCGTAGCCCTGGATCACGTTCAACACGCCGTTGGGAATGCCGGCTTCGACGGCCAGCCGGCCCAGCTCGTTGGCGGTCAGCGGTGACAGCTCGGACATCTTCAGCACGGCGGTATTGCCCAGCGCCAGGCACGGTGCAGTCTTCCAGGTGGCGGTCATGAACGGCACGTTCCAGGGCGACACCAGCGCGCAGACACCCACCGGTTGGTAGAGCGTGTAGTTGAGCATCTGGTCATCGACCGGGTAGCTGTGACCGTCCATGCGCGTGCAGACTTCAGCGAAAAAATCGAAGTTGTGCGACGCCCGTGGAATCAACACGTTTTTGGTCTGGTGAATCGGCAGGCCGGTGTCGAGGGTTTCCAGCTCGGCCAGGTGCGGCACGTTCTGTTCGATCAGTTCACCGAGCTTGCGCATCAAACGTGCACGTTCCTTGGCCGGTGTGCCTGCCCACTTGGGGAAGGCTTCCTTGGCGGCCGCCACGGCTTGCGCGACTTCCTCGGCACCGCCGCTGGCCACTTCACCGATGGCTTCACCGGTGGCCGGGTTGTAGTTCACGAACACGTCTTTGCTGTCGACCTCACGGCCGTTGATCCAATGTTTGATCATGCTGCTCAAGCCTCTTTACGGGCGTTGAAGAACGCCGTTTCGCTGACAATTCGGTTAACCAGGCGGCCCACGCCTTCGACTTCCACAATCACTTCATCACCGGGCACCACGTCTGCCAGGCCTTCGGGCGTGCCGGTGGCGATCATGTCGCCGGGCTGCAAGGTCATGAAGCTGGACAGGTATTCGATCAGGTAGGGAATGTCGAAAATCATGTCCTGGGTGCTGCCTTCCTGGCGCAGTTCACCGTTGATCCAGGTGCGCAGTGTCAGGTTGCCTGGGTCCGGTACATCGGCTACATCGACGATCCACGGGCCGACAGGTGTGGTGGCGTCGCGGTTTTTCACGCGCAGGTTGGGGCGGTAGTAATTTTCCAGGTAGTCGCGAATGGCGTAGTCGTTGCACACGGTGTAACCCGCCAAGTAATCCAGCGCGTCTTCGCGCTTGACGTTGCGCGCCGGCTTGCCGATGACGGCCACCAGCTCGCACTCGTAGTGCATGTAGGCGACGTTATCCGGGCGCCAGGTCTCTTGGTTGTGGCCGGTGTACGTCCCCACGGATTTGATGAAGGCCAGTGGTTCGGTCGGCGGCGTGAAGGCCAGTTCGGCGGCGTGGTCGGCGTAGTTCAGGCCCAGGGCGAACATGTTGCCGGTGGCCGGCGGCAACCATTGCACCTGGTCTTCGGCCAGCAGGCGGCCGTCAGCCAGGCGTACGGCGTTTTCAGCTTCGACCTGTACCGAATGGACTTCACCTTCAAAGCGAATACGGGCGTGTTTCATGAGAGCTCCTCTGCCTTGATGTGATTGACCAGGCGGCCCAGGCCACTGATCTCGACCTCCACGGTATCGCCAGGCTGCACATCCACCCGGCCTTCGGGAGTGCCGGTGATCAGCACGTCGCCCGCATGCAGGGTCATGAACTCGCTGATCTCGGCGATCAGCAATGGAATGGTGCGGACGAAGTTGGCCGTGGTGTTTTGCTGGCGGATCTCGCCGTTGACGTACAGCGTGATCGCCAGGCTGTGCAGGTCATCCAGCTGTGCGGTCGGCACCAGCTCCGGCCCGATGGCGCAGAAACCATCGCGGCATTTGGCTTTGACGGCGGGGCGGTAGTAGCTGTCTTCCGGCAGGCTGAACTCGTTGACGAGGGTAAAGCCGGCCACGTAGTCGAGGGCGTCGGCTGCTCTGACGCGGCTGGCGTCCTTGCGCATCACCACCGCCAATGCCGGCCCAGGCTGCAGGCGTTCGCCCTGGCCAGGGTGCACGACATCGCCACCGTTTTGGTTACGCGTGTTGGGCGTCTTGATGAACAGCACCGGTTTGACCGGCGGCTTCTGATACGGCGGCGCTTCGAATTCGGCGAGGTGCTGCTTGAGCAACCCCTGGTAGTTCAGCGCGACACCGAAAAGGGTGCCCGTCGCGACGTCATGCAAGGCGCGGCTCATGCATTCTCCTGGCAGGGTCCATGGAGGCCCTGGATTTAGTTAATGTGTTAACCGTTATAATTAAGATGTTAACTATCGTCAAGCGTGACAGACTGTTTCTTCGGTGGTTGTGCCGACCGAATCGGTGCAGGATGAGAGCCGCTGCACGGCGGCAATCACACTAAAAACGAGTAGCGTGCGATGAGCGACCGTCAACCCATTCCGAACATCAACATTGGCCAGGTCTACGACCAGCGCTACAGCGATGCCGAAGTGCATTACGACCAGTTGGCCAACCTGGCGGATTTTTTCGGCCGTAACATGCCGGTGCATCGGCACGACCGGTTTTTCCAGGTTCACTACGTGAAAAGCGGCACCGTGCGCGTGTACCTGGACGACCAGCAGTACGTCGAATCGGGACCGATGTTCTTCCTCACGCCACCCACGGTCGCGCATTCCTTCGTGACCGAGCCGGACAGCGACGGGCACGTGCTGACGGTGCGTCAGCAATTGGTGTGGCAACTGATCGAAGCCGACGCCAGCCTGGCGCCGACGGGGGCGCAATTGCCCGCCGCGTGTGTGGCCCTGGCGCAGTTGGGGCCGCAATACGCAGGCGATATCCGCCGGTTGGACGTTCTGTTTGAGTCGCTGAGCGACGAGATGAAAGCCCAGCGGTCGGGGCGCAGTGCGGCCCTGGACAGCCTGACGCGGTTGATCATGATCAGCCTGTTGCGGCTGTGTTCCCATTCGCTGAAAGCCACGCCTGCCCGCCACGAGGACTTGAAAATCTTCCACCGTTTCAATGAGCTGATCGAAGCGCACTACCAGCAGCACTGGCCGTTGTCGCGTTACGCCCAAGGCATCGGGGTGACCGAGGCACGGCTTAATGACGTGTGCCGCCGCATCGCCGACCTGCCGTCCAAGCGCCTGATCCTCGAACGCCTGATGCAAGAGGCCAAGCGCCTGCTGCTGTTTACGGGCAGCTCGGCCAACGAAATCTGCTACCAGTTGGGGTTCAAGGACCCGGCCTATTTCAGCCGGTTTTTCCAGCGTTACGCGCAGCTCACGCCGGGGGAGTACCGCCAGCGCCAATCGGGGTTGCGTTGAGCCAGGCATGGCGGCTTCGCACCTTGGTCTTGTTGATCGTGTGCGGATCATCATGCGCATCGCAGTGGCGCGACAGAATGGCTTTTACACAGAACCGCTTGTACTTTTCACCGCGCCCACGCCGCTTGCAGCCGCTGGCCGGCGACACTAAGCTGCCGACTCGCCCATTCAAGTGGTGCCGTTTATGGCCAACCCAAGACCTTCGCTGACCCTGACCCTGCTGCAAGCCCGTGAGGCCGCAATGGCCTTCTTCCGCCCGGCCCTGAACAAGCATGAACTGACTGAACAGCAGTGGCGGGTCATTCGGATCCTGCGCGAGCTGGGTGAACTCGAAAGCCATCAACTGGCTTTGCAGGCCTGCATCCTTAAGCCGAGCATGACCGGTGTGTTGACGCGCCTGGAGCGTGACGGCCTGGTGCGGCGGCAGAAGTCCAGCCAGGATCAGCGCCGGGTGTTCGTGGGCCTCACCGAGCGCGGCCAGCAATGCTTCGTCTCCATGAGCGCAGGCATGGAAAGCAACTACCAGAAAATCGAAGAACAGTTTGGCGCCGAGAAAATGGAGCAACTTCTGGGATTGCTGAACGAGCTGAAAAATATCAAGCCTTGAATGCACGATCTTTTAGTTAATAGGTGAACGTGTTTGCCCGGCGAGGGCATTGCGCTGGCCAATCTTCACTATCCAATTTCGGCACAAATACACGACCCGCCCCAGGTCCGGAATGGAACTTGCGTGCGATCTGACCTGTAAGCCTTGGAACTGAAAAAGGTTGGGTCGATGAACAATAATAATGTGCGGATGCCTGCGGCCTCGGTGGTGCTTCCACCGGCGTTACCCCTCCAGCGTTTTCTGACCAGCGACATCGATGAACACGCGCGCAATATGGGTGGCTGGCAGGTTCGCTACGATCAGTTATCGCCGGGCGCCTTTGAAGGTGAGCTGGTGGAGTTCCGTTCGGGCTGGATGCAACTGGTGCGCGACCGCTCTAATCAGGCCATGATCAAGAGTGGTGCAGCCTGGAAAGGCGCAATCACCTTCAGCCTTCCCTTGAGTGCCGACGGCCCGGTGTATTGCTCGGGTCACCCGATCCATGCGCCCAGCCTGTTGGTGGCCCACGGTGAAAACCTTCCCGAGCTGCACACGCCACAGCACTTGGATTTGCTCAGTGTGGCCATTGAAGAACACGCACTGGCACACGTCCTGGAGCGTCAGGGCAGTGAGTTTCGAATTACCGATCTTCCCAAGTGTTACCGCTTGGGCGATTCATCTGTGCAACGTGAACTCGCAGGGTTGTTCGATGCGCTGGCGGGTTGCGACCAGGGCCGTGATGCCGTGCTGGGGCATGACTCGATCCGGCGCGGCATACGGGATGCGGTGATGCTGCACGTGCTGGAGTTGATCGCGCCGGACCAGGCGCCGCCCCTTAACCCGACGGCGCGCAAAAGGATGGTCGACCGGGCGCGCGAATATGCGTTGAGCCACCTCGACGAACCGCTGTCGATCCTCGACCTGTGCAACCACATCGGCGCCAGCCGGCGCAAACTTCAATACTGTTTCCAGGAAACCCTGGGCATCAACCCGGTGGCCTATCTGCGTGCGCTGCGCCTCAATGCGGTGCGCCGCGAACTGCGAACCCGCACCCAATCCCATGGCGTACAAGAAGTGGCGGCGCGTTGGGGGTTCTGGCATTTGAGTCGGTTCTCGAGCGATTACCGCACCATGTTTGGCGAAAGCCCATCACAGACCCTGCGTCGCACTCAACTCTGCTGAAAACGGATAACCGGCATACGCTGGCGCTTACTAGGATGGCCCACACCACTTGATGGGAGGGGCATTCGATGATTGATAACAATAATGCACGCGTCGCACGGACGACGCTGTTTACCCTGGGGCTGCTGGGTTGCTGCGCCAGCGTGCACGGCACCGAGAACGGTGCGCCGACGACCGCTGTTGGTGTGTACGATTTTGGCGCGGGCATGATGCCGCCAGCCACACCGTTCGGGACGCTGGGGCTGCGAACGGCGTTTTACTCCGCCAACGTGCAGAAGGACCGTCACGGCCGCTCAGTTGACAACCACTTCTCACTGGATGTGTTGTCCATTGGCGTCGCCTACATGCGCATGACGGATTACACCGTGCTGGGCGCCCAATACGGGTTCGGCACGGTGGTACCGTTTTTCAAGATGGACGCCTCCGTCAAGGTGCCGACGCCGGTCGGGCCGCTGAATCTGGAGGCTGATCCGTTTCGCATGGCGGACGTGCAATTGCTGCCGGTGATCCTGCAGTGGAACCTGTCGCCGAATCTGTTCATCAACACGCAGTTGCAGATCCAGGCGCCCACCGGTGACTACGACAAGAATCGGTTGATTTCGCCGGGGCTCAACCATTGGACGTTTTCGCCAATCGTCAACGCGACCTACATCACCGACGGCGGCTTTGAGGTTTCCTCAAGCGTTGAGGTCGACGTCAATACCCGCAACCCCGCGACCGACTACAAGAACGGTGTCGAGTACCGGCACGAGTTTGCCGTGGGTCAGCACGTGGGGCCGTGGACCTTGGGCCTGGGGGGTTACTACTACCGCCAGTTCACCGATGACGATGCGCCCGGGCTGCAATCGGGCAACCGTGCGCGGGTGCTGGCCATCGGGCCGGCAGTGAGTTACTTCAAGCCCGGTCTGCCTCCCGTGTGGCTGCATGCCTACAAGGAAACCGATGCCCGCAACCGTGCCGAGGGTTACACCGTGGCGCTGCGTATTTCGCAAAGTTTCTAGGGGGCTGCGCATGAACTCGTCACATTCCGATTCCTTATCTCCACGGCAAGCCACCGGGCGACGTGAAGGGCTGGTGCTGATGCTGGGCAGCAGCCTGACCATCATGGGCTCCGTCATGGTGGCGCCGATCCTGCCCAAGCTGGGGGCCGAGTTCGGCCCGCTGGAGCCCCGCGCCGACCTCCTGGTGCCCTTGGCGGTCACCGGGCCGGCCCTGGCGATTGCACTGTGCGCGCCCCTGGCCGGCTGGTTGGCCGACCGGGTCGGGCGCAAGGCCTTGCTGGTGATCGCCACGCTGTTGTATGCCGTGCTCGGGGCCATCCCGGCACTGCTGGATAACTTGCCGGCCATCGTCGGCGTACGCCTGTTGTTCGGCGCGGCGGAGGCGGCGGTGATGACCTGCTGCGCCACGCTGATTGCCGACTATTGGCACGGCGAAGAGCGGCTGCGGTACATCAATCGGCAGGTGGTGACTATCGGCCTGGTGGGCTCGTTGTTCTTCGTGGTGGGCGGGGCGTTGGGCGAGCACTCCTGGCGCCTGCCCTTCCTGTTGTACCTGCTGCCGCTGCTGTTGGTACCGGTGATGATCAAGGTGCTGTGGGAGCCTGCGGCCACCCGGCGGTTGGTCGAGACGCCTGAGCAGGGCAGGGTGGCGATGCTGCCCTTGGTGGTCGGTTACCTGCTGATCCTCAGCGGCATGGTCCTGAGTTTTGTCGTGCCGATCCAGGCGCCGATTCTGCTGGTGAGCCTTGGGGTGACGTCGAGCACGATGATCGGGCTGTCGGCGGGCCTGGCGCTGCTGGCGACCTTGGTCGGTTCGTTGGCCTGGCCGCTGCTGCGCCGCCGTGTCGGCATCGCTGGGTGCAATGCGCTGTTGCTGAGCCTGCTGGGCCTGGGGTTATGGCTGCTGATGCGAGGGCAAAGCTACAACGCGGTGCTGGTAGCGGTGCTGATTCACGGCGTGGGCGCGGGACTGCTGGTGCCCAATGCGATGGCGCCGGTGATGAATGCCCTTAACGCCAAAAACCGAGGGCGCGGCCTCGGCGGGTTCACCGCGTTTTTGTACTTCGGCCAATTTGTCAGCCCGCTGGTGGTGGCCGTGCTCAGCGTTTACTCGGGTGATCTGCGTCACGCCATCCAATGGCTGGCATTCGCCAGTTTTGCCTCGGCCCTGGCATGGGCGCTGGCAGGCCTGCAGGCACGGCGCAAAGCACTGACCCAGACACTCGGCTCAAGTCATTCGTAAGAGAGGAAATGAAGATGGACATCCAGAACCTGCTGGACAGTGAAGACGCCACCGGCCTGGCCGAGTGGATCAGGCGCGGTGAGGTGCAACCGGGCGAGCTGTTGGAGGCGGTGATTGATCGCATTGAACTGGTCGAACCGCATCTCAACGCGGTCGCCGAGCGGCTGTACGAATCCGCCCGCGAGGCCGCCCTCGCATCGCGCCCCGGTCGCGGGGTGTTTGCCGGGGTGCCGACCTTGATCAAGGACCTGTTTTCACCGGTCAACGGCGCGGCGATGACCAATGGCTCGCACGCGCTGGGAGGCTTTCGCGCAGACTTTGACGCCGAACACGTGAACCGTATCCGCCGGGCCGGTTGCGTGATTCTCGGCACCAGTACGTCACCCGAGTTCGGTACGTCGTACTCCACCGAGTCCAACCGCTTTGGCGCCACCCGCAACCCCTGGAATGTCGACCACAGTGCCGGTGGGTCCAGCGGCGGCGCGGCAGCCTTGGTGGCGGCACGCGTGGTGCCGTTTGCCCATGGCAACGATGGCGGCGGCTCCTTGCGTGTGCCAGCCTCCTGCTGTGGCGTGTTTGGTCTCAAGCCCAGCCGTGGGCTGTTGCCATCCGGGCCGATGGTCGGCGAAGGCTGGGCCGGGATGGGCACCCCCCATGCCATTACCCTGTCGGTACGCGACAGCGCCGCGCTATTGGATGCCACCGCCGGGATCGACCTGGGTGCGCCGTACGCCGCGCCGCAGCAGGTGCAGCCTTATGTCACGGCACTGCAGCGTGACCCCCGGCCTCTGCGTATCGCGCTGGTTGAGCAACTCGAGCCTTGGCCGACCTCCCGCGAAAGTCTGGAAGCGGTGCGCCAGGCCGCCCGCTTGTGCCAATCCTTGGGGCACCCCGTTGAACCGGTCAGCTTGCCCGTCGCGATGCCGGCGTTTCTCGACCAGGTCTTCACCATCATCGGTGCAAGTACTCGCCACTATCTCGACGTCCTGGGACAGATGCGCGGTTTCGCGGTACAGCCTGAGGAGCTTGAAGCCCGTACCCGCATCATTTTGCGCAGCAAAGGCGATGTCAGCGGTGCGCAGTACGCCGGGGCGGTGGAGGGGATTCATGCCTTGGGTCGGCAATTGGCGGTGTTCATGCAGGATTACGACCTGATCCTCACGCCGACCCTGGCGCGTGAGCCGGCACCGATCGGTGAGCTGGACCTGCAAGACGATCGCTTGAGCCTCGATGAGCTGATTGAGCGGTTTCACAGCTATTCGCCATTCACCGCACTGTTCAACGCCAGTGGGCAACCGGCAATGTCGGTGCCGCTTTACTGGAGCGCGGCAGGCCTGCCGATGGGGGCGCATTTTGCCGGTCGTTTTGGTGAGGAAAGCACCTTGTTTGCACTCGCCGCGCAGCTGGAGCGCGCCCAGCCCTGGCGCGGACGGATACCACCGGTCAATGCCTGTCAGCGGTCAGCTTCGATGCGCCGGTGAAACGCTAAGTTGCGTTTCTGGCTGGCCAATCAGCGGCAGTTTGGTCAGCATGTTTTTTAGTGCCAACGCGTCCCACGGCAGGTGTTCGGCAATACCGATTCCGACCACATCGATGACGTTTGCCACATCCCCGAGGAGGCGAACAACCTGCGCCGTGGTCATTTTTCCCTGAGCGATGCCGTCCCATGTGCTGGCAGGAACGTCAGGGTTGGCGAACAGTAATGAACGAAACAGCGTCGGGTCCAGCACGTCCAGGTCGAAGTGGATCGCCAGATGCTTCGCTCCTGTCGATTTAAGCCATTGCAAGACGGGCTCGCTGGAACACGCCAGTTCGCCAGGACTTGCACTCGACAGGCCCAGCCTGGCGATCATTGCGGTTTCAACGTCCATCGTTGCTTGCAGGCCTGCGTACATCACATTGGCGGGTTTGATTGGACGCTTCACGGCTTTCAGGAAATCAGGGTCTCCTTCGCCCAATAGGTTGCCTAGCACCATCGCGTGGGCGTGCTGAAAGTCGTTGGGCGTCAGAATGTCCGGGTGAGCATCCACCCAGAGAATGGCCAGGTCTGCGTCATAACGCTCGTTCAGGTAGGCAAACGGCGCCAGGTCCACCAGGCAGTCGCCGCCCAGAACAACAAGGCGATCCGGTTGATGCTTGTCGATCAGCGCACGCGCAGCGTACAACTGGCGCAGCAACGCGCTTCGGCCGATGATCCCGCCTTCCGGCGCAAGTGTTGAGCCGTCAGGGAGATTCACAGGAACCTCTTCGACCGGGCCGAGGTGTTCAGGCGCCAGCCAGGACAGAAGCTGGGCGCCGAAGTGATAGGGCGGGTTGTTGCCACCTTGCCATTGTGGAAACAGCAAACGCAGGGTCTTGCCGTTGGCGTCGGACATGCAAAATTCTCCGGTTCAGGAATAGACGGAATCAGTTGGTTGCTACCGTATTCGCTTAGCGGATGAAGATATGCAGGGCTATAGTTGACGCTTTGTTGCACAGAGCGCGCATATGGACCGGTTGACTGCGGCAAAAGTCTTTCTTGAGACCGTCGCCAGGGGAAGCATTTCGGCGGCCGCCACGCACCTGGGGATGTCCAGGGCGATGGCCACGCGTTACATCGGGTTGATGGAGGAATGGGCCGAGATACGGCTGCTGCACAGGACCACACGCAAACTCAGCCTGACCGCCGCGGGCGAACAACTGCTGCCCCTTTGCAAGGAACTGGTGGCGCTATCGACCGACGTCAAGGTGCTGGGGTCGCAAGCCGAGAGTGCGCCCAAGGGACTGCTCAGGGTCACTGCACCGTCGATTTTTGCCGAGTATTGCCTGACGGATCTGCTGATGGAGTTTCTCCAGCTGTACCCGGCTGTCGCCATCGACTTGCAGATTGCCGATGGCATGACCAATCTTGCGCAAGAGGGCATTGACCTGGCGATCAGGGTGACTGACAACCTTGATCCGGGGGTGATCGCGAAGAAGCTCGGCGAGGTGGATTCGTTCATCTGTGCCAGCCCGGCCTATCTCCAGCGCCATGGCGTACCGGGCGACGTGAGAGACCTGGCCGTCCACAACTGCCTGACCTACGCGTATTACGGACGTAGCCTTTGGCATTTCATCGTTGACGGTGAGAACGTCTCGGTGCCGGTCACTGGCAGCTTCAGCACTAACGAGGCGTCGATCATCGTGCGTGCTGCGCTGAGCGGAACAGGTGTGTCGATGCTCCCGCATTTCGCTTCCGAGCAGGCCATCAAGGAGGGGCGCCTGATTCGACTGTTTCCTGAATATCGCATCAAACCCATCGGCATCCATGCCGTTTACCTGTCACGCCAGCGTATGCCGAACGCCCTCAAGACGTTGCTGGACTTTCTCTCCACGCGTCTTGCCGGTTGAGGACAGCGGTCGTCATCGAGAGGCCAGTCAGCTCCGCTGGTCGAAGGTGATGCGTGCTTGTTCGATAGTCGCCTGATTGACCCGCGCCCACTCGGCAAGCAGCTCCAGCTGAGGTTTGAGCGAGTGGCCAAGGGCAGTCAGCTCGTAATCAACCTGGGGTGGGACGGTCGCGAAGGCTACCAGAAGCGTTCGCTCAGGAAGCCCGGATGCTGGCCGGTACCGGAATGCTCACCGGCCTGGGTGAAAGTCGTTTGTCCTATGTCTCGCGAGACGATGTTGCCGCAACGGCGGCGGGCGTATTGGCCCAGGAGGGTCATGTCGGCGCCATTTACTCAGCGACGGGCCCGAGAACCGTCACTGGCGCGGAGCGGGCTGAGGCGGCGACTGCGTTGACGGGAAAGCCGTTCGCGTTCGTCGTCCTCAGTCAGGAGCAATTACGGGCCGGTCTGAACCAGGCCAGTCTGCCGGAGGACGTCGTCAACGTGGTGATCAGTATCCAGGAAGACTTTGCGCAAGGCGTATTCGACGTCGTGACCGGTCACGTGGAGCAATTGTCCGGTCGGGCGCCCAAATCCCTCGATCAGGTTTTGACGACGCTTTCAGACAGCGCACAGAACCCGGTCCTATGAGTCGCCTCAGGAGTGATCTGTTCGGTAACCAAAACATCGACGTCGAGCATGAATGCTCGTCGTTCTGGTGTCGCGGCCTGTCATAATCTGCGCGTAATGCAGGCGCGCCTGTACCCTGGACCTTGCAGCGAATGCAGCAGTGATCCGCAGGCGCCTGTCACACTCGGCCATCCGGCCTGATTTCACCCCCTCAAGGAGTCCATGCCATTCATGGTGCTGTTCAATCGATTGGGCGCGTTTTCTATCCAGGCGCGCAGGGCACTGGGACTGGTGTGGGAAACCTCACGGCCACTGTTCTTGGGGCTGTTGCTGGCGACGATCGTCGCCGGGCTGCTGCCCGCATTGGCCGCCTGGATAGGACAGCGCATTGTTGACGGCGTGGTCGACGCCATGCAGGTTCACGCGGCCGGCAGCCAGGCACCGGTGTGGCCAGTGATGCGCTACGTGTTGGCTGAGGCCGGCGTGCTGGCGTTGTTGGCGGCCGCGCAACGGGCGTTGTCGATGCAGCAGTCGCTGTTGCGGGTGAGGTTAGGCGTCAAGGTCAACCTGATGGTCCTGGAGAAAGCCCAGACCCTTTCGCTGCTGCAATTTGAAGACGCCGAGTTCTACGACAAACTGGTGCGTGTGCGCCAGGGGGCTTCGACGCGGCCGCTGAGCCTGGTGACTAAAGGACTGGGGTTGGTGCAGAACCTCATCTCGCTGGTCAGCTTTGCCGTGCTGCTGGTGCATTTCTCTCCCTGGGCCTTGTTGATCCTGGTGGTCGGCGCATTACCCGTGTTCTTCGCCGAGACGCATTTTTCGGGCAATGCGTTCCGCCTGTTTCACCGACGGGCGCCGGAGACGCGTCAGCAGAACTACCTTGAGTCCTTGCTCTCCCACGAGGCCCATGCCAAGGAGGTCAAGCTGTTCGGCCTGGCACCGCTGTTCCTGCAGCGCTATCGCGACAACGCCCAGCGTTTGTATACGGAAGACCGGCAATTAACGGTGCGCCGTGACGCGTGGGGTTTTGCATTGGGCCTGCTGGGCACCGCAGCGTTTTACCTGGCTTACGCTTGGGTGGTGCTCGACACCGTGCGTGGCCAGACGAGCCTGGGCCAGATGACCATGTACATCGTGCTCTTCAAGCAGGGGCAAAGCGCAATCACTGCCAGCCTCAGCGCTATTGCCGGGCTGTACGATGACAGCTTGTTCCTCTCGGACCTGTATGAATACCTTGAAACCCCCGTGATCACCCCGCGCGGCCGGCTCACCCAGGGCGTGCGCCCTGGCGATGGCCTGCGCTGCGAGCACGTGGGGTTTACCTACCCAGGCGCCGCCTCTGCAGCGCTGCGCAATATCAACCTGCACTTGGCACCCGGCAAAAGCCTGGCGCTGGTGGGTGAAAACGGCTCCGGCAAGACCAGCTTGATCAAACTGCTGACCCGTCTGTATACCCCGGATGAAGGCCGCATCCTGCTGGATGGCAGCGACCTGCAGGAGTGGGATGAACACACCCTGCGCCAGCGCATCGGGGTGATTTTCCAGGACTACATCCGCTATCAGATGACCGTGGGTGAAAACCTCGGCGTCGGCGATGTCGATGCGCTGCACGACCAGGCACGCTGGCGCAGTGCGGCCACTCAAGGGGTCGCGGCCGAATTTATCGAGCGCTTGAGCCAAACCTATTCAACCCAGCTGGGACGCTGGTTCGGCGGCCAGGAACTGTCCGGTGGGCAGTGGCAGAAAGTTGCCTTGTCGCGGGCCTACATGCGTCACGACGCCGACTTGCTGATCCTCGATGAGCCGACCTCCGCGCTGGATGCCGGGGCTGAAGCGGCAGTGTTCGAGCACTTCCGTGAGCATGCCAAGGGCCGCATGACCTTGTTGATTTCCCACCGCTTTTCCAGTGTGCGCAGTGCGGATCACATTATCGTGTTGGAACGCGGGCAGATTCTGGAGGAGGGCAGTCATAGCCAACTGATGGCTGCCAGTGGACGTTATGCCGACCTGTTTGACGTGCAGGCACGAGGCTATCGCTAGAAAATCCACCGTCGTGCAGCGGTATGATTTGTCTTTATGGCCCCCCTGGTGCCCCGACTTCGTCATTCGAACGGGGTGACGAGCGCATCCGCGTGTGGCCGACAAACTGACGGCCTACTCAACTAGACTCCACGAGAGCAGCCCCTGACAGCGCCTGGTGAGACTTTATGATTGCCCATACCCCCACGCTTTTTGCCTGCGTCGCCTTAGTGGCGACGATCATGGCGTTTTGTCTGATATTGGTCGGCCAGTTCAACCAGCGTGACGGCTTGCTTACCATTGGCTTTGGTTTGTTAGCACATGCCCTGGCTTACGTTGGATATACCCTGTACGGCTACGCCCCGTTGTGGTTGACCTACGGGGCTGCGAACACACTGTTGGCGGTAGCGTTGGCCTTCTACGGGGCCAGCGTATTTCGGATCGTTGAGTTGCCCGTCTCTTGGTGGCGGATCTTTGCGCCGGCTGCATTGATGCTCGCATTAATGGCAAGCCTGATCGACACGCTGGAGCCGCGAATGCTCGCTGCCACGCTTGTTTTGATGGTGCAGTGCGCGTTGATCATCTATTGGACGCGCCGCTACATCCCTGCTCAGGGACGTGCGCGCATGCTGTTGATCATTGGGTCGAGTATCAGCCTGATCGGTCTGGGTATGCGGGTGGTCGCCATCATCGGCGGAGGGGCTGCCGAAATGCGCTATGACGTCAGTAACCTTAAGCAGACTATCTCGGTCAGTATCGGCACGTTCACCGCGATGATGATTTCCCTCGGGCTTGTGCTACTCGCCAAAGAGCGCAGTGAGTCGTTACTCCAGCGCCTGGCGTTACGCGACGTGCTGACCGGTATTCTCAATCGTAGAGCCGTGCTCGAACAGTATTCCAAAGAGCTGGAGCGCGCGCGTCGAGACGTTTCCTACCTGGCGGTGGCGATGGTCGACATCGACCATTTCAAACAGATCAATGATGTGCATGGACACCTGGCGGGTGATGAGGTGATTTGCCATTGCGTCAACCATCTCACCCAGCGAATTCGTGAGTCCGACAGTATCGGCCGTTATGGGGGTGAGGAATTTCTGGTCTTGCTTCCCGGCACCAGCCCCGAAGATGCTGTGGCGGTTCTGGACGCGTTGCGCGCTTCGGTTGCTGAGTCACCGGCTCGGTTTGGTGAGGCAAGCATCTCATTGCGCATCAGTATCGGGGTTTGCTGCGTGGTGCCAACTGAAGGTGACACCACGGCCAGCCTGCTTGCCCGTGCGGATGCAGCTCTTTATGAAGCCAAGGGCATGGGGCGCAATACCCTGTGTTTGGCACCGTTGCAGGTGCATCACAGTCAAACCAACCCCATTTATATCATTGAGAATTGAGTGGGTGCCCAAGGAGAACGTCAGTACTCGACGGTCAGCGCTGCCCAGTGGGCGGTCTCGTGCTTGCCCAGGCTGCCGAGCGTGACAGAAACGGGCTTCGACGTTTTCTCAGAATAAGCCCGCACAGACTCTACCTTCTCGGCCCATCGCTCAGCGGTAAAACCGATGCCTACGGCGATGGTGCTGCCGGTCACCACTTGCTCGTAGGCGCCTGTGAGGCGCGACATGTACCACAGGTCATCCGCCGCGCTACGTATCATCTTGCCGTGGTTGCTGTTGAAGAACGGCGCCTTGAGTTCTATAAAGTGGAAGCCGTTTTCGTCGTGGTTTCGCACCCACAAATCACACTGTTTGGTTTTCCGGTCCATGGCGGCATGGCGCTGATCGAGCGCGACTTTGTATTCCATGCCCACGTCGCGGTCATCGGGTTTATCGTCGATTGCGGCGCGCAATTTCCGGTTCTTGATGAGCCAGAAGTAGAACTCCAGTTTCAACCAACCTTCGAAGCCATTGTTCAGTGCGGCGATGGAGTCGATGAGCTCCGCCCGCTCGGCACTAAGGCTATCTACAAAGGCGGCAAACTCGACGGCAACATCCTTGATTCCTGGCATTAGCATTCCCTGGGTAGTGGCATTTAAGTGGCTAAGAGCGGGAAGAGTGCCGCAGTTCTGCCGGTCCAGGCAAGGTCATTGGGGAAGAGGGGGGGGGCGTTTAATCTGGCATTCGCTTCTACCGTGGCTTGTGTACCCTAAATGGCTTTGCGCTCAACGCAGACGGGAGTTGAGTCGTTTTATCGGGTAAGTGACTGATGCAAAAAGACTAAATTTCTTATTGTCAAATATCCGGATTTCGGCGCTGAAACAAATTCATACATTTAATTGACGCCATCAAATCGCCACCATAAGATCGCCGCCAAATAGTGGCACAAGGCTATCTAGAGGGATCTAAAAATGTGGCGTTCGGTACGTCGGACCAGGCTCACGCTGCTGTCTATTTTTTTATGCCTGGGCTTAGCCGGGACGGCCCAAGGTGCAACCCCGCAGGACACGCCAGGCGTTACCGACCTGATCCGTGACCGCCAGGATCGCCTGCTCGAAGAGCAACAGCGCCGCCTCGAAGAGCTCAAGGACCTGCCCGGCAAAGCCGCTGCCCCAGCCAAGCCGACAGCGCCCGCCGACACTCGCTGTTTCGCCATCAACACCATCGAACTCAGCGGCGCCGACGCGCTGTCCGAAGGCGAGCGCGCCAGCCTAATCAAGCCCTACATCGGCCAATGTCTTGGCGTGCCGCAGCTCAATGATTTGCTCAAGGTCATCACCGACCACTACCTGGCCAAGGGCCTGGTCACCAGTCGCGCCTACCTGCCGCAACAAAACCTCGGCAGCGGCAACCTCAAGGTGCAGGTGGTGGAGGGCCGACTGGAGGGCATGAAGGGCGCCGAGGGCAGCGGCATCACTGACCGTCAATTGGCCATGAGCTTTCCAGGTAAACCAGGCGACCTGCTCAACCTGCGCGAAATCGAGCAGATGGTCGACCAACTGAACCGCTTGCCCTCCAACCAGGCCCAGATGGAATTGGCACCGGGCAAAGCAGTCGGCGGCAGCGAAGTGCTGGTCAAGAACACCCCGCAAAAACCCTGGCGCGTCGGCCTTTCCCGTCACAACGGCGGCCAGCGCAGCACGGGCGAACAGCAGTGGGGCGCCAGCCTGGATTGGGACAACCCGCTGGGCCTGGCGGACCAATTGTCGCTACGAGGTGGCCACGATGCGATCAGCGACCACCAGAAAACCTCGCGCAACTCGATGCTCAATTACAACCTGCCGTTCGGCTGGTGGAACCTCAATTACACCTACAGCGAGAGCGACTACCGCTCACTGGCCCAGGCCAGCGGCTTTAACTTCAAGCAATCGGGCGACAGCCAAAACCACCAACTGCGCCTGGAGCGGGTCATCCACCGCGACGCCCTGAGCAAAACCTCCCTCAGCACCGGCGTGGCCTACCTGCGCACCAACAACTTCATCGAAGACAGCAAACTCGCCCTGAGCAGCAACCGCCTCAGCGAAGCCCAATTCGGCATCAACCATGGCCGGCGTATTGGCGGCTCGTTCCTCAACATCGACCTGGGCATGCAGGACGGCATAGGCGCGTTCGACGCCCAGGCCAATCACAACCCACGCCCTGGCCAGGCCGATGCGCGCTACCGCAAATACACCGCGACCCTGAGCTACCTGTACCCGTTCAAGTTGTGGGGCGAGTCGTTCAGCTTCAGCAGCCTGATGACCGGCCAACGCAGCGAAGACGTGCTGTTCAGCCCCCAACGCATGAGCCTGGGCGGTCAGTCGTCGATACGCGGCTACAAGGACCAGAGTCTGAGCGGCGACAGCGGCGGCTATTGGCGCAATGACCTGCGCTGGAGCCGTCCGGTGACCTGGGCCTGGATGCAGCCAGTCTTCAGCGAATACGGCACCAGCCTCGGCTACGACCAAGGCGTGATCAGCCGCGACCGCTACAACGCCGAACAGCACGGGCGCATGACCAGCAACTCCGTGGACCTGTTCGCGCGCGGCCAGAACGTCGCGGCCACGGTGACCTTTGCACACTCTTTGGAACGCCCGGGGCCGATCACTGAACGTGAAGCGCCGATCTATTTCCGCCTGGATTTCTTCCTTTAAATTTTTACCGCCCCTCGGGCATCGAGAAAACACATGGACGTTCGCCAGTTCGCTTTCCTCGCGCGCCAACCTTCTGCGGCCCTGAAAAGTCGTTCCAACTTCCTGGGATTGCCCAAGCGTGGCTTGGCGTTAGTGTTGGCCAACGCGATGTTCTGGCAACCGTTGCTGGCCCAGGCGGACGGGATTGTGGTCAGCGCGCCGGGGACGACGCTCGGCCAGGCGGGCAACGGTGTGCCTATCGTCAACATTGCAGCACCGAATGGCAGTGGGCTGTCGCATAACCAGTTCAGTGATTACAACGTTGGTTCGCAGGGCGTGATCCTCAACAACGCGACCGGTCGGACCCAGTCGACCCAGTTGGGCGGGATCATCCTCGGTAACCAGAACCTCAATGGTACGGCTGCCAGCGTGATCCTCAACGAGGTCAACGGCGGCAGCCCCAGCCAGTTGCGCGGTTACACCGAAGTGGCGGGGCAATCGGCCCACGTGATCGTAGCCAACCCGTACGGTGTCACCTGCAACGGCTGTGGCTTCATTAACACCCCACAGGCCACGCTGACCACCGGCAAGGCCGTCATCGAAAACGGCCAAATCACTCGCTACCAAGTCGACCAGGGCAGCGTTGCCATTGACGGCGCCGGCCTGAATGCCAGTAACGTCGACCAGTTCGAAATTATCACCCGCTCGGCCAAGATCAACGCTGAGATCCAGGCCAAGAACCTGACGATCATTGCCGGTGCCAATGACGTCGACGCCAAGACCCTCAAGGCGACTGCCCGCGCCGCCGATCCGGCGACCAAGCCGCAGCTGGCCATCGACTCCTCGGCCCTGGGCGGCATGTATGCCGGGGCGATCAAGCTGGTCAGCAGCGAAGCCGGTGTCGGGGTAAAACTTGACAGCAAGATGGTCGCCAGCAGCGGCGATATGCAATTGGATGCCAGCGGCGACCTTACCTTGGTTGATACGGCGGCGGCCGGCGCGATCAACATCAAGGCCGACAACCTGCAAGCCAAGGGGCCGGTCTACGCCGGCACCACCCTGGACGTGAAAACCCAAGGCGACCTGACCAGTCAGAACAACCTTGTCGCCAAGGACCGCATCACGCTCACCAGCGGCGGCCAGTTGACCAACAACGGCATCATCGAAAGCGGGGTCAATGCCGATAACACCCGTAACACCACGGGCGATGTCAGCATCAGTGCACAGCGCGTCAACAACACTGGCAAGAACATCATCGCCAGTCGTGACCTGGTTGTTAACGCAACGCAGACCCTGACCAACCAGGGCGGCACGCTCAGTGGACAAACCACCACCCTCAATGCCCAGACTCTGGACAATCAGAACAACGGGCGTGTGCTGAGCGTGAGTGCGCTGAAGGTTACGGCCGATGAGGTGTTCAATACCCTGGGGGTGATCACCAGCAGCAGTGACTTGACGGCCAATGTCGGGCACTTGAACAACCACAATGGCGAGCTTTCCAGCGCCGGTAACACCACGGTGAATGCCTCCTCGCTGGATAACAGCGATGGTCAGGTGACCGGTGACGTTGCACTGAATATCGGCTTGATCGGCGCCCTGAATAACCAGAATGGAGTGTTGGGTTCCGGACAGCGTGTGAGCATCACTGCCGCCAGCCTGGACAACAGCCATAACGGCAGCCTTGTCAGCGATGGCGGCTTGACCGCCCGCATTGCGAGCCTGTTCGATAACCAGAACGGTGACCTCAGCGCCAAAGGCGCGGTCGACCTGCAGACTGGCAGCCTCGATAACCGGAATGGCAGCCTGTCCGGCAAGGATCGACTGACGCTGCGCAGCGACTCGCTGGACAACCGCACCGGTACAGTACGCGCCATCAACGACCTGCAACTGAATGTCGGGCAACTCGATAACCGCCAAAAAGGGCTGCTCAACAGTCAGGCCGCGATCAACTTCACGGGCACTCAACTCGATAACCGCGGTGGCTTGCTGAGCGCAGTAGGGCCGATACGTCTGGACGCAGCCAGTACCGATAACAGCGGCGGTCGCATTGCCAGCCAAACCGACCTGATCGCCAATGTTGCGCAGTTCACCAACCAGGGCGGCGAACTGGTCGCTCAGGGCGCGTTGACCCTGAACGGCAAGGGACTGGATAACCGTGGCGGTGGTCTGGTAGGCGCCACAAAAGCGCTGAAACTCAACGTCGATGCTGTGGACAACCGTGGCGGGGAAATCTCCAGCGCCGTCGATGTCAGCCTGCAAGGCTCGCAACTGAACAACAGTGATAACGGCAAGATCCTCGCCGGCACCGATCTGGCCCTGCGCGTGGCACAGATCATCAACCAGACCAAAGGCCAACTGTTCAGCAAGGGCGCGACAACGGTTGCCGGACAGAGCCTGGACAACAGCGGTGGCAACCTTGTCACTCAGCAAGCTCTGGATATTCGCCTCGATAATGCCCTGAGCAACGTCGCCGGTCTGATCAGCAGTGAAGGCACCCTGGTAGTCAATGCAGGCAGTCTCGACAACACTGGCGGTAACTTGTCGAGTGCCGCCGCGATGGCACTGACCACCAAAGGTGTGTTGAACAATCAGAGCGGCTCGATCAGTACCGACGGCAGCCTGACCCTCAATAGCGCCATCCTCGACAACAGCCAAAAAGGTCTGATCAGCGGCAAGAATGCGACGGTTGTGACGACCGGAGTGTTCGACAATACCCAGGCCGGGCAATTGATCAGCGGCGACACCCTTGACCTGAGTGCGACTCAGGTGAGCAACGGTGTTGCCAGCCGGATTGCCAGCGACAAGGCGTTGACCGCCAGCGTCACTGGGTTTGATCAGCAGGGCGGTCAACTGTTCAGCAAAACTTCCCTGAGCCTGGACCTGAATCAGGGGCAGTTGAACAACCAGAACGGCCTGATCAACGCACCGTTGCTGATGCTGAAGAACCTCAAGGACATCAATAACCAGGGCGGTGAAATCTCCAGTGCCCAGGCATTCGCGCTGGACGCTCGCAACCTCGACAACAGCAACGGCAAGTTGATCAGCAATCAGGGCCTGACCCTGCGCCTCGAACACTTGCTGGTCAGCGTCAAGGGCCTGATTTCCGCCCAGACCCTGGACCTGCAGAGCGCCCGTCTGGACAACACGGGTGGTCTGATCAGCAGCCGCGACACCCTCGGGGTCACGGTAGGCGGTCAGGTCGTCAACCAGGGCGGCACCCTGATCGCAGACGGGAATATGCAGATCAGCGCCGACAGCCTGGACAACAGCGATGGCGGTCAGGTAGTTGCGCAGGGCGCGCTGGCGCTGACAGTCGATCATGTCATCAACCGCGCCAAAGGCCTTTTGTCGGGCAAGACTGACCTGACGTTGATCGGGCAGGATCTCGACAACAGCGGCGGCTCGCTGTTGAGCCAGAAAAACCTCAAGGCCGGACTCTCCGGCGATCTGACCAACAGTCAAGGCCTGTTGAGTGCTGAAGGCCGGTTGGACGTGACCGCAGCCAGCCTGACCAATACCCTCGGCAGCCTGTCTGCGGCAGGACCGCTGACGCTGACCACCACGGGCGGCGTGCTGAACCAAGGCGGTGTGATCGTTACCGATGCCGGCCTCGTGCTCAACAGTGCCAGCCTCGATAACAGCAAAAAAGGCAGCATCAGCAGCAAAGGTGCGGTGCGCGTGAACACCGGTGTGCTGGATAACAGCCACAACGGGTGGCTGAACAGTGGCGACACGCTGGACCTGACGGCTACCCAACTGACCAACCAGGACAGCGGCCGAATTGCCAGTTCCGGCGCCCTGACCGCAAGCGTCACTGGCCTGGATCAACAGGGTGGTCAACTGTTCAGCAACACCGCCCTGACGCTGGACGTGAACCAGGGTCAACTGAACAACCAGAACGGGTTGATCAGCGCGCCGTTGCTGATGCTCAAAAATCTCACCCACATCAATAACGATGGCGGTGAAATCTCCAGTGTCCAAGCGTTCAACGTGACGGCTCGCAGCCTGAACAACAGCAATGGCAAGTTGCTGAGTAATCAGGCCCTGACCCTGCGCGTCGATCAGGCGCTGAGCAACCTCAAAGGGCTGATAGCTGCCGCCACACTCGACGTCAAGGCCGGCGGCCTGGACAACAGCGGCGGCACGCTGACCAGTCGTGCCAATCTGGACGTGAACCTCGACGGGCTTCTGAATAACCAGAATAGGGGCCTGATCAACGCCACCAACGGCCTGACCATTAACAGCCGCGGTATCAATAACCAGAGCGGTTCGCTGTTGGGCAGCGCAATTGCCATCGATTTTGGTGCGGCCACGGCAGACCTGGACAACAGCGGCGGCCTGATCACCACCGCTGGCGTGTTGAGCATTCAGCATTTACGCGACCTGAGTAACCGCAGCGGCGAAATCTCCAGCACGCAAAGCCTCGCCCTGAGCGCGCGGGCACTCGACAACACGGGTGGGAAACTGATCAGCAACAACGTGCTGACAGTGAATGCCGACGCCGCGCAAAACCTCGGTGGCTTGCTGTCCGGCTGGCAGGGCCTGAGCCTGACCAGCACCAACCTGGATAACCGCAACAAAGGTACGCTGTCGAGTCGCGACGGCGATGTTTCCGTCGCCGTCAATGGCACGGTACTCAATAGCGGCGAAGGCGCAATCGTCAGCAGCAAAAACCTCAATCTCAACGCTGCGAACCTGGATAACAGCAACGGTGGTGTGATCTCCAGTGGCGGCGCCCAGACCCTGACCCTCAGCGGTCTGCTGACAAACGCCCAAGGCGGTTTGATCGACAGCGGCGTGGCACTGGTGATTCAGGCGATGACCCTGGGGAATGCCGGCGGCACCGTCAACGCCCAGCAGGGCCTCAGCTTCACCGGCACCGCGCTGGATAACACCGGTGGCAACCTGGTCGGTAACGCGGCAGTGACCCTTGATTTGCTCGGCGTGCTGACCAACACCAATGGCAAACTGGCCAGCGTCGGCCCGCTGCGGGTTCAGCGCTCAACGCAAATCGATAACCAGGGCGGCCAACTCGCCAGCCAAGGCTTGATGACGCTGCTCACCGGCGGCCTGGACAACCGTAATCGGGGCACCGTCGCGGCCAACGATCTGCTGACGATCACCACGCCGGGCGTGGTGCAGAACGACGCCGACGGCCTGATCTACAGCCAGAGCGGTGACCTGCAAGTCCAGGCCGGCAGCCTCAGCAATGGCAAAGGTACGCTGCAAAGTCAGGGGGCGCTGACCCTTACCACAGGCGCAGATATCAATAACCAGAGTGGCCGGATTATCGCCAAGGCCGGCGACCTGACCGTCTCCGCCGGCAATGTCGATAACCGCGGCGGCGTGCTCTCCAGCCTGCAATCGGCCTTCACTGCACAGCTTACCGGCGTGCTGAAAAACGGCTATGACCTGAACAACAACCGTCAGGGCGGCGTGACCCAGGCACAGCGCTTGAACCTGACCGCCTTGGGTGGCATCGATAACTACGGCGGGCGTGTGTCAGCGCAAAACGGTGACGCGATCATCACCACCGGCAACTTCGACAACCGTAACGGCGGCCTGTACGCCAAAGGCAAGATCAGCGTCACCGGCAACGATTTTGACAACAGTGGCGACAACGATGGCCAGATTGCCGGCCAGCAGATCGACCTCAATCTCAGTGGTGCACTGAACAACCGGCTGGGCATCATCGAAAGCGACAGCACCCTGGCAATCAAGGCCGCGAGCCTCGATAACCAGACCGGCCAACTGCGTGTCCTGGGCGGCAGCGGTAAAACCGACTTCCAGATTGGCGGGCTGTTTGACAACCGCAATGGCACCCTGGAAAGCGCCAACACCAACCTGAGCCTGGCGGCAGGTGGCTTTCTCAATGCCGGCGGCAGCTTGCTGCATGTGGGCGATGGCACGTTCGACATCTCTACCGCCAACGTCACAGGCGCCGGCGGCTCGATCGTCACTCGCGGCGGCCTGACGCTTAACGCCGATAGCTGGAGCAACAGCAATGTCATCCAGGCTGCGCGCCTGAACGTCAACGTCAATAACTTTACCCAGACCGCCAGTGGCCAGCTGTTGGCGTCCACCAGCCTCGTCGGTAGCGGCGGCAATTGGACCAACGACGGGCTGATCGCCAGTGATGGTGCGCTGAGCCTGAACCTCGGTGGCACATACGCAGGCAATGGCCGGCTCAGCAGCCTTGGGACACTCGGGCTGAGTGCCGGGCAAGTGAGCCTGAACGCCCCTTCGAGCATCGCCGGCGGCGGGGACACTACGGTGTCAGTCGGCGGCCAACTGAACAACGTCGGTCGCCTGACCTCGGCGACCAACCTGATCGTCAACGCCGGGGGCATCAACAACCAGGGCACGCTGGGCAGCGGTCAAGCGCTGACCGTGACCACTGGCGCGCTGGTCAATGACCACGGCCTGATCTTCAGTGGCGCGGACATGAGCCTGCGCCTCGACACACTGAACAACAGCTACGCCGATATCTACAGCCTGGGCAACCTGAGCATCGACCGCGACGGGCAGGGTGGTCTGGCAACCAGCGTGATCAACAGCTCGTCGAGCATCCAGAGCGATGGCAACTTGAGCTTGGCCGCCAGCACGCTTCAGAACGTGCGTGCCGTGCTGGCCACCAGTGCCGGTGGCATTTACACCGCCTCCATCACGGAGTATCCGTGCATAGAAGGCCCGAACTATGCGGGGGACTGCAGCGGCAAGCAAAACCACCTGTGGCAGATCGACCAACGCGAAAAACTCGAGGTGACCGCTGCCAGCGCCGGTTCCAGCATCACCGCTGGGAAAAACCTCACTATCGCAGGCGGTGATGTACTCAATGCCAGCAGCACCATCGGTGCTGCCGGCAACCTCAACATTACCGCCAACAACCTGACCAACAGCGGCGTTGAAACCGGTGAAACTCAAACCTGGCGGCTGTTCGTGTCCGAGCGCACCCGCAATGCCGGCATGTGGTACAACGCTGCGGCGGCGTTCAACAACCGCTATGCCATTGGCGGCGCGGGCTACAACCCCCAAGACCTGAGCGGCCTGGTTGGCGCCATGTCCTCGTTTATCGGCATGACCGAGCAAGAGCGCACAGCGTTGCGCCGGGTCACCACGATCAGCACGGGTGACCAGAGCTACGCTGCCGTGATTCAGGCGGCAGGCGCGGTGAACATAAAGGCCCAGGACGGTATCGACAACCGTGTGGCGCGGCCCGGTTTCACCTATGTAGGTGCGGGTGCGAAAACCACCACCGGCAGTGCTGGCGCCAGCGGCGCGGGGACGTTTTCGACGCGCATTACGGTCAATCAGCAGCTGCCGCCGAACCTCGCCCAGCAGCAGGTGAATCCACTGACCTTAGCGGGTTTCGCGCTGCCCACCGGGCAGAACGGTTTGTTCCGCCTGAGTGGTCAAGGCAGCAGTACTCCAGCGGCCAGCGGCCCGCAAAGCTGGACCATGGGCGGCGCCAGCGTCACCCCGACCCAGCGTCAGCCAGTGCTGCCCAGCGTCCAGCCCCCGAACATTCAACCGGGCAACGGCGCTCAGGCTTCGGCCAGCGGCGCAGATTTGACTGCGGCAGATTATCAGGCGCCAAACGTCAACGTGGGGGCCAGCGCGATTAACGTCAGCCTACCGGCTGCCAGCGCTGAGGGTTCTGCACTGCCAGGCCGGTCCACGGCATTTACCATTAATCGCGTCCAGGGCTTGCCCGCCAGCAGCGGTCAGTCCAAACCCCATAAATACCTGATCGAAACCAACCCGGTACTCACCGACCTCAAGCAGTTCATGAGCTCGGACTACCTGTTGTCCAACCTCGGTTACGACCCGGACCAAAGTGCCAAGCGCCTGGGTGACGGTTTCTACGAACAGAACTTGATTCAGCAAGCCGTAGTCGCCCGAACCGGCCAGCGCTTCATCGATGGCCAGACCTCAGACGAGGGCATGTTCAAGTACCTGATGAACAACGCCGTCGCCAGCAAACAGGAATTGAACCTGCAATTGGGCGTCTCTCTGACCTCCGAACAGGTCGCAGCCCTGACCCACGACATTGTCTGGATGGAAAACGCCGAGGTGAACGGCGAGCAAGTGCTGGTGCCGGTGTTGTACCTGGCCAACGCCAACAATCGCCTGGCCGCCAACGGCGCTCTTATCCAGGGCAGCGACGTAACCCTGATCGCGGGTAAGGACCTGAGCAACGCCGGCACGTTGAAAGCTTCCAACAACCTGTCAGCGACGGCTGGCAACGACCTGGTGAACAGCGGTCTGGTGGAAGCGGGTAATCGTCTCGACCTGCTGGCCGGCAATAACCTGATCAACAAGGCAGGCGGTGTGATCGCCGGCCGCGACGTCTCACTGACGGCCGGCCGCGACGTGATCAACGAACGCACGGTCACCACCCACGAAAGCAGCAGCAGCTACCGAACCGAACGCACTGACTTCGTCGATAACGCCGCCCGTATCGAAGCCGCCAACGGCCTGACCGTCAACGCCGGGCGAGACGTCAACAACACAGGCGGCGTGCTAAAAAGCGGCACGGACACCACGATCAGTGCCGGACGTGACGTCAACCTTGTCGCTGCTGAACAAGTCACCAGCGGCGTGCGTGGTTTGTATACCAGTCAGGCTATTACCCAATACGGCTCGACCGTCGATGCAGGGCAGGACTTGAAAGTCAGCGCTGGCCGCGATGTCACCGCGATTGCCAGTCAGCTTGCTGCCAAGCGCGATGTGAGCATGAGTGCGGTGGGTGATCTGACCCTGGCTTCGGCGGCGGACGAGCAGCATTCGTATGGTAAGACCAAGAAGGTGACGAGTCAGGAGGATCATGTCAGTCAGGTGTCTACCACGGTTAAAGCCGGCGGAGACTTACTCTTGAGTTCCGGGAAGAATCTAGCGTTGTCGGCTAGCCGGGTAACGGCGGGGGACGAGGCGTATCTGTACGCCGGCAAAGACCTGAGCCTTGCTGCTGCGCAAGACACTGATTATTCGTACTACTCAAAAACGAAAAAGGGGTCATGGGGTAAGAAAAGCTCGAAGATGAGCGAGAGCGAGAATGATGTCGCTGTCAGTTCATCCGTCGATGCTGGGAAAAAAGTCTCGCTGTCGGCTGGTCAGGATTTTATTGCCGAAGGAGCCAAGGTCAACAGCGGCGGAGCGTTGTTGGTGAGCGCGGGGAATAACGTCACACTTGATACTGCCGACAACTACACCAGCCAAGCCAATGCTTCTGCGAAGAAGGGGTTGTTCTCCGGTAAGAGCAGTAGCGCTTCGGCCAGCCAGTCAACGGTGACCAGCACTGAACTGCACGGCAACACTATCAACGTACAAGCGGACAATGACATCACTCTTAATGCAGCTGCGCTTAACGCACAGCAGAGTGTGAAGTTGAGCGCTGGCAGAGATATTGAGATCGGTACGGCATTGCAGCAGCAGGCCTCAAGCCAGTCCAGCCAATCCAGCAAGTTCGGGCTGAACATAGTGGGAGCGCCATCACTTAGTCAAAAAGCCCAGACCGGACAGCAGAGCAGTAGCCAAAGCATTGGTACAAGCATCAGCGCCGATAGCCTCGACATTCAGAGTGGGCGCGACACAGCCATACGCGGCAGCACGCTGGTGACCGATAACGGCTTGAGTATCGACGCCGGGCGTAATCTCGACATTGCCAGTACCGAAAACCAAAGCGCATCCAGCGGTAAGTCCAGCAGTAAAAAGGCCGGCGAGATTGGTTCTTGGTGGCAGGACGCAATGGGTGTCGTCAAACTTAAGGACGGTGATCAGAACCAGAGTACCCGGCAATCTGGGAGCCAGGTGGCGTCACTGGGTGGTTCAGTCAATCTAACCGCGGGCGAGCATTACAGCCAAGTCGCCAGTCAGGTCATCGCGCCCAAGGGCGACATCTCGATCACGGCCAAGGATGTGGATATCCAGGCCGGGTTTGACCTGTTGAGTGCCAACCACACGGCAAGCTCGAACCGCACGGCCATTGGCGGCAGCATTGACATTCCTTTGCTTGATGCCGCGCGTGGCGTTCAACAAGCTGTCCAATCAGCCGGCAAAACTTCCGATCCCCGTATGCAAGGTCTGGCGGCAGCCAATGCTGCCATGAGCGGCAAGCAGGCTTACGATGCGGCCCAAGGTATTCTTAAGGACGGCGTCGGATTCAAGGTCAGCGTTAGCCTTAGCAATAGCAAAAGTCATAACGAAAGCAGTCAGTCCGGTCAGAATGTGGTGTCTAGCAGCCTCGCGGCAGGTGGAGACATTAACGTCACCGCTACAGGTGCCGGAAAGGACAGCACACTCAACGTGGTAGGCAGCCGAATCGATGCAGGGCATGACGTCAACTTGAAATCAGATGGTGACGTCAACCTGCTGTCCGCGCAAAACACAGCCATTCAAAAGAGCACTAACGGCAACAGCGGTGCAAGCGTCGGGATTGGTTTTACAGTAGGGGGCACGCAGAACGGCTTCACACTGGACCTGGCGGCAAACAAGGGCATGGGCAAGTCCGATGGACATGATGTCACGCAAACCAATACCGAAATCAAGGCCGGCAACAAGGCTCGCCTGGACAGTGGCAACGACACCAACCTCAAGGGCGCTGTGGTCAGTGCTAACCAAGTACAGGCCAACGTCGGCGGCGACCTGAATCTGTCTAGCCTCCAGGACACCAGCAAGTTCAGTTCCAAACAAGTGGATGCCAGTGTTGGCGTGAGTATCTGTATTCCACCGTTCT
Organism: Pseudomonas sp. QC2; assembly: GCF_002859085.1. Taxonomy (NCBI): domain Bacteria; kingdom Pseudomonadati; phylum Pseudomonadota; class Gammaproteobacteria; order Pseudomonadales; family Pseudomonadaceae; genus Pseudomonas; species Pseudomonas sp. QC2. The sequence continues at coordinate 211,849 of NZ_PKKS01000021.1, forward strand.
GTTATGGCGTCAGTGGTTCGGCGTCGTTCAACCAGCAGAAGATGAATAGCGACTACGCCAGTGTCAGCGAACAGACGGGTATCAAGGCTGGCGATGCAGGCTTTCAGATCGACGTCAAAGGCAATACCGCCTTAAATGGTGCAGTTATCGCCAGCTCTGATAAGGCTGTGAAAGATGGAAAAAACACGCTTTCCACCGGTACGCTGACCTCCTCGGATATCAAGAACAAAGCCTCGTACGACGCCAACAGCATCGGCCTGAGTGGCGGTATGGGAGAGCATGTAGGGCGTGATGCGGGTGGCAATCAGCAGGCGGGCGCGCCGGGCACTCCTGTGCCGAAGAACGACAAGATCAGTGCAAACGCACCGATTGCGCTATTTGCCAGCGGTGATGCGAGCAGTGTCACTCGAAGTGGTATCAGCGGAGCGACAGTCAAGATCAATGACGACGCCAAACAGCGAGTTCTGACGGGGGAAACCGCCACTGAAGCGCTTGCCGCGATCAACACCGACGTGTCCAGTGATCGGGACGGCAGCAACAAACTCAAGCCGATTTTTAACCCTCAGGAGATCCAGGTTGGGTTTGATATCACGGCGAAATTTGTACAGAACGTCGGGGTATTCATTGAGTCAAAAACGCGCGAAGCGGATAGCCTGCGTGCAGAAGCAGACAAAGAAAAGGCACTGGCGGATAACCCGAACGCTAAAGACGCGCAAGCCCATCGAGACGAATACCTACGTCTCAATCAACAGGCGAGGGAGATCGAAAACGATTGGGGCGCAGGGGGGACCTACCGGCAAATCGCTACGGCCCTGGTTGCAGGTGCCAGCGGCAACGTGGGCGGCAGCACTGCACAGTTTGCGCAGAATATGGTGGTCAACTATGTGCAGCAGCAAGGCTCGAGCTACATCGGCAAGCTGGTAGCAGCTGGCTTGCCAGAGGGCAGTGCCGAACACTCCGCACTGCATGCCATTTTAGGTTGCGCGGGTGCCGCAGCGAGCAATCAAAGTTGTTCCGCAGGTGCGTTGGCCGGTTCCGCCAGCAGTGTATTAGCCGGTTTGCTCGGTGCACCACGTCCTGACGAAACTAATGAAGAGCGTGAAGCCAAACGAAATATTGTCACCAGCCTTGTTACCGGTATTGCAGCGATTACTGATCCAAGCAGCGCCGCCACCGCAAATAACATCGCTACCGCGAACGTTGATAACAACTGGCTTGCAGATGCACAGAAAGCACAACGGAACAAAGAGCTGAATGCAGCAACTTCCGTCGGGGAGTGGCTTTCGATCCTAGGCAAATGGGATCTCATAAGCGCGAGTCAAGGCCTGGCATCAATGACAGGTTTTGGCAAAGGCTTTACCGAGGAAGTGGCCTCGACGGGCCTTGATACGCTAAATGGCGCTGCCAACTTTCTCGCGCATCCGAAAGAAAGCATTGCCGTGATGAACGAGTTCATCCTGACTGCCGATGCCCAGAAAATATTCGGAGATAAGTTAGATCAGTTCAAACAACAGTTAGATCTGGTCTCCGACGCCCTTGAGAATGGCGGAGATGTAAAGTCCGAACAGCTTGGGAAGCAAATAGGTGGGGTCTTCGGCGTATTCGCCGGTGCCGTGGCAGGCAGCGAGGCCAGCATCGCCAGGGGAGCGTCAATTCTGTCGAAAGCCGGAATCGACGTATCGAGTAGTTCGTACAAAGCTATCGCGGCTGAAGCGACCCCTGCGGCAATTCAGGGGAGAGTTGGTAAGCTTCAAGAGATCGCCAGCACAGAAACCCCAAAGAACCCAAATTCCACAAGCCACGTCACGGACGGGGAAACCACTCACCTACCGGCTAGGCCAATAATTCCGAAGCCTGACCCGATAGTATCGGGAATCCCCGCTATTGATCAGCTCTCTGGGGTCGAGCCTACCGCAGGAGGGTTCGTCAGTTCGGCCAAATTGAACGCTGGAGGTTATGCTATTACCGATTTGACTCCATCCGAAAAAGCATTGGCGCGGCAGGTGGCAGATGGCGTTGACCAGTCTGGAGCCCTAACTGAGCAACTGGTGGAGTCCGTTTCGCAAAGGCAGGGTCTTAAGTCGTTGGACGGCGGTAAATACGGAAGTAATAATGGCTTTGATCATGTGTATATGAGTGCTGATGGCAAGTCGGTGATTATTTTGGATTCGAAACAGATAAATGGAGGGGTCTCATTTTCTCGGGATGCTGAAGAAATTGTTCAAATGTCCGATCAGTGGGTAGATAAAGTGCTAGAACGGCTCGATAAGAAATCGGCGGCTTACAAGTCTGTAGCTGAAGCACGCGAAAACGGAAGTTTGGTAAAGGGCGTCGCGGGTGTTGATCGAAAATCAGGTCAGCTAATAATTGCTAAGTTAAAGTGAGGTGAATAAATGGAGGCCTTTGAAAAATATGGAAAATACAAGGCGCAAGCCGTATCAAGAATCGAGCATGTAAAAAGCCACTTGGACGGCGGCTTTAATATCGAAAGATGTGTAGTAAATATAGAAACCGGCAAAGGTGATCCAATTGCGTGCATGGATAGGTTAGCGTCGCATGCATATGCGCAAGCTATAGAGGAATGGTTTAGCAATTCGTCATTGGAAAAGATGAAAACCTGGTTTTTTATAGCGGACAGTCTGCGTCGCCACCGGTATTCACTGAAAACCGACAAAATGAACTTCATGACGAAGACGTTTGATTTTTTAGCTGGCTTGGTTTCTGATAATGAATCCTTGATCAGTTGGTTCTGCAATAACGACGATATCTTTGATGCTAAAAGAGTTCGGGCGACCACTACGGCGGACTTTGTAGCGTATCAAATTAGGTTGGCGGTTAAAGGTGACTTTACTCAGTTGCTCGAGCGGTGTGCCAGAATGATTGCGCATCCACCTTCGGGACCCAAGAAGAGATTCATGCTGGATAATGAGTTCTTCATTGCGCTGGCCGAGGGTGATACGTCAAAAATGGAATCCGTTTTGCGCGAACTAACAACACCCGCCGCAATAAAGAGAAGGCTTAGTAGTGAAAGTGGTTATTCCGAGGGGCTGATTTCTACGGTTGGTGTTATTTACGCAAAAATTGCCTGGCGGCACGGTTATCAAGTAGCTATAGATACACCCTATATTCCAGCGGAGTGGCTACCCGTGAAACCGCTGGATTGCTATGATGTTCATTATGACTTTCTGAAATAGCAGGGTTGATGAAATATGAACAATCTTTCGAAAGATGCCCAGGTGCGAAGTCAGCTGTTTGAATCTCTTGTGGGTCGCTACAACGCAACATTGATTCCTGGTCGATACGGCGGCGACTACAACAATGATCAACTCGCGATTAGCGAGGCTGATGGGAACGTCACCTTGTTTTTGGGTTTAAAATTATTGGACAGTGAAGGTGCTTTACAGCTGGATGCTGCATCGCTTGGTCCGCATTTACAATACTCTAAACCGTGGTTCTCCGCGTTGATCGCTAGTTTGAAGTGCTCTCCAGACACTGTTCAATTTTCAGTTAAGATTGAATCTGCGCTTGCGAAAATTTTACTTGTGGCGTGCGTAATATGTATGGATCCCGTGACGCAAGATATTAAGTTGTTGCGTATTGCAATTTGATTCGCGAAGGAAGGGCATCAGAAAAGTAAGTGCCTTCCCTTCGGGGACTTAATGCTCGGCCAGATATATTTCCGGCCAACAGCCTCGAGCATTTAAATTGAAGTGTATGTTCATTAATAACAGGTGCTGCATCTGAGAAAAGGGCGCGGATTTATTTTCTTTGTCCCCTTTTTCACTCAGAAAAATGGATTTACTAAGGTTGAGAAGATTAAAATCGTCATTCTTCCTGTTATAGGGGAGTGGAAGAGTGCGAAGTCAATAAGGGGTATGGCTGATTAAGAATTTGATGACACGGTGTTTTTGCTAATGAGATCTGCGGGCTGTAGCGTTTAACTACATAAAGATAAATAGCCTGTTAAATTACTGTCTAGTCCTTAAATAGGTTTACACCTAATTCAATGGGCCCACGACCTGCCGATAGTGTTCTGCTCCCTGCAACGTCTGGCGAGTCAGCTTGATCTCCAGGCCTTGGGGTTCGTCCTTGCGATTGCCGCTCAGCTGACGCCAACCCTGGCCAGGCTCCCAGACACGCACCTGCAGGTCACTCACTTTGTCCAATACGGCCACGCCTTCGCCCGGTGCGGGAAGCGGGTAGCGGCTGCGCGCGGGTGCTGCTGCGCGGTATAGGGTTTGGTCCTGCAGCCACCAGCGTACCCGTTGCAGACCGTCTTCCGACGCGGCTGCGCTGCGGATCACGTCTAGGCGAAAGCGCTGATTGTCTGCGCTGCGTACGCTGATCGCCGGCGGTGCTTGCGCAGGTTCGGTCTCGTGCTCGGTAAGGTTCGGCACGCGCAATTCGGTGCTGGCGCGCAGGGCCAGGTCGCGTTCCAGCTGGTTCAGGGCGCGCAGTAGGGCTTCGGTGTGTTCGGTGCTCGCCTGCAGGTGCTGGTCGGCACGGCTGACGCTGTCGAGGCCGCGCCAGGCAATCAGGCTGACAATCGCCATCAGCATGATCGCCACCATCACTTCAATCAGCGTAAAACCGTGCTGCCGAGTATTCATGGCGTGGCCTCCACGCGAAATTGTCCGGCCGCGGTGCGCCGTACCGAAAGGCTGTTCTGACCGTCCGACAGTTGCAGTTGCAACGGCGTATCGAACCACTCGGCGTTGAGTACGACCCGTTGTTTGGGGATGACGCGTACCTGAACCGCCGGTGTGTCCCACGCACGAGGGCGCAGTTGCGGGTCGCTGTTGAACTGATCGAAGCCCGTAGCGTGTTCATTGCGGCGGCTGAAGTGAAACCCTTTGGTATCTGCCAGCCAGGTGATCGGGCGCCCGTCGGCCAAGGCTTCGGCCTGGGCGACCTGCAGCAGTTGCACGAGACGATTGGCGTCCTGGCGCAGCAGGTGCAACGGGTCGGGCTTGATACTCAGGCCGACCGCCGCACTGGCAATGCCGATGATGATGAGCACCACCATCAGTTCGATCAGGGTAAAGCCGTGTTGCCTGGCTGCTGTCATCGCGCAACGCTCCGTCGTCGTGGAGAACATACCGAGAGTTGTCCTGTAGACTGCCTGACAGGACAACAAGGAGGTTTCGTCTTGGCACACACTTTTCGTTTATCGCCCGCGCAATGTGTGCAGTCGGCGGCGTTGCTCGCGACGTTGGCGGGCGTGTTGGTCTGGTCATCACTGCTGCTGACCCCGGTCCAACCCAGCGCACCGCCGGCCGAGCGCGAAGGCGCCGCAGTTGCGGTCGACAGCCCGGCATTGCAGTGGTTCTCCAATCGGCTTGCAGTGCTGGATATCAAGGTTTCAGGGATGATGACCGGTGCGCATGGCGCGGTCGCGATCCTCAGTCTCAACGGCATGCCACCCCGTGGGTTTCTGGTGGGGGAGCGCTTGACCCAGGGGGTGCGCCTGGTGGCGATTGAGCGCGACACCGTGGTGATTGAGCGCGGCAGCGAACGGACTCGATTCAAGGTCAGCACGCTGCCCGACGCTCAGTCGATGCCACGATTGACCCGGCCCTGAGCCCGCTCATTCGCGTTTTTCCACGGGCTGGGCGAGCAGCGTCTCGAGCCGCGCCAACGGCGGCGCCTCGCGTTCGCGGTCCGAGACCTGCAGCGTGACGCGCATCAGCCGGGGGTCTGCACTCGGCGCGATCACTTGCCCGCAGCGCAGTTGCAGGCGCCCTTGATCACATTCGAAGGCTTTGTGCCCCGGTGCCAGCCGGCCTTCCAGGCGCAGTTCGGCCAGTCGGCTCTGCGCCGCCAGCAGTGCCAGTGATCGGTCACGCAGCAGGCCATTGCTCTGGGTCATCAGGCCAGCAACGCGCACGGCTGCCGACATGGCCACGGCAATAATCGCCAACGCCACCAGCACCTCGATCAACGTAAAACCTTGCTCCTTGCGCGACAGCTCCATGGGTGACTCTTTACCGAAAACCGGCATGCAGGATAACACTCGAAAACAGGCAGATGACTCAGCGTGCGGCTGAGTTTTTTCAATACACCATTTAGTTCATTTGTTACACTGCGCGCCGAATTGCAAACAAGCCAAGGATGGTGGATATGGATGTCGCTCGCGTCAAACTTCAGTCTGCTGGTGGCCGAGGCCAGCAGGGGTTCACCCTGATCGAGATCATGGTGGTGGTGGTGATTCTCGGCATCCTCGCGGCCATGGTCGTACCCAAGGTGCTCGACCGTCCGGATCAAGCCAGGGCCACGGCGGCCAAGCAGGACGTCTCCGGCCTGATGCAGGCACTCAAACTCTATCGCCTCGACCACGGCACTTACCCGAGCATGAACCAGGGGCTCAAAGTGCTGGTGGAGCGCCCGGCGGACGCCAAGAACAGCAACTGGCGTTCCTACCTGGAGCGTTTGCCCAATGACCCGTGGGGGCGTCCTTACCATTACCTGAACCCTGGCGCGAACGGCGAAGTCGACATCTTCTCCCTCGGTGCAGACGGGCAACCTGACGGCGACGGCGTGAACGCCGATATCGGCTCCTGGCAGCTCTAAGCGCTGCCATGAAAAACCCTTTGCTCAATAGCGCGAAACAGCGCGGCATGGCGATCATCAGCGCCTTGCTGATCGCCGCCGTGGTGGCGGTTATCGCCGCTGGCATGCTCACCCGGCAGAGCGTGTTTACCCGCTCGCTGGAAGCTGAACAGTCACGCCTGCAAGGCAGTGCGGTGCTGCTCGGCGGCCTGGAAACCAGCCGGCAACTGCTGTGGGATGCGCGTCGCAAGGAAGCACCAACGCGGCGTGACCAGGCATGGGCGCAACCGATCAAAAGCGCCCTCCCGGGTGCAGGTTTTGATGGGCGCCTGGAGGATCAGCAAGGCAAATTCAACCTGCGGAACTTGATCGCCGGCGAGCGCGTCAATGCCCGGCAATTACGCAGTTTTGAGCAGCTGTGCGCCATGCTCGGCATCGAGGCTGGCGTTGCGCAACGCATCAGTCAGCGCGTCATTGCCGCTTATCCGCGCCAGGAACATTCGCAAAGCACGCCGCAAAACCGGTTTAACAGCGGCCGCGCGACCTCGCCCGACGCCAACGCCAATCCCGTTCCTGCAACCCGGCCGATGCTGCGCAGCCTCGACGACCTGCGCGGTATCCAGGGCGTGAATGAGCGGGTGTTGGCGCGCCTGGCGCCCTATGTCAGCGTTATCCCGGTCAGTACCTGGGTCAACAGCAATACCGCCAGCGCTGAGGTACTGGCCGCGGTAGTGCCTGGGCTATCGCTGACCCAGGCGCAGGCCTTGGTCGCAGAGCGTGATCGGGGCCAGTGGTTTATCAATCGTGGCGACTTTCTCAATCGCTTGCGTGCGCCGCAGTTGAGCGTCGACGACCTTGATGTCGGCATCACCAGCGAATGGTTTCTGCTTCACGGTTACGCCCGTCGTGACAAGCGCCGGGTCAGGGTGGACGCATTGTTGTATCGCTCGGAGAGCGACATGCCCAAGGTGATCTGGTCGAGACTGGGCGTATGAGTGTGCGCATTGCCTTGCCGCCGCTGAACAGCCTGACGCCGGACACTGAGCTTGCGTTCGCACGCCTGGACCGCAACGGTCGCGTCAGCCAGACCGGCGTCAGTACGCTGGCGTTGCTGGGGCAAACGGCTCAATCGCAGAGCGTGGAGTGCTTTCTTCATCCCATGGACAGCGTCCTCACACAGTTGCAGTTGCCACCGCTGTCGGCCGCGAAGACCCAGGCGGCGGTGATGTGTGCGGCACAGGCGCTGATCCTCGGTCGCATTGAACAGATGCATATCGCGCACAGCCCTGGCGATGCCGATGGGCACGTGTTCCTCAGTTGGTTGCCGACGTCGGTCCTGGAGCGTTTCGGTGAGGTGTTGAGCCAGCACCGGTTAAAGCTGCGGGGGCTTTATCCTGCACCCTATGGCCTGCCGGTGCCACCGGCCGGGCACATCAGTGCCTGTGTGCTGGAGGGGCATTTGCTGCTGCGCCATAGCCTTGAGCAAGGCGTGGTCGAACCGCAGGTTCAGGCGAGCCTGGACGCGCTGGCGGCCAGTGGCAGCCGCTTGGCCTGGTTCGGTGACGACACCCCCGCTGCAGTGATCGAGCCACAACCTGCGCAGCAACGATGGTCTGCTGCTTTACCTACGTGGGGATTACACGGCGGCGTCGGCAAGGCACCAGGGTCGCAAGCGGGTTGGGGCAGGGCGCTGGCCTGTTGCGCGCTGGCAATCGGCGTGTGGCTGCTGGGCCTGAACCTGTACGCCGCGCGTGAGGCCAGCGAAGGCCAGCAACTCAAAATGCAAATGAGTCAGCGGGTCAAACAGGCGTTTCCCGAGTTGCCGGTGATCCTTAATCCACTGCAACAAGCCCGTCAGCAATTGAGCGCGCGGCAAAACCCGGCCAGTAACGACGCACCCCAGCGCTTTGCCGGCCTGATGCTGCAAGCCGCCGACGCGATGCCGTTCATGGTCGGCAATGTGCAGGGCCTAGTCTTTGAACAGGCAGAGCTGCACGTGAGTTTGACCGCCGATGCGCGGCGAAATACCCCAGATAACGCCTGGCAAGCCACCCTGGCCCAGGCCGGCGTCGCGGCTCAGGCCACGCCGACGGGCTGGCGCCTGCGCCCGGCCGATGCCGAATCCCGTGAACCCGACTCCGGTGCTGCAAGCGACAATGAATAAGCATTCCTTGACCCTTTGGCGTGGCCAATGGCAGCACTTCAACGCGCGCACACGGGGCGTTTGGCGAGGCCTGTCACGGCGGGAAAAACGCATGGTCGCGGGCACTGCGCTGCTGCTCGTCGGGCTGCTGAGCTGGCTGGTCCTGATCCAGCCGGCCTTGAAGAAAATCGAATATTGGCAGGCTGAAACACCAAAGCTGCGTGCGCAAACCGAGGCACTCGAACGCTTGCTGCGCGAGGTGCCGACGCCAACCGCCGGCCAGCCCCTCGAACCGGCCCTGCGCCAAAGCCTGGATGCGCGCGGGCTGGTCGGATATTACCAATTGACGCCGGTGGAGACCGGCTGGCAGTTGACGTTCGAAACCGCACCGGCTGACGCAGTCATCGGTTGGCTGGTGAGCAACCCAATGCAATTTTCTCTGGAAGTGGTCGAGGCCCGTTTGCAGCGTGCAGGCGAAGCCAAGGCCGATGATACGGCAGGCACTCTGTCGGGAACTGTCCGCATGGATCAGGCGTTTGGCGCTAAGGAAGCTTCATGAAGTGGTCAGGTTCCAATTATGTACGCAACGCCGCGCCGTTCCTGTTACTGGCACTGAGCGCGTGCAGCACGCAAACGGCTTCCAACGCGCCACCGCTGCTGGTCGACAGCGAACTCGGCCAGCCCCTGGCCAACACCCAGCGCAGCGGCGACGTACTCCTGGAACGCCAGCGCGCCCAGACGCAGATCGAGCGGCAAGCGCGGCCGCAGCGTACCCTCGTCAATCCGGTGCGCCGGGGCGGCGCAAGTATCGGCGGTACAACGCTGAGCAACCCGCTTGGCAGCCAGCCGGTGAGTCTGAATTTCGTGGATGCCGACATTCAAGCCGTCGTGCGCGGACTCTCCCGCGCCACCGGCCGGCAGTTTCTGGTCGACCCACGCGTAACCGGTTCCCTGACCCTGGTGTCTGAAGGCGAAGTACCGGCCCATCAGGCCTACGATATGTTGCTGGCGGCATTGCGCATGCAGGGCTTCAGCGTGGTCGACGTCGGCGGCGTGGCCCATGTGGTACCGGAGGCCGATGCGAAATTGCTCGGTGGGCCGGTCTACAGTGCCGACCGGCCGGCGGCGAATGGCATGCTCACGCGCACGTTTCGCCTGCATTATGAAAACGCGGTGAACCTGATCCCGGTGCTGCGCCCGATCGTCTCGCCGAACAATCCGATCAATGCCTACCCCGGCAACAACACCCTGGTCATCACCGACTACGCCGATAACCTGACGCGCGTGGCGCAGTTGATTGACAGCATCGACAGCCCCAGCGCGATCGACACCGATGTCGTGCAGGTCCAGAACGGCATCGCGGTGGACATCGCCGGTATGGTCTCGCAGCTGCTGGAACAGCCTGGCAGCGACGCCACCCAGAAGATTTCGGTGGTGGGCGACCCGCGTTCCAACTCGATCATCATCCGTGCCGGCAGCCCGGAGCGCACCGAGCTGGCGCGCAACCTGGTGTACAAACTCGACAACGCCCAGAGCAATCCGAGCAACCTGCACGTGGTGTACCTGCGTAACGCCCAGGCGGCGAAGCTGGCCCAGGCACTGCGCGGCTTGCTCACCGGTGAAAGCGACAGCGGCACCGGCGATACCGGACGTTCGGTGCTGAGCGCGATGGGTGGCAACACCAGCGGCGGGCAGAGCGGCCAAAACAGCCCAAGTAGCACCAGCCAGACGTCGAGCAGCGGCAGCAGTTCCAGCAACGGCACCGGCATGGGCTACGGACAGAGCGGCGGCAATTCGAGCAGCCAGGCCGGCGCCCAGGCCACGGACCAAAGTGTCGCCTTCAGCGCCGGCGGTGTCACGATCCAGGCGGACGCCACCACCAACACCTTGCTGATTTCCGCGCCCGAGCCGCTGTACCGCAACCTGCGGGAAGTCATCGACATGCTGGACCAGCGTCGCGCACAGGTGGTGATCGAGAGCCTGATCGTTGAGGTCGGCGAGGACGATGCCAACGAATTTGGCGTGCAATGGCAAAGCGGTGACCTGGCGGGCAAAGGGGTGATCGGCGGCACCAACCTGGGCGGCAGCGGGCTGCAGACCGGCGGCCTGACCAGCATCGACGCGCTGCCCGGTGGCCTGAGCGTGGGTTACCTCAGCGGCACGGTGAACATCCCCGGTGTCGGCAATGTCATGGACCTCAAAGTGCTGGCCCGCGCCCTCAAGAGCAAGGGCGGCAGCAACGTACTGTCAACGCCGAACCTGCTGACCCTGGACAACGAAGCCGCGAGTATTTTCGTCGGCCAGACCATTCCGTTTGTCAGCGGCAGCTACGTGACCGGAGGGGGTGGCACCAGCAACAACCCGTTCCAGACGGTGACGCGCGAGGAGGTTGGGCTCAAGCTCAATGTACGGCCACAGATCTCCGAAGGCGGCACGGTCAAGCTCGATATCTACCAAGAAGTCAGCAGCATCGACGAACGCGCCTCCAGCAGTGCGACGTCGGCGGGCGTGGTGACCAACAAGCGCGCAATTGACACCAGCATCCTGCTCGATGACGGGCAGATCATGGTGCTCGGCGGCCTGCTGCAGGACGGCTACAGCCAGAGCAACGAGGCGGTGCCCTGGCTGTCGAGCATTCCCGGGCTCGGCGCGTTGTTTCGCAATGAACGCCGGGCCACCACCAAGACCAACCTGATGGTGTTCCTACGGCCCTATATCATCCGTGACAGCGCCGGTGGACGGGCGATTACCCTGAACCGCTACGACTTCATCCGCCGGGCCCAGGGCGCACTGCAACCGGAGCGCAGTTGGGCGATGCCGGGCATGCAGGCGCCGCAATTACCCGCCGCGGCCGTGGGGGTGCCGGCGGCACCGGGAAGCGGGCAACCCCGCGCGACGATTCGCGCAGTGCCGCTCCAATGAACGCGTTACCCTACGCCTGGGCCAAGGCTCAACGCATCCTGCTGCGCAATGGCGAGGAGGGTGCGGTGCTGACGGTTTGCCCATCGACACCCGGCTGGTCGATCAGCGAGGTGCGCCGGCAGTTCGGCGCGGCGCGGCTCGAGCAGGTGCGGGACGAGGAACTCGACGGCTTGCTCGCCGCAGCCTACGCCGACACCGGCAGCGCGGCGGCGGTGGTGGGGGCGGCGGAAAACGAAGTCGATCTTGACCGCTTGATGCAGGACATCCCGGAAATCACCGACCTGCTGGACACCCAGGACGGCGCGCCGGTGATCCGCATGATCAACGCGTTGCTCACCCAGGCGGCGCGTGACGAGGCCAGTGACATTCACATCGAGCCTTACGAAAGCCATTCGGTGGTGCGCTACCGGGTCGACGGCACCCTGCGTGACGTGGTCTCGCCGCGTAAGGCGTTGCACGCGGCGCTGGTGTCGCGGATCAAGATCATGGCGCAACTGGACATCGCCGAAAAACGCCTGCCCCAGGATGGCCGCATCGCGTTGCGCGTGGCGGGTCGGCCGATCGACATTCGCGTATCCACGGTGCCCACCGGCCACGGTGAGCGGGTGGTGATGCGTTTGCTCGACAAACAGGCCGGGCGCCTGCAACTGGAAACCCTCGGCATGGACGTGCAGGTGCTGGCCAAGCTGGACAACCTGATCCGCCAGCCCCACGGCATCGTGTTGGTCACCGGCCCCACCGGCAGCGGTAAGACCACCAGCCTCTATGCCGCGCTCGCACGGTTGGACGCCAGCACCAGCAACATCCTCACCGTTGAAGACCCGGTGGAATACGACCTGCCGGGCATCAGCCAGATCCAGGTGAATGCCAAGATCGACATGACTTTCGCCCTGGCCCTGCGAGCGATCCTGCGCCAGGACCCGGACATCATCATGATCGGCGAGATCCGCGACCTCGAAACCGCACAGATCGCAGTGCAGGCGTCGCTGACCGGGCACCTGGTGCTGGCCACGCTGCACACCAATGATGCGGTATCGGCGGTCAACCGGCTGATTGACATGGGCGTCGAGCCGTTCCTGCTGGCGTCTTCTATGCTCGGCGTGTTGGCGCAAAGGCTGGTGCGGCGCCTGTGCAGCCACTGCAAGCAGGAAGATCCGGCCCACCCCGGCACGTGGCGGCCGCTTGGCTGTGCCGCCTGTAACCACACCGGCTACAGCGGCCGCACCGGCATCCATGAGTTGTTCTGTATCGACGATGAGATTCGCGCGTTGATCCACCAGGGGGCGGGTGAACAGGCCCTGCGCCTTGCGGCGCGCGAAGCGGGCATGTTCAGCCTGCGCGAAGACGGTGAGCGTTGGGTGCGCGCAGGGGCCACGGCGCCGGAAGAAATCCTGCGTGTGACACGGGACGCCTGATGAATCGCTACCGTTTCGAAGCCGCCGACGCCACCGGCAAGCTTGAGTCCGGGCACCTTGAAGCCGATAGCCAGCGCGCCGCGTTCGGGGTGTTGCGCAGCCGTGGTCTTACCGCGCTCTCGGTGCAGCTTGAAACCCCTGTGCCTGCCGGCGGAGGTGCAGTGTTCAGCGCCAGGTTCTCCGACAACGACCTCGCCTGGGCCACGCGGCAACTGGCGAGCCTGCTGGGCGCCAGCCTGCCGTTGGAGGCCGCCTTGAGCGCCACGGTCGAGCAGGCGGAAAAAAAGCATATCGCCCAGACCTTGAGCGCGGTGCGCGCCGATGTACGCGGCGGTATGCGCCTGGCTGAGGCCCTGGCGACACGGCCACGGGATTTCCCGGCGATCTATCGCGCATTGATTGCCGCCGGTGAAGAGTCCGGCGACCTTGCGCAGGTCATGGAGCGTTTGGCCGATTACATCGAAGAACGCAACAACCTGCGCAGCAAGATCCTCACCGCGTTTATCTACCCGGGCGTGGTCGGGCTGGTGTCGATTGCGATCGTGATCTTTCTGCTCAGCTATGTGGTGCCGCAGGTGGTCAGTGCGTTTTCCCAGGCTCGCCAGGACTTGCCGGGGCTGACCCTGGCGATGCTCAATGCGAGTGATTTCATTCGTGCTTGGGGAGTATGGTGTTTCGGTCTCATGGCCGCCGGCTTCTGGGGATGGCGCCTGTATTTGCGTAACCCGGTGGCGCGCCTGAACTGGCACAGCCGGGTGCTGCGCTTGCCCTTGATCGGGCGCTTTGTGCTGGGCCTGAACACGGCACGGTTTGCCTCGACCTTGGCGATTCTGGGGGCCGCCGGGGTGCCGTTGTTGCGTGCCCTGGAGGCGGCGCGGCAAACCCTGTCCAATGACCGCTTGAGCCTCAGCGTGAGAGATGCCACGGCGAAGGTGCGCGAAGGCGTGAACCTCGCGCCGGCGTTGCGCGTGGAAAATGTGTTCCCGCCGGTACTGATCCACCTGATCGCCAGTGGCGAAAAAACCGGTTCGCTGCCGCCAATGCTGGAGCGGGCGGCGCAGACCTTATCGCGCGATATCGAGCGTCGGGCCATGGGCATGACGGCGTTGCTGGAGCCACTGATGATTGTCGTGATGGGCGCGGTGGTGCTGGTGATTGTAATGGCCGTGCTGCTGCCGATCATCGAGATCAACCAGTTGGTGCAATAGCTGCAAGCGCGCACTAAAAAGCCCCCGTCACCGAGGGCTTCTTTTTACTGGGTACAACCGTTCAGTCAGAGCTTGCCGGCGCCGGCCTTGGCCTTGACGTCTGCAGCGACTTTGTCCGCCGCCAGCGGTGTGTAGTTGTAAGGCGGGGTCCAGCCGATGCTTGCGGTCCAGGGGCAGGTCAAGGCGCTGCCATTGAGGGTCGAGCCGCTGTCGCGGTATACGCTGCCACCGTAGTCGCCGGCGATTTTGTCGCAGCCGCTGATGCCGCTGATCTCGAACGCGTTTTTCTCGGAGAAGATTTTCGAGCCTTTGCCGACGCCATGCGCGTACGAGAAGGGGTAGACCTTATCGCTGGTGCTACCCACGTGGTAGTTGTTGTACAGGTGCACCTGGCCGAAGCGCACGCGCGGGGCGCGGGCCGAAATGTTCTCGAACAGGGAGTTGTGGATCGTCACCTTGAGCTTGCCGTCATCGGTGGTGCGGCTGTCGCTCGAACCGATCAGGTTGTTCTTCTCGTGGGACTTGAAGGCGGTGTACGAAATGGTCACGTAGTTGGCGCCGTTTTTCACGTCCAGGGCGCCGTCGTGGTGCTGTTTCGGGCGACCGTTAGCGGTGCCGTTCTGCGCATCGGTGCGGCGGCCGTCGGTGAAGGTGACATGGTCAACCCACACATTGTTGGCGCCTTCGATGGTCAAACCATCGTATTCGGAGTTCCAGTTACCTTCCTTGCCATCATTGGCATCCCAGATCGGCTCTGGGTCCCAAGGGTTCTCGATGGTGAGGTTGCGAATGATCACGTCGTTTTCTTTGGCGTAGAAGAAACCTTCGCGGATTTCGGCGGTGCTGCTGGTGCCGACGATGGTGGTTTTGCCGGGAATATCCAGACGGCCACGCTTCTTCATATCCGCAGTCGTCGTATAAGCCTTGCCTTCACTGACGTCGATCACGCCGGTGATCTTGATGATGCGTCCGTTGGTTCCCACCGAAGCACTCAGTGCGGTTTTCAACTCGGCAGCGTTTTTGACCGTGTAGATGTTAGCCGCGGCAGCCTTGGAGCCGCCCTTGGTGCCGCCATTCTGAGTGGCCCAGCCGGTCGTGGCCGAATCCAGCCAAATGTCCGCAGCGTGAGCCGGCAAGCTGCCAAGCACGAGTACGCCGAAAATAGCACTGGCCAGTTTGCACGCGGTGAAGGTTGATGGTGTTGTCATGAATAATCAGATCCTTGATTAACTTGAGGTTTTAAACACGCACAGGTGTGGCGTGTTTCTCGAGCGGACGTCCGTGTCATCGGTGCAGCGAATCGAACGTCCGCTGCATGAGAAATACTATCATGTGTCGTTTTGTTGTCGTACAACTGAATGCGCTTTGATGTGCATTCATTCGCAAGTCGAGCGTTTTGTTCTTGATCAACAAGCCGGGCATCCAACCACATGCCAGGCGTTACCAACCTGATCCGTGACCGCCAGGATCGCCTGCTCGAAGACCAACAGCGCCGACGCGCTGTCCGAAGGCGAGCGTGCCAGCACTCTCCGGGGGACGGTGCAAGCGAGAATGTGTCGACAAGGGTCATGTAAATTTCCAGAAAAGAAATTTCGTGTGCAAGCGATAGTGTCTGATCAGGAATAGGGTCCAGTGGTTACTTTTTCTCAGGTCAGAGAGTAGTTCTTATGGGTGTTTTCTAATCCCGGTTTTGTACGATGGGAGTTTCGGCTTGATCGCTACCACGCTGGAGCGTGGGAACGATCCCTCGGTGTCGGCAGAAGGCCGTTTTATCGGGATGGTCGTCTGATTTGGAATGGGTTGTCAGGGCACCTGGCTAGCTGACAAACAATGGATCTGCTTATTCACAGAGGTGGAATGTGCCACGGACGAAAAAACCTCACCTGTTTTTGACGGTGGGGATGCTCATCGCTGTTGTTGCGGGTTACGGTATCTGGCTGTATTCAGAGTCGCAGAAAGTACGTTGGGTGGTCGATCTCGTCGGCGGCGAAGCCATTTTGAGGGCTTCCGAATACACCCCGTCGGATGAGGATTCGCTCTACATCAAATCGCTGCATTTATCACCCGACGAGCAGATGTACGACAGCGTTCGAGCGTTAAAACTGTGCCAGGAAATCAATGAAAAATGCCTGACTATCAGTTTGACCGTCGCCAATTTTCTGCTGATCAATACCACGGATGTGCAGGCAGCACGGAACGTCGTCCAAGGTTATGCGCGTTACAACATTCTGCAGGCGCAGCCATGCCCGGCAAAGTATGAGACTTCCCAGGTCATCAAGGACACCCAGTACCTGTCTACGTTACCCCCCGGCGAGGCCAAGCGTTTTGCCGAAGATCAACTGGCAAGAATTGAAACGAGCGGAGGGCTGATCTTTTCGCTGAGAACGCCTGAATGTCGTGGTTATTTTGCAGCACACCCGTATGTGGCCAGGGGATATCTCGCGCATATGGCGCTGCTGGTCAAAGCTGCTCAAGGAACAACCTCAGCGGCCTGGCTGTATTTGTTATCCCGTCCGGGCGTGTACGCGATCATCAAGTAAAAGGGAGTTTCTAAATGGCACAAGGTGCAATGCCCCCAACCTTGTCCCCGGTTGGGTCAGTCGTTTTTTCACTCACACCGTTCGACTCACCGCTCTATGCACCCATTCCACCTCATCTTGCAATTCCAGGACTTGGCCATGAAAGCGCTCCAGTGAGGCGTGGTGGCCGACGCTGATCAGGATCGTATCCGGCAGCATGTCTTTGAGTAGCTGGTAACAACGCGCCTCATTGGCGGCATCCATCGCTGCGCTGCTCTCGTCTAGAAACAGCACCGCAGGGCGAGCCAGGAGTGCGCGTACGAAGGCACAGCGCTGTTGTTCGCCGAGGCTCAGGGTTTGCGCCCAGTCGCGTTCCTGGGCCAGTTGGGTGTCCAGGTGTTCCAGGCCGACTTGCCGCATGATCTGCTGCAACACGGCGTCCTGTTCCTCATGGGCTGGGTGGGGGTACCACAGCGTCTCGCGCAAGCTGCCCAGGGGCAGATAGGTTTTTTGCGAGAGGGTGAGGGCGCGGTCGCGGTCATAGGCAACGGAGCCTGAAGCATGGTGCCAGAGGCCGGTGACGGCGCGAATCAGCGTGGACTTGCCGTATCCCGAGGGTGCCTTGATCAGTAGGCTGTCGCCGGGCTTGAGCGTCAGGTTGAAACCTTCAAACAGTCGTCGCCCGTCAGGCAGCCAGATGGCCAGGTTGCGAATGTGCAGGCCATCGGACCGTTGCGTCAGTACGACGTCGGAGTCGACCTTGACGTTATCCAGGCGGTTCTGGAAACCATCCAGCCGATCAACTACCGACTTCCATTCGGCCAGTTCCGGGAATACGCCTACCAGATAGGCCACGGCGGCATGCACTTCGCCAAACGCCGCGCTGATCTGGGTGAGACGACCAAGGGGGAAGGCCCCGGCGAAAAACTGCGGGGCCATGATGAACATCGGGATGACCGTGGCACTGCGCAGGTAGAAGGTCGAGTAACCCATGATCAGCTTCTGTTTTTTCACCAGGACCCAGAAGTTCTGCAAAGCCGCTTCCAGGCGCTGGTTGAAGCGCTGGCTTTCCACAGCCTCGCCCCGGTACTGGGCAACCGAATCGGCGTTCTCCCGCAGGCGCATCAATGAGAAACGGAAATCGGCCTCGCGCCGCTGCTGCATGAAGTTCAGATGGGGCAGGGCGCGGCCGAGCCAGAAGGCGAAACCGGTGCCCAACAGTGCGTAGAACAACGCCACCCACACCAGCAGCCCAGGAATCACCAGGCCTTCATCGCCCCATGGAATGCTGACCAGGCCCGAGGCCTGCCAGAGAATATTCAGGAATGAAAAAAGCGACACCACCGCCGTCAGCAGCCCCAGGCTCAGCTTCAGCGACTTGATGATAAACAGGTCGATATCTTCGGCGATGCGCTGGTCGGGGTTGTCTACCTCGGTCTCCGTCAATTTCAGCTTCTGGTAGCGCTGGCTGTCGAGCCATTGCGCGAGCAGGTTGCGCGTCGACCAGCGTCGCCACAGCAAGGTCAGTTTCTGCTGAAAGTGAAACGCGCCGACGGTAAAGGCCGCCAGGCCGATCTGGAGCAGGATGAATTGCAGGCCGCCCAGCAGGAAGCCCGGGTAGTCCTTTTCCTGCAGTGCATTATAAAAATGCAGGTTCCAGAAATTATTGAGGATATTGACACCCACCAGGCACAGGTTCATCGCCACCGTGGCCAGCAGCAATAGCAGGGCCGGGTATTTCTGTTCGGAGGTCCAGAAAGGCCGTGCCAGGCGCCAGAAAGTGCGAAGTGTATGCATGGGGGCTGAAGAGGTCCGGTCGCTGGCGACGTTGAGTTTGCAGGATAGGGAGGATAGGATCTGCCAATGCTAATCGCTTGCATTCATAAGGGAAAGCGACAGGAGCCCCGTTATCGAATTTCCAGACTGGCTCAAGCAGGCATGGCCCCCCCTACAACGGGTCATCCAGCTTGAGCCGAATGACCAGCCTTTCCTCCCGTTGAGCCGCGTGGCCGAGCCTGCTTTACTGCAGCCCGTGCTGGCCGAGTTTGCCCAGCGTTATCCCGGCATCAACAAGCCGGCGGTGGTGTCGCAGTGGTCGATGAACTACATGAGCATCGTGGTGCCGGCAACCTTGGCCTGCGTGCTCACGCGCCAACAGGCGATCGACTTCTGGACGGATGACAACGTGTTGCGCCTGGATGCCGGGCAGCCCTTGGCGTTGCACTTCGCCAACTGCTTGCCGCCACTCACGCCGCCCGAACACGACCTCTACCTCTCGCGCTGGGTGCACGAGCACCTGGCACCGTTGTTCGCCACCCTGGCGGTGGCCGGTGGCTTGGCGCCGAAGATCCTGTGGGGTAATTTCGTCGCGATCTGGGACGGCGCGTTCGACCGGTTCGACCCCGACCTGTCCCGCCCAGGCTTTGCCGAGGTGCACCGCTGGCTGGAACCGGTCAGCGTCAACCACGGACGCTTGAAGTTGCGCGGCCTGCAACGCCAGGTGCCGTCGCCCGCACCGGACATTTGCCCGCGCCTGCCGCTGCGTCGCCATTGTTGCCTGCATTACCAACTGCACCCGCTGGTCGAGGGCGAGCCGCTGGTACTGTGCGAATCCTGCCCCAAATTGCACCGCCTGCCCCTCGCGGAGCAGGTCAGCTACCTGCACTCCCTCTACGACTGAGCGGCACTGGCCGTCAATGGTGCTTCGCTCAGGCGCCCATGCTCAATGCGCAACAAGCGATCGGCAAGGCCGAAATAGGCATCGTCGTGGGAAATCACAATCACCAGTTTGCCGCGCGCGCGCAGGTCCGACAGGATGCGGGTGTAGAAGAAGTGCTTGAACACCGGGTCTTGGTCCGCTGCCCATTCATCGAACAGGTAGCACGGACGGTCATCCAGATAAGCACTGAGCAGCGCCAGGCGCTTACGTTGCCCGGTGGACAGCGCCAACGTGGTCAGGCGGCCCTGGTCGATTTGCACCTTGTGATCCAATTGCAGGTGCACCAGGTAATCCTGGGCCTGCTGCACCAACTGCGGGTCGTCGCCGTCGAACAGGTTTTCGAACAGGCAGAAGTCGGTAAAGATCGCCGAGAAGTGCTGTCGGAAATGGTGGTTGTCTTGGCTGGACGACACCTGCTCATCGAGCATCACGTCGCCGCTTTCCGGGCGATACAGACCGGTCAACAACAACGCCAGGGTGGTCTTGCCGCTGCCGTTGCCGCCGGTGATGAACACCGTCTCGCTCGCCTTCAAGGTGACGTTGATGGGCCCGAGGGTGAAGTGGCCGTCTTCGCGTTCGCGGTAGTAGGTGTGGGTCACATCGCGGCATACCAGGCTGCGCACCTGGGTCGGTGCGAAGGTTTCCAGGGTTTCGCTGGCACCCTGCATTTCGCCTTCCAGGGCGCGGATCTTGTTCAACGCCACGCTGGCGCGGCCCAGGGTCGGCAGGGCGTGCATCAACTCTGAGAGCGGAGTGATCATGTACAAAATCGCGAGGATATAGCCGGTGACCAGGCTCACGCTCAACTCGATAAAGTGCGGTGCGGCAAACAGCACCATGCCGATCAGCAGGTAGAACACCGCGTTGCCCCAGTTCAGCACCACGGCGTAGATGCTCATGCCACGCACAAAGTCGCGACGGTATTGCTGGCTGACCGGCAGCAGCAGGCGCGTGAAGAAGTGCTGGCGACGCGGGTGATTGAGCTGCAGCTCCTTGCTGCCGTCGGTCAGCAAGCGGTAGTGCTCGAACAGCTGGTCCTTGAGTTCACGCGCGCGCGAGATCGACGTCAGCGCCCGGCGTTGCGGCCAGTTGAAACTCAGGCTGCCGAGCACGATCAGCAACACCGTCAAGCCCAGCAACGGCAAGCTCAGCCACCCCAGGTAACCCAGGCAAGCGATGATGATCCCGCCGTTGACCAGCAGGATCGGCACCAGCTCTACCGCCTGGCTGATGGTTTGCGTGTCATCGGTCAACATCGCCAGCAACCGGTGTTTGCCCAGGCGCTGCAATTGCGCATAGGGCGTGTCGATCAGCTTGGCGCTCAGGTGCAGGCGCATATCGTTGACCGCCGCCTGGCCCAGGCGCAGCAGGCTGATATCGGAAATAATCCGCGACACCGCCACCAGCAGCACCAGGCCACCGAAGTACAGGCCGTCAATCGGGCGCAGTTGATCGAACACCGTGAGGCTGTGGTTGATCATCGCGATCAACCCTGCTGCCGCAAGCCCGCAGGCCAGGCCGGTCAGCGTCGCCACCAACAGGGCGCGCCACGAGCGCTTGGCCATGAGAATCAGCAAATCCATTCAAACCGCTCCGTCTGTCGCCAGGGCCGCGAGGCCGACGACCAATTGTTGATGCACCGTGGGTTGTTCCAGGATGTTCAAGTGTTGCGCCTGCACCACGTCACGGAACCAAGGCCCGCTGCTGAGCTGTTCCCACTGCGGATCGGTAAAGTCCGCCGCTTGCAGGGTGGTATCGGCCCACCAGATATGCACCGGGCAGCTAAGCCGTGGCGGCTGGAAGCTGGCGAGCAACTGCTGCGTCTGTTGCTGGTAACCGAGGCGTGTGTGCAGGTGTTCCCAGCTGTCGCCCTCCAGTTGCAGGCCTTGCTGGTGTGCCCATTGCGCCAGCGCGGGCAGGCGCTCGGCGGCGGGCAGTGTAGCCAATCGTGCGATCAACGCGGTGGATACCGGCGCCGGCAAATTGCGCAGCCGCGCCTGGCTTTCCACCGTGAGCGCCTGCGCGGCCGAGTCCAGCAACGTCTCGACGCTGTCTTCCTCGGCCTGCCGCTGGTATTGCGAGTCGAGGATGCCGAGAAACGCCACCCGTTCGCCGCACTTTTCCAGCTGCGCCGCCGCAGTGATCGCCAGCAGCCCGCCGAGGGAAAACCCCAGCAAATGATACGGGCCGTGGGGTTGCTGCTGGCGCAGTTGCTCGACATACAGTGCCGCAAGGCTATCGATATTGCCATTGAGCGCCGTGCTGTCGTCGCCCAGATACGCCGCCTGCAAGCCCCACACTTGCCAGTCCGGCAGATGGGGCAGCAGCGCGCGGTAATCCTGCACATGGCCGGTGGATGGGTGGAAGCAGAACAGGTTAATGCCCGGTCCCGCCGCCGACAGCCGCACCAGCGGCGACAACGTGAACTGCGCCTGCACCAGCGCTGCAAATGCCGCCACGCTTGGCGCATTGAACACCGCATTCACCGTGACCGGTGCCGACAGTACCGTCTGCAAGCGGCTCGCCAGGCTCACCGCTGCCAGCGAGTGCCCGCCCAGGGCGAAGAAGTCATCCTCGATCCCCACCCGTTCCAGGCCAAGCACCTGTGCCCAAACCTCGGCGAGCAACGCCTCCAAGGGCGTACGTGGCAGAGCGCCGCCAACGTTGTCGAGCACCTTGTCAGCCCATTGCTGCAGGGTCTTGCGGTCGAGCTTGCCATTGCCCATCAACGGCAGCGCTTCAACGATACGCACGTTCGGTAGCATGTAATCCGGCAGACGGTCCTGTGCCTGGCCATGCAGGTGTGCCACCGTCACCGTGTGGCCTGGCGCCAGGGTCAGGAACGCAAACAGTTGCTGGCCCAGCTCACCTTTAGGCAGACACTCCACCGCCGCCTGGGCCACGCCCGGCAGGCTGGCCAACTGGGCCTGGATCTCGTCGAGCTCGACGCGGAACCCACGCACTTTGACCTGGCGATCGGTGCGCCCAGTGATTTCCAGGCTGGCGTCATGCCGATAACGCGCACGGTCACCGGTGCGGTACAGGCGCTCGCCATTGCGCTGGATAAAGCGCCCGTCGTCGTGTTGCGCATCAAGGTAGCCGCGCGCCAACTGCGGGCCGGCGATATACAGTTCAGCGTTTTGCCCAGGTGCGGCCAGTTGTTGCTGCTCGTCGAGCAGATACAGGCGAACGCCATCGAGGCGGTCGTCCAGGGGCAGGCGTCGGTAGTCACAGGCCGGATCGACCTTGTGCATCACCACCCCAACCGTGGTTTCGGTCGGCCCGTAGTGGTTGAACACCGTCAGTGCCGGTGCGAATGCGCGGACCGATTGCAACAGGCGCCGCGAACAGGTTTCGCCGCCCAGGATCAGTTGCTTGCGCGGCAGCACGACGGCGCTTTGCGTGTGGATCAGCCAGGCGTCGAGCAACGACGGGACGATTTTCAAATGATCGATGGGGTACTGCGCCTGCCACGCGGCCCAAGCCTGGGCGTCCATGGCGGTGTCCTTGTCGATGATGTGCAGTTCGCCGCCGCTCAGCAGCGTCGGAAACAGCAGGGTGTAGCCCAGGTCCGCTGCCAGCGAAGTGACCACCGCACTGCGTTCACCGGCTTGCAGGTGCAGGCGCGAGGACACGCTCGACACGTAGCTGGCCAGTTGCGCATGTTCGACGATCACGCCTTTCGGCAAGCCGGTGCTGCCTGAGGTGAACAACACGTAGGCGGCGTCCCCGGGCTTTATGTCATGGGCAACGTCGGTCATGGGCGCCTGTTGCCAAACGGCGGTGTCGCGAATATCAAGGCTGCCCATCGATGCCAGCGCAGGTGCATCGCCGGCGGCACCGGTGAACACCCAGCGCGGCTGCGCCTGTTGCAGGATCGCCAGGGAGCGTTGTGCGGGCTGGTGCACGTCCAACGGTACAAACGCCGCGCCGCTCTTGAGCACGGCGAGCATCGCCAAGACCATCTGCGCCGAACGGTCCAGGTACAAGGCCACGCGATCTTCGCGGCCAATACCCTGGGCCATCAGGTAATGCGCCAGCTGGTTGCTGCGCGCATGCAGTTCGGCGTAGCTCAGGTGCTGGCCGGCGTCGCGCAGCGCCAGGTGTTCGGCAACGCTGGTGGCACACGCGTTGAAGCGCGCCGGTACGCTGGCAAAGGGCGGTGCGACCTGCTGCTGGCGAGCCGCCAGCGTTGCCGCAAAGCCCGCTGCGTGCAGTGACAGCTCGGCAAGGGGCTTGGCGGGATGGGCGAGGGCGTCGAGCAGCAGCGACTGCACTTGCTCCAGCAAGGTCTGCGCGGCCTGGATGCTGTAGTGCCGGGCTTGATGGCACAGCGTCAGGCGATAACCGTCGGCGCCCTGTGCTTCGGCCACCAGCAGCAGCTCCATGCCGGCGGGGATGGCATCGATCTCCAGCACCTTGAACGCGCTGTCCGCACGATCGAACCCAGGGCTCCACTGGAAACCATAAGGCGCGGCCTCAACCGGCAGCGAGTATTCCTGCCATTCGCCCGCCTGCTCGCAGAGCACTTGCAGCGTCGCCAGCGCCTGGGTGAATGGCCGCTCGACAGCCGGTTGCCACGGCAGAGGCAGGGCCTTGGCGAACAGGCCCCAGCAGTCGGCGAGTTCTTCATAGTCGTCACGGCAGTCATGCACCCAGTTCAGGGTGAGGGCCGCGTTGTCATTGGCGCTCAAGCGCTGCAACAACACGCCCCAGGCGGTCATCAACAGCTGCTCGGCAGGCGCGGCATGACGGTGCAACGCGGCGCTCAAGGCAGGATCGAGCATGACCCTGGTGGTCAGCGGCGTATCGGCCTGATCGCTACGCGCCTCGCGGTACAGCAACTCGGTAGCGGCCTGCTCGCCCAGCGCCAGGCCAGCCCAGTATTGCCGACCTTGTGCGGCGTCTTCATCCGCCTGCAAGTCGTGAATCCAGGCGCTGTATTGGGTGTAGGTCATGGCCTCGTCGTCAGGTATCGGCGCCTGTGCCGAACCCAACGCTTTTGCCAGACGCAGCAACGTCCCACGGTCGGCGGCCAGGGCGGGCACTTGCAATGTGACGCGGTAGACATCCGCCGCCAGCAATTGCACGTCGAGGCTGATGGCGCTGGACTGCGCGACGATTTGCAACGGCACCTGCAACCCCGGCTCAGGCCGTGTTTGCAGGCGCAGCGCATCATGAACGGCGCTCAGCGCTGCCAGCCGTTCACGCAGTTGTGCCAGTGCAGCGGCGCCGTGCACTTCCAGGGTCAGGCGTGCCGGCGGCGCGTTCGCCAGCCATTGGCTGCGTTGCTGTGGCGACAGGGCGAACGCCGCTTGGTAGTTGCTCATGCCTGCTCCCCTGCGCGGTTCAGTTGTTCGCGGTTCATCATCTGGCCCATGGCGACGCAGATCTTGCGCTCGCCCTCAAACGGGTCGCGGGCATGCGCCACCAGCATATTGTCGAGCATCACCATGTCGCCTTTTTGCCAGTCGAAGCGCACCGCACAGGCCTCGTACGCCGCACCGATCACGTCCATCACCGCATCCTCGATCACACTGCCATCGCCGTAATACACATTGCGCGGCAGGTTGCCGGCGCCAAACAGGTTAATCAGGTTGCTGCGCACCTCCGCTTCCAGGCAGGCGCTGTGATGCAGTTGCACCTGGTTGAAGAACGACGCCTCACCGGAATCCGGGTGCGCGACGATCGCCTGGCAGTGCTGGGCAATCTTCAGGTTGTCGTCTCCCAGCCATTCCCACTGCATGCCCGATAGCAAGCATTGGCGTTCAACCTCTTCACGCTGCTCGGTCTTGAAGAAGTCCTGCCAGCGCACATCCAGCTTGTCGGTGAAGTGCCGCACATACAGCAGGCCCAATGCTTTGAAGCGCTCAACGATGGCCGGCGGCAATTGCGCCAGCACTTGGCGGCAATCGACGATCGGCGTGCAACCACCGCGTGGTGCCGGGATCTCGCAGAAGAACCACTGCTTGCGTGGCCATTGCGGCAGGTGTGAGCTCTCGTTGTGGAACAGAATCATGTGTTGTTCCGGGTACGGCGTGGAGTGGTAGATGTTCTTGCCGGATTTATTCTTCGGCAGGTCGCCATAGGTGCCGTACAAGTCCGGCTCGATGGCCTGGGCGAACTGCTCGAAGGCGCTCGCGTCCGGCAGGTTGAAGCCACGGAACAACAGACCACCATGGGTGCGCAGTTGCACATTGATCCACTCGCGGGCCTGTACGGCCCAGTGCACCGGGTCCAAGTCGGCCAGCAGTGGTTCGATCACCAGGGGCAGGGGTTGGCCGTCGCTCAAGGTCCGCGTGCGCACCTGTTCGTGGGCGAGTTGGCTCACAGCGGTGGCGCGGGTGGTTTTCAGCTTGCTCATTTTCGACAGCTTGCGCGCGCTGCGTGCCTGGGCGTCGTCGGTTGCAACGGGTTCAGGTTGGGTGTTGCCTGCCAGGCGCCACACCCAGTCTTGCAGGTTCAGGTTGTCCAGCAGGGCCTGGAAACCGTGCTCAAGATCAGCCACGGTCTGGGCGCTCAACACGCTGGTGCGATAGACCCAGCGTACAGTCAGGCCGTTCTCGTCTTCCTCGACAAACACCGCGAGGTCGAATTTGCTGGTTTCCTGCTGCGGCGCCAGGTGTTCCACCGCCAGGCCCGACAGGCCGGCCGTGCCCTGCGGCGTGTTCTGCATCACGAACAGCACCTGCACCAGCGGGTTGACGCCAGGCGTACGTGGCGGTTGCAACGTCTCGACCAGTTTGTCGAACGGCACCTGCTGGTGCTGGAAGGCGGCGAGGCAGTCCTCGCGCAGGCGTTGCAGGCGGTGATCAAAGGTGTCGCTGTCGTCAAGGCGTGCGCGAATCGGCAGCACGTTGACGAAGAAGCCGATCAACGGCTCCAGCGCCGAGTGCTCGCGGTTGGCCAGGTCGGTGCCGACGATAAAGTCGTTCGCACCGGTCGCCCGTTGCAAGAGGCTGTTGAAGGCATTGAGCAACACCATGAACAACGTGGCCTTGTGCTGTTGCGCATACGCCTTGAGCACCTGGGTGTGTGCCGGGCTGAACTGCTGGGTCAACGCCGCACCTTGGTAATCCGGCTGCGTCGGACGCGGGGCATCCAGCGGCAACGCGATCAAGGTCGGTGCGCCGTCGAGCTGGCGCCGCCAATAGTCAATCGCCCGCGCCAACTGACGTTGTTGGGGTTCGCTGCGTTGCCACTGGGCGTAGTCGGCGTACTGGATCGGCAGCGCCGGGAGGGTTGGGTTCACGCCGCTGGCGTAGGCCTGGTAGCCGGTGATCAGTTCCTGGATCAGGATGCCCATGGACCACGCGTCGGTGGCGATATGGTGCAACACCAGTTGCAGCACGTGATCATCCGTACCCAGGTGAAGCAGGTGAGCCCTTAGCATCGGCGCCTGTTGCAGGTCGAACGGCTGCGCCGATTGCCGGTCAATCACGCTTTGCAGGGCGTGCGACTCGACGTTGACCGGTGTGAGGTCAAGGGTCGGTGCTTCGTTGATGACTTGGCACGGCTGCTCGCCTTTCAAGTGGAAGGTGGTGCGCAGCGCTTCATGCCGCTCCAGCACACGCTGCAACGCCTGTTGCAAGGCCGCAATATCGAGCGCGCCACGCAAGCGCACCACGCTGGACATGTTGTACGCCGCATTCGGCCCTTCGAAGCGGTCGAGGAACCACAGCCGTTGCTGGGCGTACGACAACGCCAGCGTCTGGTTACGCGGCACCGGCACGATCTCGCTGTCATCCGACACCTGGGCCTGCTGATCGACCGCCTGCGCCAATTGCGCCAGGGTGCCGCCTTCGAACAAGGTGCGCAGCGGCAGGCTGACGTTCAAGCGACGACGAATGCGCGAGAGCATCTGCGTGGCCAGCAACGAATGCCCACCGATGGCGAAGAAGTCGTCGTGCACACCGACGCCGGCCACGCCGAGAAGGTCCTGCCACAGCTCGGCGAGGACTTTTTCCGTCGGCGTACGCGGCGCGACCACCACGCCTTGCGCCGGTTCGGCCTGCTGCACATCCAGCGCCGCCAGCGCGCGCCGGTCGACCTTGCCGTTGGCGCTCAGCGGCAGTTGCGCGAGTGCCAGCCAGCGTGCCGGCACCATATAGCTCGCCAGTTGCCGCTCCAGGTACGCGGTGAGTAGGGATTGCGCGGTTTGCCCGCCGAGGTCGGCGGCGGCATCGAGGACATACCAGGCCACCAGTTGCAACGCGCCACGGGCGTCGGGCAGCGCCAATACCGCCGCGCTGTCGACTGCCGGATGCTGCATCAGGCGATTTTCGATCTCGCCCAGTTCGATACGATAACCACGGATCTTCACCTGCTGGTCGCGGCGGCCGAGGTATTCAATCACCCCATCGGCGCGCAGGCGGCCGATATCGCCGCTGCGGTACAGACGCGCCCCCGTCTGGAAGGGATGCGCGACAAAGGCTTCGCGAGTGCGTTGCGGGTCGCCCAGGTAACCACGCCCGACACCGACGCCACCGATGCACAGTTCGCCCGGTACGCCGATCGGCACGCAGCGCAGGTCGGCATCCAGGACAAACACCTGGTTGTTGGCCGTCGGGCGGCCAATGGGCATGTGCAGGCAGTCGTCGCTCGGCGCCTCGGTAATCGGGTAGAACGCCACGTCATCCGAACACTCGGCGGGGCCGTAGGCGTTCATCAAAGGGATCGATGGGAAGCGTGCGAACCAATCCTGTGCCAGCGTCGGCGGCAGTGCCTCGCCGGTGGGCAGCAGCCAACGCAGGCTGGCCAGGTGGTCTTGTGCACGCACCTCCTGAAGCATGCCGCGGATCAGCGCCGGCACGGTTTCCAGCAGGGTCAACTGCTGCGCCTGGACCGCATCGAGCAAGGCCAGCGGGTCATGGGCCTGGGCGTCCGGCAGGATGTGCACACACGCGCCCACCAGCGGTGCAGCGAGGAACTGCCACACGCAAATGTCGAACGCCGGCGAAGCGGTCTGTGCGAGGCGGTCATGTTCACCCAGGCCCAGGGCCGGGACTTTGCCGAAGATGTTATTGAGCATGCCGCGCTGTTCAACCATGACGCCTTTTGGCGTGCCGGTGGAGCCAGAGGTGAAAATCACGTAGGCCAACTGGTCGGGGGTGTGAACGTAGTCGACCGACGGCTTGACCTCGCCTTGCCACAGTGTCTGGGCGACCAGGCACCTCGGCTGCTTGAGGAGCTGCGGCAGCACGCCATCGAGCACGGCTGTGGCGTTGTCGCACACCAGCACCAGTGGCGCTTCACCCAAGCTCAGCAGTTCGGCCAGGCGTGTGGCCGGCTGTTGGATGTCCAGCGCCTGGAAGGCGGCACCGGCCTTGAGTGTACCGATCATCAGCGTCAGCAGCGCCAGGCCACGTTCGGCGAACAGCGCCACCAGGGTTTCCGGGCCTGCGCCGGCGGCTTGCAAGGCATGGGCGACGGCGTTGGCGCGACGGTCCAGCTCGGCGTAGGTCAAGGATTCGTGCAGGTGCACCGCAGCAATCTGTTGTGGCCGGCGGCGCACCTGCTCGGCGAACAGCGCGGCGTAGCCTTGATCCAGCGGGAAATCGACCTCGCTGCGGTTCCACTCCACCTGCAGTTGCTCGCGTTCGCTGGCCGACAGCATGTGCAGCGTGCCCAGTGGCGCTTCTGGCGCGTCGAGCATGCTCGACAGCAATTGCACCAAGTGCCCGAGCATGCGCTGCACCGTGTCGGTGCTGAAGCGCTGGCTGTCATAGGACAGGCGAATGCCCAAGCGATCACCGGGGTACAGCACCACCGTCATCGGGAAGTTGGTGTGCACCCGATCTTCATAGATATCGATACTGAAGGCATCCAGTTGCACGCTGCTGATATCCAACGGCGCGTTTTCGAACACCACCAGGCTGTCGAACAACGGCTGGCCGCGCGGCACGTTGCTGCTGCGCTGGATATCCACCAGCGAAGCGCTTTCGTGCTCACGCAGGCGTGCGTTGTGCGACAGCAGGGCTTGCAGCCAGGCCCCGACTGGCGCTTCAGGATCGACGTCGATGCGCAGGGGCAGGCTGTTGATGAACAGGCCGACCATTTCCTCCACCCCCGCCAGATCGGTGGGGCGACCGGCCACGGTGACGCCGAACAGCACGTCGCGGTTGCCGCTGTAACGCGACAGCAGCAGTGCCCAGGCGCCCTGGATCCAGGTGTTGGGCGTCAGTTGGTACTGCTGGCACAGTTGCTGCAAACGTTGGGTCTGGCTGATGCTCAGGGTCTGGTCGACGTCGCCGACCTGTTCCGGCGCCTGCTCCGGGCGGGCGAGGGCACCGTCCACATGCAGCGGCGTCGGCTCGCTGAAACCGGCCAGGTCGGCTTGCCAAAAGGCGTGCGCGGCCGCCATGTCCTGGCGCTCCAGCCAGCTCATGTAGCCACGGAACGAACGCAAGCGCGGGCGCGCCACCGGCTCCTGGCGCACGACGGCCTGATAGATCGCCAGCAGGTCTTCCATCAGCAGGCCGAAGCACCAGGCATCGGTGAGGATATGGTGGAAGCTGCGCACCACCGCAAACCGCTGCTCATCGAGCTGGAACACCCGCAGGTGAGTTAAGGGCGCGCTGCTCATGTCAAAGCCCTGCACGCGCTGGGCTTCCAGGGCCTGGTCCATGGCTTGGCGCTGCTGCGTGTCATCCAGGTGACGCAAGTCTTGCCAGTCGAACGCCGGGGCGGTATTGCGATACACGCATTGCAGCGGTTCGTGGTCGTCCTGCCACCAGAACGCGGTGCGCAT
The DNA here is from genome assembly GCF_002859085.1 of Pseudomonas sp. QC2. NCBI lineage: Bacteria > Pseudomonadati > Pseudomonadota > Gammaproteobacteria > Pseudomonadales > Pseudomonadaceae > Pseudomonas > Pseudomonas sp. QC2. The sequence continues at coordinate 242,074 of NZ_PKKS01000021.1, forward strand.
CATCGGGTGACGGTCGAGAAACAGTCGCCAGGCGGTTTCCATGGCCGTGCGTTGCAATACGCCGTCCCAGCTGTAGCGCTGTTGCATCAGGTAGATGCCGCTGTGGGGTTGCAGCAAAGTGTGCAGCAGCATGCCTTGTTGCATCGACGACAGCGGGTAGACGTCTTCGAGATTCGGCCAATCCAGCGGTTCGCCCGCGAGGGTTGTGGCCTGCTTGTGGCAAAGCGGGAAGGCTTCGCTGGCGGGGCGCAGGTCAGGCTCGGCGAGCAGGGCCGCCAGGGCGCTGAGGCGTTCGGCCAGTTGCGGTGCCCAGTCGGCGGCCAGCGCGCCTTCGACACGCAGGTGCAGTTGGTCGTCCTGCCAATGCGCATCGATGCGCAAGGCATGGGACGAAGCCCCTGGCGTATTGGCGGCGGTGATCTGTGCCAGCAGGCCTCGCTGTTCACGGTGGCTGTCGAAATCGCCGCGCCAGTGCACGGCAATCGGTGCCGCCGGCAAATCGCGCAGGGGGTCTTGCAGGTAGGTGTTGTCCGACAGATAGCGCAGCGCACCATAGTCAACGCCGTGTTGCGGGTAGGCGCGCAGTTGTGCGGCCACCGATTGCAGGCGTTGCAGCGCAGTCGCGCCGGCGGCTTGCAGGAACACCGGTACTGCCAGGTCCAACGCACCGACGATCAGTGCTGGCTCAAGGTCGGCAAGTACCAGGGGCGCCGCCACCGGCAGACGTTCGGTGGCAGGGCGTGCGGCGTACAGGTCCAACGCCAACAGACCGTCGCCGCACTGTTCGGCCACGACAGTGGCCAACAGGCTGTTCCAGTCCAGGTGCAGAACATCGGTAAGGCGTTTCAGTTCGCTGGAGGTCGCGGCGCTCACGCTCTGCTCGACCACGCTGCTCGGCTGGTGGCTGTCAGGCAGTTGCAGCGTGTCCAGCCCGGCGTATTGCAGCCAGTGTTCCCAAGCCTCGTCGAGTGCATCGCTCTCGGCATGCGCTTGCTGATGGCGTGTCCATTGGGTGAAGTTGCCACCGGTGTAGGACAGCCGCACCGGCCGTTGCAAGCGTAGTTGTGCCAGCGCCAGATTGAGGTCCGTCAGCAGCAACGACCAGGAGCTCTCATCCACGCACAGCGGGTGCGCGGCCAATAACAGGTGCTCGCCGAGCAGGCTGGCATGCAGACTTTGGCCTGCCCGCAGGTCAAGCGTGTCGACCCCCGCCTGGGCCAGTGCGTGCAGCTGCGCCGGGTGGTAGTCGCCGGACGTGATCGCGGCCGCCTTGGGGGCGACCAGCACACGCTGTTGCCCGTCCGCGTCGAACGCGAGGCGCAGCGCCTGGTGATGCTGTTGCAAGGCGCCAAGGGCCTGGCTGAGCAGGTCGCGATCAAGCGGTTGCGCCAGTGCCACGCAACGCCAGGTGGCGGTCAATGGGCCTTGTTCCAGGCGCGCGCGTTGGCCGGCACTCAGGGGCAACGCATAGCCATCGGCGAGCTGTTCGGCAACGGCATGGCTGGCGTCGGCGCCCAGCACACGGGCGATATCGGCGATGGTGCGGTTCTCGAACAGCTGCCGTGGCGTGAGCTTGAGCCCTTGCTGGTTGGCCCGCGCGATGATTTGCAGGTTGAGGATCGAATCTCCGCCGATGGCGAAGAAGTTATCGTGCACGCCGACCGGTTCGCGTTTGAGCACGTCCTGCCAGATCGCCGCCAGCAACGTTTCTACTTCATTGCGCGGGGCGACGTGGGTGGCGCTGTCATCGCCGGTGGTGGGTGGCAGCGGCAGGCGCTGTGCATCGACCTTGCCGTTACGGGTCAGGGGCAGTTCATCCAGGGTGATGAAGTGCGCGGGCACCATGTAATCCGGCACGCGGTTGCCGAGGTCATTGCGCAGCTTGAGGGCCGACAGCGACTGGCTGGCCACCAGGTAGGCGACCAGGCGCAGGCTGCCGTCCAGTTCCAGCGCGCGCATCACGACCTGTTCGATCAGCGGCGACAGGCGCTTGATCTGCGCCTCGACTTCGCCCAACTCCAGACGGTTGCCACGAATCTTCACCTGGCTGTCGACCCGGCCGAGGAACGCCAGCTGGCCGTCCACCAACCAGCGCACGCGGTCACCGGTGCGGTACCAGCGGTTTTGCTGCTCATCGCGCAGGAAGCGCTCGGCGCTCAGGTCGTCACGGTGCAAGTAGCCACGGGCGAGGGCGCCGCTGATCAGCAGCTCACCGCTCACCCCTGTCGCCACCTCACGACCCTGTGCATCCACCACCCGCAATTGACGATTGGGCAGGGGTCGGCCCAAGGCAATGCTGCGCTGACCCGCCGTGAGTTCGGTGGCAATTGCGCCGACTGTCGCTTCACTCGGACCATAATGGTTGAACACCCGCAGGCCCGGTGCCAGGCCGTTGACCTGCGCCAGCAGCGCCGGGCTCAGCGCGTCGCCGCCAAATACCAGCAGCGACCGGGGCAACAAACGTGCATCCGGCAACGCCTGCAACAGGCCGCTCAGATGACTCGGGGTGATTTTCAGCACGTCCACCGGGTGCTGGCTGAACAGCTTCGCCAGGGCCAATGGGCTGAAACCGCTCTCGTCATCCACCAGCAACAGGCTGCCACCGCTGCACAGCGCGCCGAACAGTTGAGTGTGGCCAAGGTCGGCGGCAATGCTCGACAGCAGGCCGTAGCGGGCGGCGGCGGGCGGCTTGAGCACGCTGTGCACCGCCGTCAGGTAGTCGACGATTGCCCGGTGCTCGACCACCACCCCTTTTGGCGTGCCGGTGGAGCCCGAGGTGTAGATGACGTAGGCGGCGTCATCCAGGCTGTGGGCGACGGCGGGCGAGGTACCCGGCTGCGCGGCGATGGCCTCGGCCTGTTCGGCCAGGCTCAGCAACGGCGTGTGCTCGGCCAAGCGTGCCAACAAGGGCGAAGCTGTCGCGCCGATCAGTAGGGCGGCGCGGCTGTCTTGCAGCACATCGGCCAGGCGTCCGGCGGGTTGTTTCAGGTCCAGCGGCAGATAGGCGGCACCCGCCTTGAGCGTGGCGAGCAAGGCGATGACAAAGTCGGCGCTGCGCTCAAGCGCGAGGGCGACCAAGCTGTGGTGGCCGATGCCGTGGGCGCGCAGGTGATGGCTGAGGCGGTTGGCGCGCTGGTCCAGCTCGGCGTAACTGAGTACGCCTTCACGGTCGCGAATCGCCGGTTGGTCCGGGGCGGCGGCGACCTGTTGTTCAAAGCGCTGGTGCAGGCACGCCTCAGGCACAGCCAGCGGCGTACCACACCCCAGGGCTTGCAACTGCTGGCGTTCGTCAGCCCCCAGCCAATCAAGTTCGCCCACACGGCATTGAGGTTGCGCGGCCATGGCCAATAGCACGTTGCGCAACTGCGCCGACAGCAGGGTGATTTCGGCGTCACTGAAACGGCTGCGGTTGTAGCTGAACAGGTAATGCAACTGTTCGCCCGGCACCACGATCAGCGACAGCGGGAAATGGTTGCGCCCTTGGGTCAGGACCAGCCCATCGGTGGCCTGCTCACGGTTCGGGTCGGCGAAGCTCAAGCCGCCGGCGTCCTGGTTGAGCGCATCGGTGACCGGAAAATTTTCGAACACCAGGATCGAATCGAACAACGCCTGCTCCGCCGCGATCTTGCTCATCGACTTGAGCTTGCCCAGGGGCAGGTAGGCGTGGTGGCGCAAGTCGCTGTTGGCGTGCTGCAACTGTTGCAGCCAGTCCACCAGCGCTGGGCCGTCGGCCCATTGCACACGCAGGGGCAGGGTATTGATGAACAGCCCGACCGTGCTGTCGACGGCCGCGAGGTTTTCCGGGCGACCGGCTACAGTCACGCCGTAGATCACGTCGTCGCGCCCGGCGTGTTGGCCGAGCAAGAGGGCCCAGGCACCTTGGATCAGGGTATTGAGCGTCAAGTGATGGCGACGGGCGAACTGTGCCAATTGCTCGGTTTCGTCGGCACTCAGGCGGTTTTCCCGTTCGGCGCACGGTGCGTCGGTCGGGGGAACCAGGCGCAGGCCGAAATCGGGCAGCGGCGTCGGTTCGCTGACGTCTTGCAACTGGTTACGCCAAAAACCTTCGGTGGCGGCCATGTCCTGTTCCGCCAGCCAGGCGATGTAGTCGCGATAGGCGCGAGTCGGCGCCAGGTTGGCCGGGCGGCCATGGGCGTGTTCGTAGTAGAGCGCCAGCCATTCCTGGATCGCAATGCCGACGCTCCAGCCGTCCATGATGATGTGGTGGAAGGTCCAGATCAGGTGCCAGCGCTGCGGCTCCAGGCGCACCAGGGTCAGGCGCATCAGGGGCGAGTCATTCAGCTCCAGCGGTTGTGCGCGTTGTTCCAGGGCCAATTGCTGCAGCGCGGTTTTCGGGTCGGCGTGGCCTTGCCAGTCCAGCTCGCTCAGGGGCAACCCGACGTCGGTTTGCACCACCTGATAAGCGTCGTCGAGGTCTTCCCACAAAAACGCGCTGCGCAACACGGCGTGGCGTTGCATCAGCGCCTGCCAGGCCGCGCGAAACGCCGGCAATTGCAACGGGCCGTTCATCTCCAGGCTCAGTTGCTGGTAATACACCCGGGAGTCCGGCTCGACCACGCTGTGAAACAGCAAACCATGCTGGGTCGGCGATAAGGAGTAGATGTCTTCGATGTTGTTCATTGTTGTGCGATCCATTTCAAATGCTTGGGGAAGACGGCCAGCCTCGGGCCGTCTTCAGGAATTCGGTTTGTTCTTGAGCTTGCCCAGCAATGTCTCGAGGGACTTCTGATTGAGCGCCTTGGCCAACGGGAAGTCGGACGGCATCAGCGCACCGGCCTGGGGATCGAGGCAGTGTTCGAGCAGCGCTTGCAGGTGCTTGAGCAGTTGCGCAGGCAGGTCGCGGTCAGCGACCGGGTTGGCGCTGTGCCAATGCAGGTTCAGCACGCCATCCTCCAGCCATGCCACCACTTCGCGGGCATGGCTGACGCGGTTAACCAGAGCCACCTCCGACGGCGCCGCCAGCGAGCTGGCACGTAACCAACCTGGCGAGGTCTGCTCGTGGCCCAGGTAGTTGAACAGCACATCACCGCTTCCTGCCGGCAAGTCGCCCCGCAGGCGCAGCAAGCCGTGCCCAAGGCCCTGGCCGGGGACGCCGCGCAGGGCTTCCTTGGCTTGACGCACCCAGTCGCCGACGGCGCCACGGGCGTTGACGCGCAGCGGTAACAGGGTGGTGAACCAGCCCACGGTGCGGCTGACATCCAAGCCCTCAAAGCCGGCATCGCGGCCATGACGCTCAAGGTCGACGACGATGTCCTGGCGCTGTTCGGCTTGCGCCAGGGTGGCAACCAGAGCAGCGATCAGCAGCTCTTCCGGCTGGGTGCGGTAGGCGGCGTGGGACTCGGTCAGCCATTGGTGCGTACGCGTGGCATCCCAACGGGCCGACAGGGTCTGACGCTCGGCGATCGTGGCCTGGGGGCGCGGATTTGTTGCGACCTGACTGGCCCAATAACGCTGCTCCGCGGCGACTTTGCCGGCGTGCGCATGCATGTGCTCGGCCCATTGGCGATAGGACGTGGTTTTCGCCGGCAGGCTAGCCGGTGTGCCGTTTTCCAGCGCCGCATACAGCTGCTGGAAATCTTCCAGCAGCGGCGCCCAGGACACGGCGTCGATCACCAGGTGATGGGCAACCAGGTACAGGCGTTGCGGCGCGCCGTCGAGCAAGGCGGCGGCGAACAACGGGCCATGTTGCAAGTCCAGGCTCTGCGCGACGTGCTGCAGCTGTCCCACGTCCGTGGCTAGCGTCAGCCGGGCCGGTTCGACGGCTGCGATATGGGCTTGCCATTGACCGTCCACTTCGATGAAACGCAGGCGCAATGCATCGTGATGGGCGATCAGTCGATCCAGGGTGGCCTGGACCAGCGCCGGTTGCAGCACGCGGTCGCTGTCCGCCAGCACTGATTGGTTCCAGTAGGCGGGCTGCGGTTGCTGTTGATCGAAGAACCACTGGTGCAGCGGCATCAACGGCATCGCACCGCTGACGTCTCCTTGTTCGGCCACCGCCAGCAACGGTGTGATCACCAGCGCCAGGCCCGAAGGTGTCTGGGCACGGAACAGGTCTTTGGGCGTCAGGGCATAACCCTGGTCGCGCAGTTGCGAAATCAGCTTCAAACCGAGAATTGAATCGCCGCCCAAGGCGAAGAAACTGTCGGCCGTACCGACCACACGCCCACCGGTGAGGCCGTCGCCGAGCACGTCGCTGAACAGCTGGCAGACCAGGCTTTCCAAGGCGTTACGAGGGGCGACTGGTGCATGTTGGGACGGCGGCAGTGGCAACGCGGCCAGGGCTTTGCGGTCGAGCTTGCCGTTGGTGGTCAGGGGCAGGCTCGGCACTTCGACCCACACCGCCGGCACCATATAGGCCGGTAATTCTGCACTGAGGGCCGCGCCCAACTCCGATTGCGGCGCATTGCTGCTGTAGAACGCCACCAGACGATTGTCGATCACCAGCGTGCACGCGCCAGTGATGCCCGGCTGACTCAGCAGGGCGGCATCGACCTCGCCGAGCTCGATACGTTGGCCGCGCAGCTTGACCTGATGGTCGAGGCGGCCGAGGTAATCGATATTACCGTCAGCCAGGAAGCGGCAACGGTCGCCGGTGCGATACAGGCGCTCACCGTTGACCATCAGGAAGCGCTCGGCAGTCAGGTCGGCGCGCTTCAAGTAACCCCGTGCCACGCCGACGCCGCCGATGTACAGCTCGC
>NZ_PKKS01000022.1:0-146922 GCF_002859085.1 Pseudomonas sp. QC2
CGGCAACGGTCGCCGGTGCGATACAGGCGCTCACCGTTGACCATCAGGAAGCGCTCGGCAGTCAGGTCGGCGCGCTTCAAGTAACCCCGTGCCACGCCGACGCCGCCGATGTACAGCTCGCCGATGCTGCCAATCGGCAGCGGTTGCTGGGCATCATCGAGGATATGCAGGCGCAGGTTGGCGATAGGCTTGCCGATTGGTACGAGCGTGTCGTTGACCGAACAACGCCATACCGACACGTCGATGGCCGCTTCGGTTGGGCCGTACAGATTGACCAGCGCGGCCGGGTGCTGGGACATGAACCGCTGCACCAGATCCACCGGCAACGCCTCGCCGCTGGCAAACACCTGGCGCAGGCTGCGGCAGTTGACCAGGCTCGGCTCTTCGACGAAGACCCGCAGCATCGACGGCACGAAATGCAGGGTGGTGACCTGTTCCTGCTGGATCAACTGGCTCAGGTAGGCCGGGTCGCGATGGCCATCCGGACGCGCAACCACGAGGGTTGCGCCGGTGATCAGCGGCCAGAAGAATTCCCATACCGACACGTCGAAGCTGTACGGGGTCTTTTGCAGCACGCGGTCATCCGGGCCAATCGGGAACGCGTCCTGCATCCAATGCAGGCGGTTCATCAGGGCGCCGTGTTCGTTCATCACGCCTTTGGGCTGGCCGGTGGAACCGGAGGTGTAGAGCACGTAGGCCAGGTCGCTGGCCTCCACGCTCAGTGGCTCGCCGTTTGCAGCCGCGGGCAGCGTTTCCAGGGTCCAGGCGGTATGCCCGACGGGCAAATGTGACAGCCATTGCGGTTGCGTCAGCGTCACCTGGGCCTCGGCGTCGGCAATCAGGAACGCCAAACGTGCAGCCGGCAACTCAGGATCCAGCGGCAACCACGCGGCACCGGCATGCACCACACCGAGCAAGGCCACGACCATGTCCACCGAGCGCTCCATGCACACCGGCACAATCGACTCGCGACCGATACCCGCCGCACGCAAGGCACGGGCGACGCGTTGAGCGCGCTGGTCCAGCTCGGCGTAGCTCAGGCGCTGGCCTTCGAACACCAGCGCCGGCGCGTTGGGCGTCAGGGCGGCTTGCTGGCTCAGCGCCGTGTGCAAGTTCGTCGGGCCGGAATAATGACGCTCGGTGGCATTCCACCGAGCAAGTTGCGCGTGGTCCTGCTGCTGCGGGAACAACTCGACCAGTGCACGCTCCGGCGCGGCGATCAACGCATCCAGGAGCGCACACCACTGCGCGCTCCAGCGCTGCATCGTAGCGGCGCTGAACAATGCCGTCTGATATTCCAGCGCCAGGGTCATGTCGCTGCCGTCGTCGTGGACTTCCCAGCTTTGCTCGAACTTGGCGTCAATGGCTGGCAGGGGCTGTTCTGTGAGGTCCAGGCCCGGCCATTGGCGGCTGTCCATGCGGCCGTGGTTGAGGGAGAACAGCACTTGGAACAACGGTGTGCGGTTCAAGTCGCGTCGCTGGGTGATGGCGCCGACCAGCGTGGCGAACGGCAGGTCGGCGTGGGCCTGAGCGGTGCGCAGGTCAGCCTCCAGGGCCGCCAGCAAGGCCGACGCCGGGGCCTGTTGATCGACCTCGCAGCGGATCACCAATGTGTTGACCAGGCAGGCCAGCAGCGCCTGGGTTTGCGGCTGCTCGCGCTGATCGGACGGGGTACCCAGGCGAATATCGCGCTGGCCGCTGTAACGGGCGAGCAGGGCGCTCAACGCACTCGCCAGCACCACATACGGCGTGGTGCCCCGTAAGCGGGCAAATTGGCGGATCGCGGCTGAGCGTTCGGTGCCCAGGCTGATGTGCAGTTGCCCGGCACGCCGATCGACTTCAGCTGCACGGGGTTGGTCCAGGGGCAGGTCGAGTGAGTAATCGTCCGCGCCCAGATGATTTTTCCAGTAATCCAGGCTGGCCTGGCGACGGGCCTGGGTCTGCGGGTGTTGTTGCCACAGGGCGAAATCAACGTAGTCGAGGTCCAGTGGTGCCCAGTCGGGTGCCTGCCCGTCCCGTCCGGCACGGTAGGCCTGCGCCAATTCGTCGATCAGCAACTGCATGGCCCAGCCATCGGTGGCGCTGTGGTGCAGGCACAGCAGCAAGCGGTTTTCGTCACTGTCCTGACGTTGCAGCAACTGGGCGCGCCACGGTGCGGCAGTGGCCAGGTCGAACGGGGCCATCAAGTCGGCTTCGGCGCGGCTGCACGCGGTCTCCCAGTCATCGGTGGCGACCGAGGTCACACGCAGCGCCGGGCCTTGCGGATCAATCAGCAACCGCGCTTCGCCAGCGATCTCAACGATGCGGCTGCGCAGCACCAGATGGCGTTCGCTGACCTGGTCGAAGGCGCGGCGCAAGGCGGGCAGGTCCAGCGCGCCCTTCAAGGTCAGGGCGAACGGCATGTGGTACTCGCGGGAGTCCGGTACCAGACGGCTGAGCATCCAGAAGCGGTGTTGCGCCAGGCCCAGCGGCAAGGCTGCCGGACGCGGTTGTGCCGTGAACTCCTCACTTGGCAAGGCGTCGCGCAAGTGTTCGGCCAATGCCGCCACCGTCGGGTGGGCGAACACCAGCGCCAATGGCAATGTAACGCCCAGGCGTTCACGCACTTGGGCGACCAAGCGCGTGGCCAGCAGGGAATGACCACCAAGGTGGAAGAAGTGGTCGTCGAGGCCTACCAACGGGCACGCCAGGACGTCGCTGAATAGTTCGCAGAGCAGCTTTTGCGTAGGCGTGTGCGGTGCCCGATGGGGCTTTTCGCGGCTTGCATCGGGCAGGTTGATGGCAGCGAGCGCTTTGCGGTCGAGCTTGCCGTTGCTGTTGAGCGGCAGGTGGTCGAGTCGCACCAGCAGGCCCGGCAGCATGTGCGTGGGCAAGTGGTCGCCAAGGCCGGCGCGCAGGGTCGCTTCATCCGCATCGCCACTCCAGAAACTCACCAGGCGATGGTCCAGCAGCAGAGTAGCGGCGTCGCGCACGTTTGGCTGGGCCAGCAGGGCGGCATCGATCTCGCCGAGTTCGATACGTTGGCCGCGCAGCTTGACCTGATGGTCGAGGCGGCCGAGGTAATCGATATTGCCGTCGGCCAGGAAACGGCAACGGTCGCCGGTGCGATACAGGCGCTCACCGTTGACCATCAGGAAGCGCTCGGCAGTCAGGTCGGCGCGCTTCAAGTAACCCCGTGCCACGCCGACGCCGCCGATGTACAGCTCGCCGATGCTGCCAATCGGCAGCGGTTGCTGGGCATCATCGAGGATATGCAGGCGCAGGTTGGCGATAGGCTTGCCGATTGGTACGAGCGTGTCGTTGACCGAACAACGCCATACCGACACGTCGATGGCCGCTTCGGTTGGGCCGTACAGATTGACCAGCGCGGCCGGGTGCTGGGACATGAACCGCTGCACCAGATCCACCGGCAACGCCTCGCCGCTGGCAAACACCTGGCGCAGGCTGCGGCAGTTGACCAGGCTCGGCTCTTCGACGAAGACCCGCAGCATCGACGGCACGAAATGCAGGGTGGTGACCTGTTCCTGCTGGATCAACTGGCTCAGGTAGGCCGGGTCGCGATGGCCATCCGGACGCGCAACCACGAGGGTTGCGCCGGTGATCAGCGGCCAGAAGAATTCCCATACCGACACGTCGAAGCTGTACGGGGTCTTTTGCAGCACGCGGTCATCCGGGCCAATCGGGAACGCGTCCTGCATCCAATGCAGGCGGTTCATCAGGGCGCCGTGTTCGTTCATCACGCCTTTGGGCTGGCCGGTGGAACCGGAGGTGTAGAGCACGTAGGCCAGGTCGCTGGCCTCCACGCTCAGTGGCTCGCCGTTTGCAGCCGCGGGCAGCGTTTCCAGGGTCCAGGCGGTATGCCCGACGGGCAAATGTGACAGCCATTGCGGTTGCGTCAGCGTCACCTGGGCCTCGGCGTCGGCAATCAGGAACGCCAAACGTGCAGCCGGCAACTCAGGATCCAGCGGCAACCACGCGGCACCGGCATGCACCACACCGAGCAAGGCCACGACCATGTCCACCGAGCGCTCCATGCACACCGGCACAATCGACTCGCGACCGATGCCCGCCGCACGCAAGGCGCGGGCGACGCGTTGGGCGCGCTGGTCCAGCTCGGCGTAGCTCAGGCGCTGGCCTTCAAACACCAGCGCCGGCGCGTTCGGTGTCAGGGCGGCTTGCTGGCTCAGGGCTGTACGCAGGTCTTGCGGGCCAGGGTAATGACGCTCAGTGGTGTTCCACGCCAACTGTTGTTGACGCTCTGCGACGGCCAACGGCGACCAGTCAGTCAAACGCGTCTGTGGCGCTTCCAGCATGCTTTCCAGCAGGGCTTGCCATTGCGCCAGCCAACGCTCGGCGGTGGCCTGGGTAAACAGTGCGCTGCGGTATTCAAGCAATACCGACAACACCTCGCCGTCATGCACTTCCCAGTTCAGGTCGAACTTGGTGGCGTCGGCCGTCACCGCACGTTCGCTCACCTGCAACTGCGGCCACTGGCTGGCACCGGTGTTGGCGTTCTGCATCACGAACAGCACTTGGAACAACGGTGTCTGGCCAAGGCTGCGTTCCGGTGCCAGGTGTTCGACCACCTGATCGAACGGCACGTCCTGATGCTGTTGCGCATCCAGAACGGTGTTGCGCACCTGATCGAGCAGACCGATGAAGTCCAGGCCCGGCGCCAGGTCGGCGCGCATCACCAAGGTGTTGACGAAGCACCCGATCAGCGGTTGCAACTCGGCCAATGGCCGCTGGGCCACCGGGCTGCCGAAACGCACATCGCGCTGGTTGGCGTAGCGCCCCAGCAGCAGTTGCGCGGCGCTGAGCAGCAGCATGTACAGCGTGGCGCCACGTTGCTGGGCAAACTGGCGCAAACGACCGCTCAGTTCTGCGGGCAACTGCAGTTGGACGGAACCGGCACGCGGGTCAAGGACGTGCGGGCGTGGCTGGTCGGTGGGCAGTTCCAGTTGGTAACTGCCGTCTTCCAGCTGAGTGCGCCAGTAGGCCAATTGGCTGTCGAACAGTGCTTGCTGGGCCGACTCGCGCTGCCAGAGCGCGTAATCCGGGTATTGCAACGCCAGCGCCGGCAGGTGGGCGGCGTGGCCCTGGCAGTCGGCGCTGTAGCACTGGGCCAATTCGTCGAGCAGGTTTTGTGTGGAAGCATCGTCTGTCGCGCAGTGATGCAAGGTAAGGACCAGCAATGCCTGGCGGTTGCGCTGAAGCAACGCGGCGCGAATCGGCACCTCGTGCGCCAGGTCAAAGCGCTGCGCGGTAGCGGCCTGGATCGCGGCGTCGGTCAGTTGCTGCCAGCGTTCATCGCTGACAGCATCCCACTGCGCCACCGCCAATGTCAGTTCACCCTGCGGCTCAATCACCAACGCCAGCTCGCCGTCGGCTTCACGCAGGATGCGACTGCGCAGGATTTCGTGACGTTGGATCACGGTGTTCAACGCTGATTGCAACGCCTGGACATTCAACTCACCGTCGAACTGCACGGCGCTGACGACGTTGTATTCGCTGGCGCCACTCAGTTGTTCGAGGAACCACAGGCGCTGTTGTTCGAACGACAACGGCAAGCGCGCGGGGCGAGTCATGGGGACGAACGTCGCGGCAGGTGCTTGCAGCGGTTGCGCCAATAGCGCCGCCAAAGCCTGCAAGGTGGGGTGTTCAAACACCGCGCGCAGCGGCGGCACCGTGGAAAATTGCTGACGCAGGCGGGCAAACAGCACGGCCGCGAGCAACGAATGGCCACCCAGGTAAAAGAATTGGCTGTCTCGCCCAATGGCGCCCAACGGCACATTCAATAGCTCTGCCCACAAGGCCGCGAGCTGGCGTTCGGCGTCGGTGCGCGGTGGGTCTTCGGCGTTCGGTTCAGCCTGGATATCTGGTGCGGGCAGGGCCTTGCGATTGAGTTTGCCGTTGTCGGTCAGCGGCAGTTCGTCCAGCACCACAAACGCCGACGGCACCATGTAGTCGGGCAGGGCGGCGCCAAGGCGGTTACGCCAGGCATTCATATCGGCCGGTTGATCACAGGTGACGTACGCCACCAGGCGCTTGTCGCCCTGTACGTCTTCACGGGCCAGTACCACCGCCTGGCGCACGCCGGGTTGTGCGCCGATCAAGGCTTCGATCTCGCCCAGCTCGACGCGGAAACCGCGGATTTTCACCTGGTGGTCCATGCGCCCGAGGTATTCCAGCTGGCCGTCCGGCAGCCAGCGCACCAGGTCACCGGACTTGTACATGCGCGCCTGCGGCAGTGGCGAGAACGGGTCGTTGATAAACACTTTGGCGGTTTGTTCGGCGCGGTTGAGGTAACCCAGGGTCACCCCGGCGCCGCCGATATGCAGCTCGCCAGGCACACCCACCGGCATCGGATTCAAGAACGCATCCAGCACATAGGTGCGTACGTTGGCGATTGGCCGGCCAATGATCGGCCGTTGCGGGAAGTCGTCCACCGCGCATCCGGTGGCGTCCACGGTGCACTCGGTTGGGCCGTAGGTATTGAAGAAACGGCTGCCGCTGATCGACGGCAAACGCTGCCACAGTTGCGCGTCCACCGCATCACCGCCAAACAGCACGAAGCGCGGCAGGTAGGTTTCACCACGGCGCACGCCGTCGGTTTCGAGCAGGCTTTTAAGCTGCGCCGGGGTGCATTCGAACGCGTCCAGTCGGGTTTCCTGGAAGAACTGCGCCAGTGCTGCAGGGTCGTAGCGCACGTCTTCCGGCGTCAGGTACAGGCTGTGGCCGTCGAGCAGCAGAATCAATTCCGCCACCGAGCTATCAAAGGCGAACGAATAGTTGAAGCTGGTGCGCATCGGCTGGTCGGTGTAGCGGCGATACAGGCCATGGATCCGCGCCCAGGCCAGGTTGACCACCGACGTGTGGGTGACCAGGGTGCCCTTGGGCTTACCCGTGGAGCCCGAGGTGTACATGATGTAGGCCAGGTCATCCGGGCCGGCCAATGCTGCGGGGTTGCTCTCAGGCTGAGCGGCCAATAGCGCGGCATCGGCGTCCAGGCGCAGGCGCGGTAAGTCGCCGCCCAACTGTTCAAGCAGGCCCTGCTGGCCGAGGAACAGCGCGGGTTGCGCATCTTCGAGCATGTAGGCCAAGCGTTCGGCCGGGTAGCCAGGGTCCAGCGGCACATAGGCGCCACCGGCCTTCAGGATGCCCAACAGGCCGATCAACAACTCCAGGGAACGCTCCACACACAACGCCACCGGGCAATTGGCGACCACCCCTTGGGCGCGTAGGTAATGTGCGACCTGGTTGGCACGGCGATTCAGTTCGGCGTAGCTCAGGCGCTGGCCTTCAAAGCACAACGCATCGCGCTGCGGCGTGCGTTCGGCCTGCTGTTCAAACAACTGGGCGAACGTCAGGTGCTGCGGCACGTCCATTTCGGTGCGGTTCCACTCGACCACGGTGCGCTGCCATTCAGCCGGCATCAGCAGCGGCAAGGCGGCGACCGGGCGTTGCGGCTCGGCGAGCATCTGTTGCAGCAGGTGTTCCAGGCGCGCGAGCGTCTGGCGGGCGCTGTCCTGGGTGAACAGGTCAAGGGCGAACATCAGCTCCAGCTGAATCGGCGCATTGGCCGGGCACAGCACGTGCAGGTCCAGGTCGCACTCGGAGTGCTTGAGCGGCGTGTCCAGGGCTTCGAAGGCCAGCCCCGGGAATTGCAGGCGGGACTCCATGGCCAATTGCTGCGCGACCATCACTTGATACAGCGGCGCATGGCTGAGGCTGCGCGGCAGTTGCAGGCTGTCGACCAGTTGTTCGAAGGGCAGGTCCTGATGCTGCAGGCCTTCGCGCAGCCGCGTGGCGACCTGGCTGACCACGGCGCTGAAATCCGCCTGGGCGGTGAAGTCGGCACGGATCGCCAGGTTGTTGAGCAAGATCCCCAACAGACCTTCGGTGCCCGGTTGCTCGCGGTGAGTGACCGGTGTACCGATCAACACCGTGGCATCGCCGCTCAAGCGGTGCATCAGCACGGCAAAGCCCGCGAACACCACGCTGAACGGCGTGGTGCCGAGGCGGCTGGCCAGCGCCTGCACGCGGCCACTCAAGTCGGCACTCAGCTCGCGTTGTACCAGGCCGGCGAGATAGCTCTGCACCGAGGGCCGAGGATGGTCGGTGGGCAACGCCAGCAGCGGGCTGGCGTCCTGGTCGCGACGGTCGAGGGTGCGGGTCCAGTAATCCAGTTGGCGCTTGAGTTCGGCGCCTTGCAGATGGTCACGCTGCCACAGGGCGAAATCGGCGTATTGCAGCGGCAACGCCGCTAATTGCGCCGCGTTGCCGTTGCAACGGGCCTCGTAACCCAAGGCCAGCTCACGCAGGGCGATGGTCGCCGACCAGGCGTCGGAGACCAGGTGATGCAGGGCGATGCCCAGCACGTGTTCGCCCGGTGCCACTTTGAGCAGGCGGGCGCGCAGCAGCGGTGGCTCGGTCAGGTCGAAGGGCTGTTCAAAGGTGGCTTGCAGCGCCGTGAATTGCGCGCCTTCACGGGCGGTTGCGCCCAGGCCGGACAGGTCTTCAAACGGCAGTGCAACTTCCAGTGCGTCGCTGATGTGCTGGCTCGGCACGCCATCCACGCTGCGGATACCGGTGCGCAGGATCTCGTGGCGCGCGAGCAAATCATTCAGGCTGGCGTTCAGCGCCGGGACGTTGAGTTCACCCTTGAGGTGCAGGGCAAACGGGATATTGAACAACGTGGTGCCTGGGGTCAGTTGTTCGATAAACCACAGGCGTTGTTGCGAGAACGACAACGGCAGCAGGGCAGGGCGCGCCTTGGCGTGCGGCGTGTCGAGGGCGACGGCTTGCGGTGCAGCCGCTTGCGCTTCGCGTTCGGCGATGGCCACGGCCAGCAGGGCGACGGTCGGCTGTTCGAACAGCACGCGCAACGGCAGGTCGAGTTTGAACTGGCTGCGCAGGCGCGCGACGATCTGGGTGGCCAGCAGCGAGTGGCCGCCTAGGGTGAAGAAATTGTCTTCCACGCCGACACTGTCGCGTCCGAGTACGTCGGCCCACACCTTGGCGATGGTGGCTTCGTGTTCGTTGCGCGGCGCAAGGCTTTCCCGGGTATCGGCCTGCCAGTTCAGTTGCAGCGCGGCCAAGGCTTTGCGGTCGACTTTGCCGTTGTTGTTCAGGGGCAAGCGTTCCAGGCATTCGAACGCGGCCGGGACCATGTAAGGCGGCAGTTGTGCGCGCAGGTGTTCACTCAGGCCGGTGCTGCCCAGCGTGTCGTCGTGGGCTGACCAATAGGCCACGAGCCAGGCTTCGCCCGCGCTGTTCTCGCGCAGCAATACCGCGGCTTCACGCACGTTCGGGTGCTGGGCCAGTCGGTGTTCGATTTCGGTCAGTTCGATGCGGTGGCCACGCAATTTCACTTGCTGGTCGCGACGGCCGAGGTACTCGATCACGCCGTCGGCGCACCAGCGGCCGAGGTCGCCGGTGCGGTACAGACGACCGTCGATCTGTGGGTGCTGGATGAATGCCTCGGTGGTGCGCTGCGGGTCGTGCAGGTAACCACGGCCGACGCCGACGCCACCGACGCAGATTTCCCCAGCCACGCCGATTGGCACCGGGCGCAGGGCCTCATCGAGCACATAAAGGCGGTTGTTGGCCGTGGGTTGGCCTATGGGCATATGGCTGACGTTGGCGTGCGGCGCCTGGGTAATCGGCTGGAACGCCACGTCGTCGGCGCACTCGGCTGGGCCGTAGGCGTTCATCAGCGCGATGTCCGGGAAGCGTGCGAACCAGTCGCGCGCCACGGTCGGCGGCAGCGCCTCGCCAGTCGGTAGTACCCAGCGCAGGTCAGGCAACTGAAGGTCGCACGGGCACAGCGCAAGCAGCGTGCGCATCAGGCTCGGGACGATTTCCAGTACGTTGAGGCGTTCGCTGGCCAGCACTTGCAGCAGGCGTTGCGGATCGTGGGCCACTTCGTCCGGCAGAATATGCACGGTGGCGCCCAACACCGGCGCCGCGAGAAATTGCCACACGGAAATATCGAAGGCCACCGAGGCGGTCTGCGGAATACGGTCATTGGCGCTCAGCCCCAGGGCCGGGACTTTACCGAAGATGTTATTGAGCATGCCGCGTTGTTCGATCATCACGCCCTTGGGCGTACCGGTCGAGCCCGAAGTGAACAGCACGTAGGCCAGGCTGTCCGGGCCGCCGGCCAGCGTGAATGGCGCGTCGTTGGGCGTGTTCCAGGCGGCTTCGGCGAACAGGGCCGTAGGCGCGTGCTCGAGGCCGCTGAGCAGTGGGTCGAGCAGGCCACGGCACTCTTCACTCGCCACCAGCAGCGGGGCGCGGGACAGGTTGAGGATCTCGCGCAGACGCTCAGGCGGGTGGTTGACCTCCAGCGGCAGCATCGCGGCGCCGGCCTTGAACACGGCAATCATGCTGGTCAATAACGCCAGGCCACGGGGGGCGACCAGCGCGACCAATTGATCGGCACCCGCACCGGCTGTGCGCAGGGCCTGGGCCAGGCGCGTGGCACGCAAGTCGAGCTCGGCATAGGTCAGGGATTCACCGGCGCAGATCGCGGCAATTTGATCGCCACGCTCGGCGACCTGGGCGGCAAACAGCTCGGCGTAGCTTTTATGCAGCGGGAAATCGTGGGGGTTGAGTGCCCACTCGCCAAGCAATTGCTGGCGCTCGTCGGCGGCCAGCAGCTCGAAGCTGCCCAGCGGCGCTTCAGGCGCGGCGAGCATGCCGCGTACCAGGCTGGCCAAGTGGCCGAGCAGGCGCTGCACCGTATCCGCTTCAAAACGCTCGCGGTCGTAGGACACGCGAATGCCGAGCTGCTCGCCGGGCAGGATCACCACGGTCAAGCCATAGTGGGTGTGCACACTGTGGTCCATTCCGTCGAGGCTGAACTCAAAACCGCCGTCCAGAATCTGTTCATCGATCGGCGCGTTTTCAAACACCAGAATGCTGTCGAACAGCGTTTCGCCACGGGGGAAATCGCTCCAGCCCTGGATATCGGTCAGCGGCGTGTGCTCGAAGTCGCGCATCTCGACGTTCAGCCCCTGCAACGCCGTGAGCCAGTCACCCAAGGTCGCCTGCGGGTCGACGCTGACCCGCAGTGGCAGGGTGTTGATGAACAGGCCAATCATCTCGGCGACGCCGGTCAACTCAGCGGGACGCCCCGCCACGGTGACGCCGAAGACCACGTCACGCTGGCCGCTGTAGCGCGACAACAACAGGGACCAGACGCCCTGGAAGAAGGTATTGGGAGTGATCCGGCGGTGACGGCAAAAAGCGGCCAAGGCCTGGGTGTCGTCTTCGCTCAGATGGATCAACTGGTCGGCCACCCGCACCGCGTCGGTGTAGCGGTCGCGGCTTACGCCGTTGTCCACGGTCAGCGGCGTGGGGGCGTTGAGCCCCTGCAATTGGCCGCGCCAGAACTGCTCAGCCTTGCCCGCGTCCTGGCGTTGCAGCCATTGAATGTAGTCCCGAAATGGGCGTGGGCTTTTGATCTGTGGCGTACGGTCGTTGCACAGTGCTTCGTAGACCTTGAGAAAGTCCACGGTCACCAGGGAAATACACCAGGCGTCCATCAGAATGTGATGGAAACTGCGGATGAACTCATAGGACTCATCCGCCAGGCGCACCAGGCGGAAGCGAATCAAGGGTGGCTTGGACAGGTTGAAGCCGATTTTCTGCTCGTTTTCGAGCAGGCTGCGAATCCGCGCCTCCTGCTCATGGGGAGCCAGGCCGCGCAGATCGAGGGTGTCCAGCGGCACCTTGACCTCGCGGTGGATCACCTGCACCGGTTGCTTCTGGGTTTTCCACTGGAAGCTGGCGCGTAGCGACGGGTGCAGCGCCACCACCTGGCGCCAGGACTCAAGGAATGCGCCTTCATCAATGGCCCCACCGATGCGGTAGCGATCCTGCATCAAATACACGCCGGAGTCTTCATGCAGCAGGGAATGGAACAGCATCCCTTGTTGCAGCGGTGACAGCGGGTAAACATCTTCGATCGGATTGCTGGTGGTCTTTTCGGTGGTCATTCAAAACGTCCTGCAGAAAAAGGGGCAACGGCGATGGGCGTGGCGGTTACAGGTCGGCGTCGTTGAGCTCGGCCATCAGCGCGTTCAGTTCATCTTGCGACATGCCCGAGGCACTGAATTCGGTGCTCTCAGTGTCGACATGCCGGGCGTGCAGCGGCTGGGCGACATGGGCCATGGCGGCGATGGTCTGGTGTTCGAACACATGCTTGGCCGACAGCGCAATGCCTTGTTCGTGGGCCTGGGCCACCACTTGCAGGCTAAGGATCGAGTCGCCCCCCATGGCAAAGAAGCTCTCGGTGACGCTGACGCTGTCGAGCTTCAAGACCTTGGTGACTATGGCGTGCAAGGTGGTTTCCATCGGCGTGCGCGGGGCGACATGGGTGCTTTGGTCGAACTGGTCCGGGTCTGGCAGTTGGCGGGTATCGAGTTTGCCGTTGGGGGTGCGTGGGAAGGCTGACAATGTCAGCACCCGCGTTGGCACCATGTACGACGGCAGTCGCTCGCCGAGGTAGCGCTTGAGGGCTTCTGAATCCGGCGCGTAGCCATGGGCGGCGAGCACATAGGCCAGCAGACGCTTGCCGGCGGGTTGCTCCTGCACAATCACGGCGGCTTCGCGCACGTCACTGTGGCTGCACAGTTGTCGCTCGATCTCGCCGAGTTCGATGCGATAGCCGCGCAATTTGACCTGATGGTCCTTGCGCCCCAGGAACGCCAGGCGCCCATCGGCCAGCCAGCAGGCCAGATCACCGGTGCGGTAGGCGCGGGTGCCGTCGGCCAGGGTGACAAAGGCCTTGGCGGTTTCCTCGGGCTTATTGCGATAACCACGGGCCAGGGTTGGGCCGGCCAGCACGATTTCACCGGGTTCGCCGATGCCGCTGGTGATGTCGTGTTCATTCAAGACGCGCAGGTCCATGCCGGCAATCGGGCGGCCGATGGTCAAGGCGCGGTCGGGGCTCAGTACATCGTAGGTCGCCCACACGGTGGCTTCAGTAGGACCGTATTCGTTGACCAGCAGCGTGTGGGGCAGGGTGTTGCTGTGCTGGGCGATCAACGACGGCGGGCAGGCTTCCCCGGCAACGATCCAGCATTGCAGGCTGTCGGCGCTGCCGAGTTGATCCAGCAACGCTTGATACAACGAGGGCAGCGACAGGCCGTGGCTGACCTGGTGTTGGGCGATCAAGTGCGACAGGCGCGCCATGTCCAGCTCTTCGCCGGGTGCCGGCAATACCAGGCGGCCGCCTTGGGCCAGGGTCCAGAAAATCCCGGCCACGGAGCTGTCGAAGGCAAACGAGGACAGCAGCAGGTAAGCGCTCACCGGCGCTTCATACGCCGCCATGCGCACCTGGGTGGAATAGCTCAAGGCAGCGTGGCTGATTTCGACGGCTTTCGGTGCACCGGTGGAACCGGAGGTGTAGATCAGGTACGCGAGGTCGTCGGCACGCGGCAGCGGCAATGGCGGCAGGTTCTTGGGGGCGTGCAAGTCGTC
Source organism: Pseudomonas sp. QC2 (assembly GCF_002859085.1). Classification (NCBI taxonomy): domain Bacteria; kingdom Pseudomonadati; phylum Pseudomonadota; class Gammaproteobacteria; order Pseudomonadales; family Pseudomonadaceae; genus Pseudomonas; species Pseudomonas sp. QC2. The sequence continues at coordinate 13,492 of NZ_PKKS01000022.1, forward strand.
CAGCACAAAGCTCCGCAGGCCGGCCGGCACGCTATCGGCCAGCTCAGGGCTGACGACGATGTGCGCAATGGCGCTGTCGGCGAGCATGTAGGCGCGACGGTCCTGCGGATAAGTCGGGTCCACCGGCACATAGGCACCACCGGCCTTCAACACGGCAAGCAGCGCGACGATCGCGGCGTTGCCACGGGGGAACAGGATACCGACCGGCACACCGGCACGGATGCCGGCGGCCACCAGTTGGTGCGCCAACTGCGTGGCGCTTGCGTCCAGTTGCGCGTAGCTCAGGTCGCCCTGCGGGTCGCTCAGGGCGATGGCGGTTGGCTGTAGTTGCACTTGGCGGCCGATCAGTTCAACAAGCGTCACGGCTTCTATCACCGGCGGTTGTGCCTGGGGGGCGATGATCTGCGCTTGCAGCGGCCCGCCCATGGGCAACTGCGCCCAGGCCTGGTGCGGTGCGGCCAACGCGGAGTGCAGCAACTGCGCCCACTGTTCGGCAAGGCAGGCGGCCGCCTTGTGGCTGAGCAGATGGCGATCGTAGATGATCTGCGCGTTGAGCCGCTCGGGACCTTGATGAACGTGCAGGCACGCCTTGGCCGGGCTCATTACCACACTGGCGTCGCGTTCGCGCGCATCGCTGGCACGCCAGGCGAAGGCATAACCGCCCTTGAGGTCCTGGGTGTAATAGTCCTGCCAGCCTGTGGCCTGTTCGACCAGGGCGCTGACATGGCGGCTTTGTTCCAGCAAGGTCGCCTGGGCTTGCAGGTCGATCCGCACAGGCAAGGTTTGCTCGAACAGGCCCAAGGCGTTGTCGAGTTCCGGGCCGCGACTGGCATGGATCAGGGTGATCGGCACCTGCTGTTGACCGGACAACCGCCCGAGCAGCACCGCCCAGGCCGCCAGCATCAGCTCAGCGGTCAGTACCGGGTGGTGGGGCAGGTGCACGTCGATGCGCTGCGGGCTGAATCCACCGGGGCGGGGCGTTTCCAGCGACAGTTGCAAGCTGTGCTGTTCGCTGTCGGCTGAGGGTTTCCAGAACATTGCGCCGGGGTGTTCGGGCTCGTCTTCGGCAAGGCTCCAGCGCCACTCGGCGTAATCGGCGTATTGAAGGGTTTCGGACAGGTCCGGCGGGGTGTCTTGCAGCAGGGCAATGGCCACCAGTTTCAGGCTGGCGAGGTCAAGATGGCTGCTGGCGGCGGCCAGGTGCAGCACGTGCCCCTCGGTCAGTTGCACCAGCGTCACGGCCAGCGGCGCGGTCCCGTTCAAGGTGGCCAAGGCAACCTGCTGATCGGCTGGGCTGAGGTGGCGCAGGTCCTTAACGCCCACGCTCAGCGCGGCCTGGTCGTGAATCACTTGCACCGGATGGCGCAGGCCTGGCACCGGAGTCAGCTGTGTGCGCAGTATTTCGCTGCCGCTGACCAATGCCTGCAGGCGCTGGGATAGGGTGTTGGCGTCTACCGCCTGGGCGATGGTCCATTGCAGTTGGCAACTGAACGTGTGTTCGGTTGCGCCATCGAGGTGCGGGTAAAGCGACGCTTGTTGCGGTGAGATACGAAAGCCTTGAAGTCCGTTCATGTTCAGCTCAACTGCAAAATGGGGTTGATAGCGGTCAGACAGCCACGTCGGCGGACAGCAAGGCCTCGGCCATGCCGGTCATGATTGCGCGTTTGCCGGTAAACGGTTCGCGACCGTGCACCGCAAGCATGTTGTCGATAAACAGCACGTCGCCCTGTTGCCAGGAGAAACGCACCAGCGAATCCAGGTAGGCGGCGCGCAGCGACGCCAGCACCTCCGGTTCGATCGGTGTGCCGTCGCCGTAGAAGGTGTTGGTCGGCAGGTCGAGGTCGTTGAAGTTGCCTTGCAGCGAATCGCGGATGGCCGGCGGCAGGGTGCTGATGTGAAAAAACGTCGCGTGGTTGAACCAGACTTCTTCGCCGGTACGCGGATGGCGTACCACTGCCGGGCCTCGTTGGCGGGTGCGCAGGCGGTTGTTTTCTTTCCATTCCACTTCGATGCCGACGCTGGCGCAGTAGGCTTCGACTTCGCTGCGGTCGGCGGACTGGAAGACGCTCTGCCACGGCAGGCCGAAACCGTCGCCGTAATTGCGCACGTAGAGCACGCCTTTTTCACGAAAACGCGCCTCGATGTCGGCGCTGATCCGGGCCTTGACTGCGCGGGTTGAACCGATCGGGGTTTCGCCGCCGGTCTCGGACGGCAGTTGGCAATAGAAGAACAGGCGCAGCGGGAAACGCGGCGAATAGGAGTGTTCGTTATGCGGGAAAATCATCTGGTCGGCCGGGTAGTCGGTCGAGGTGTAGATGTTGCCGCCGACCCGGGTGCGCGGGGAGGCGCGGAACATATATTCCAGGGCACCGGGGGACAGGGCAGCGATGACGTGGTCGAATTGTTCCACCGACGCGACGTCGAATCCGCGGAACAGCAGGGCGCCGTATTGCAGCAGCTTCCGTTCCAGGGCTTCGCGTTCACGGGTAGCCCAGGCCACCAGATCGACGCCGCTGACTGCGGGTTCGATCACCAACGGCAAGGCGTGATCGGGGCTGAGCAGGCGTTCGCTGACCAGTTGCTGGGGGGCAACGTTCATGGCTTTGCGGCGCACACTGCCCAGTGTGCGGGGTGCTGGGGGCACGATAGGCATACAAGCATCCACCTTGATCAAAGGGTCAGTGAGCGACGTTTGGTTTGCAGCAACTGACTGCGACCGGCGAGGGCGTGGGACTGCTGGCTTTCGCGCTGGAAAGCTTGATCCCAATCGTCAAGGCGCTGGGCCAGGGCGGGCAGGGACTCGCCGAGCAGATCACGAACTTCGCCGAGTAGGCCGCTCCACAAATGCTGCAGGCGCAAGGCTCGGGGCTGATCGAAGTACTCGCCACGGTATTTGAGCGTGGCATCAATGCCGTGGCCGGCATGCACCAGGTCGAGCACCAGATGGAAGTCTCCCGGCGCCTGCGCAACGTCCATGCTCGTCAGTTGTGCACCGGCAAGAGTGACCGGCGCAACCCGCGACGGTTGATAGTTGAGCTTGACCTGGAACAGCGGCGAATGGCCGGCGCGCCGGGTTGGGGCCAGCGCCGCGACAACCAGGTCAAACGGCAGGTCCTGGTGGGCATACGCCAGTCGCGCCTCATCGCGCACGTGCGCGAAAAAATCCGCCAGCGTCCCTTCCCCGGCTATCTCACAGCGCAGGGTCAGCTGGTTGACAAAGAAGCCGATCACCTCGTTGTGCGCGGCCAGCGGACGGCCGCTCACATCAGTGCCGAGCAGAAAACGTTGCTGGCCGCCCAATTGCTTGAGCACCAGTTGATAGCTGGCCAACAGCAGCATGAACAGCGTCATGCCGTGTTCACGGGCGACGCAGGCGAGCGTGTCGCAGGTGGCTTGCGGCAGGCTGAAATTCAGGCTGTGTTCGCCGTGGGTAGTGCCGCTGCCGCCCAGGTCCAAGGTTTGCGGCACATCGGCCAGGTGTTCGCGCCAGAAATCCTGGTGCGTGGCGATGCGCTGGTCTGTCCAGTGCGCGGCTTCCCAACGGGCAAAGTCCAGATATTGCACCGGCGTTTCATTGGCGGCCTGGGCCGCCAGTTCAGCCAGCAGCAGTTGTGCGGAGCGGCCGTCGAAGGCGATGTGGTGCAGGGTCAGCAGCAGGTCGTGCTGGTGATCGTGGCTGATCAGGTGGGCGCGTAGCAGTGGGCCTTGCTTGAGGTCGACCGGGGTGGCGTGTTCCTGGGCCAGGCAGTCCGCCAATTGATCATGGAGGGTCAAACGCACGTTGCTGGCCGGCAGCACCTGTTGCTGCGGGCCATCAACGCTATCGTGATAGACCGTGCGCAGCACACTGTGACGCTCGACCAGGGCATTGAGCCGTTGCGACAAGACGTCCCTGTCAACTGGGCCTTGCAGCTTCAGGTGCAATACCAGGTTGTGGTGGGTGTCCTGCGGGTTCAACTGGTGCAGGAACCACAGGCGACGCTGGGCGAAGGATTGGCGGCGAGGGTGGGGGGTAGCGTCTGATTCGAGGCGGGCACCGGGCGCCGGAGTCCCGAGGTACACGAGCAGCGCCTGCGCCCATTCGGCCAGGCGTCGTTCGCCGAACAGACTCTGGGTGTCGAGGTCCCAGCCCAGGTCGCGGTGCAGGCGCGCGGCAAAATCGGCAATGCCGATGGAGTCCAGGCCCAAGCCGATCAGACTGAGCTCGACGTCGACGCTGAGGTACGGATTGACCTCGATCAGCGTCTGTTCCAGCCACTGCTGGCAGGCCGAAAGGCTCGGCTGCCGGCGCAGTTGCTCGATAGCGATGCGTTCAACGGGCGTGCTTGCCTGCCCGCCGCTCTGGGCGATGATGCTCAGGGTGCCGGCCGCCCATTGGTTGCGCGCACCCTGGCGGGCGATCTTGCCGCTGGTGGTCATCGGGATGGTGCCGGCTTCCACCAGCACAATCTGGTCGATGCCGCAGTCGGCCGCTTCACGCACGGCGGTTTGCATCGACGCGAACAGCGCCGGGTGATGTGCCGGGTCGACAAACTTGCGCTGCGGCTCGGCAACGATCACCAGTTTCTCGCGGCCGAGCAGCGGGTCCATCTCCGAGAAGGCCGCGATGCGTCCGGTGCGGATGCCCGGCTCACTGTCGGTGATCGCAAACTCGATATCGTGGGGGTAAAGGTTGCGGCCGTTGAGGATCAGCAGGTCTTTGAGGCGGCCGCAGATGACGATTTGACCTTCATGCATGAAACCCAGGTCACCTGAGCGCAGGTAATAGCCGGGCTCACCGACTATCTGCGCCTCGAACGCGTAGCGGCTGGCATCGGGGTTTTTCCAGTAGGCCTCGGCGTTGCTCGGGCCTTGCAGCCAGACTTCGCCGATGCGGTCGACGGCGCAGCGTTCGTGGGTGTTCGGGTCCGCAATGGCGATGGTGTGAAGCGCTTGCGGGTAGCCACAGGCGACAAATTCAACCGCAGTGGCGTCGCCGGACGCCAGGGCCACGTGGCCGGTCTCCAACACGCTTTTGTCCAGGCGCAACACCACCGGGAGGGCTTCGGCGGGCGTTGCGCTGACGCACAGGGTAGCTTCGGCCTGGCCGTAACCGGGGCTGATGGCCATGGGGTTGAGGCCGCACGCGGCAAAGCGTCGGGCGAAGGCGTCGAGGGTGGCCGGGTGGATCGGCTCGGCGCCGTTGATTGCGTGCTGCCAGGCGCTCAGATCGAGCTGGGCGATAAGGCTGTCGCTGACCACGCGGTTGCACAGGGCAAAGGCAAAATTCGGCGCGAAGCTCGCGGTAGCGCGGTAGCGACTCAAGGCCTGCAGCCAGGTGGACGGTGCATTCACGAAGGTCTGCGAGGCCATCAGGTAGCACGGCATGCCGCTGTAGAGCGGGGCGAGTACGCCGCCGATCAGGCCCATGTCGTGGTACAGCGGCAGCCAGTTGACCATGGCGCCGTGCTCATCGAAACCGTAGGCCTTGCGCATCAATTCGACGTTGGCGATCAGGTTGCGCTGGCGCACTTCGACGCCTTTGGGCGTGCCGGTGGAGCCCGATGTGTATTGCAGGAACGCCACGCTGGCGCCGTCGATCGCCGGCCGTTGCCACGTGTCAGGCGCCGGGGTGCCGAGGTTGTTGACGGTCAACACATCGACGCGATGTTCAACCAATTCGCGTAGACCTTCGCAATGATCCAAGGGCGCGAGGATCAGCGCTGGCTGCGCATCGATCACGACATTGCGCACGCGATCCAGATGGCGCGGCTTGCGGGACGGCGGCGGGAACAGCGGCACGGCGATCAGCCCCGCATACAAGCAGGCGCAGAACGCGCGTGCATAGTCGAGGCTGCTCGGCAGCATCAACAACACGCGGTCGCCTGGACTGCAACGCGCCTGCAAGGCGGCCGCCAGGGATTGGGACTGCTCGTGCAGTTGGGCAAACGTGAGGGTTTCGCCGATCTCGACGCCGTCCGGCAGGAAATGCAAGGCAGCACGCTGCGGGAAGTGCAGGGCGTTAGCCTCCAGCACTTCGATCCAGTGATTGAATGCAAACATGGTGGGATTTACGCCATGGCCACGATGACTTTACGGTCACCGGTATAAGGATTGCGCCCGTGGGCGACCAGTCGGTTGTCGAGCATCAGAATGTCGCCGGGTTCCCAAGGGAAGCTGACGGCGGTCTGGTCATAGACCGCACGCACCGTATCGAGCATCGCATCGGGAATCGCCGAGCCGTCGCCGAAATACACATGGCGCGGCAGGTTCTCTTCACCGACGGCCGCCAGCAGGCTGGCACGCACGGCGGGTTCAATGGCCGAGACGTGAAACAGGTGCGCCTGGTTGAACCAGACCCACTCGCCGGTCTCGGGGTGCTGCAACACGGCGGCGCAGCGTTGGCGGGTCCGTAGGTCGCCGTCGGCCTTCCATTCCCACTCGATGTCGTTGTCCTGGCAATAGCGTTCGACCTGGGCGCGGTCTTCGGTGTTGAACACTTTTTGCCAGGGCAGGTCGAGGGCCCCGCTGTAGTTGCGCACGTAGAGCAACTCGCGGCTGGCGAATAGCTCACGAATCTCGGCGGGCATGCGCTGATAGATCAGGCGGCTGTCGCAGATTGGCGTTTCGCCACCGGTTTCACTGGCCTTGATGCAGTGGAACCAGATGCGCGAAGGCCAGGGGCGGGTATAGGCCTGCTCATTGTGCAAAGGGATGAATTGGTGGGCCGGGTATTCCGTCGAGCTGTAGACCCCGGCGAACACTTTGCTACGTGGCGTGGAGCCGAATTCGTAGCTGGCCAGCGGCGCGCCGAAACTGGCGGCAAAGCGTTTGAAGTCGATTGGGGTGGGGACGTTGAAGCCGCGAAACAGCACGCCGCCCACCGTACGCAGGCTGTCATCAAGGCTGTCGCGGATCGACGGCTCGAGCGCATGGATCGATTGGCCTGGGGCAGCCTGCACACACCTTGGCAATACCGCTGCGCCGTGGGCTTGATCCTTGATTGAAACAGGCTCGGAACGTCCGTTCGGGTGTTCGATTGAGGTCATCCTTTGCACATCCTGTTTATTTTTCTTGGCTCTGTAGCAACGTGACAGCAGGCCGTTAAAACTGGGCAGTGGCCTCGGCGAGACTTTGAAACCTAATGTGTATATGTGAATACAGAAAGTATATTAGGTGTGAATGAGAGGGATTATCAATACTATTCCTTTAATATTTTTTTTCGACTAGACTCCGCCCCGCTGGGAAAAAACAGCGATTTGCCAACGGATAAAAATACAAATAACTGCGGTAGGGGAGCGGGGCGTGAATTACAAAATTAATACACTTGCGTTGGCGGTAGGCTCAGCCATGTACCTGTTGAACAGCGCATGGGCGGACGATCAACCCGCCGCACTGGAGATTGCGCCGGTCACCGTCACCGGCGAAAAGATCAACCGCTCGCTTGAGAAGACCCAGTCGAGCGTGGCCGTCGTGACCGAACAGCAACTGCGCGACAAGGCCGATCACAACCTGATCGACGTATTCGCCCGCACCCCTGGCGTGTACAACCAAGCCGGTAACGAAAACTGGGGTATCCGTGGTGTGCCGGTGTCGGGTTTCGATGACCAGGGCCCGGCGACCTTGAACGGCGCGGTGTCGGTGTACGTCGATGGCGCCCAACAACCGAACCGGGCGCTGACGTTGAGCCCGATCGGCCTGTGGGACACGGAGCAGGTTGAAGTCTTCCTCGGCCCGCAGTCCACCACCCAAGGCCGCAATTCCCTGGCCGGCGCGGTGGTGATCCAGACCAAGAACCCAACCTTCGACCCATCCTTCTCCGCCCAGACCAACATCGGCAACTACGGTGAGCGCGGTGTAGCCGTGGCCGGCGGTGGCTCGATCGTCGACGACAAGATCGCCGGCCGCATCGCCATCGATACCCAGGACGGCGACGGTTATATCCGCAACACCACCAATCACGACGATGCCAACCCGCACCGCACGAGCAACTATCGCGGCAAGTTGTTGATCACGCCGAACGACGACACCGATGTGCTGTTGACCTACGCACACAACGAACACCGTCAGGGCGACAACTCGATCACCCGCATCGGCGACAAGGTCCAGTATTACAAGATCGCCTCGAACACCAAGGCCTACGACAACCTTAACCAGGACACCTTGAGCGCGAAGATCGACTGGCGTCTCAACGATGCCTGGACACTGACCAACCTGACCACCTACACCCACTCGGACTACACCGCGCGCAAGGACTTCGACCAGACCGCCACGGCGAACAACGAGATCCTGCGTAACCAGGCTGGCAACATGTTCAGCCAGGAACTGCGCCTGGGTTATGAGTCCGACACGATCCGCAGCTTCGGTGGCGTGTATTTTGGCCGCACCACCAACAGCTTCCACGATCGCTTGCTGTTCAACAATGTGCAACGCGGTGCAGCCAAAGGCGATGTCGCTATCAACAACGCCGCGCTGTTCGGCGAGGTGGACTGGGATTTCGCGCCGAACTGGACTTTGATCACCGGCCTGCGCTACGACTACGAAACCAACGACACCGATATCGAGCAGGATGACTTCTCCAGCCCTGGCAAGGTCAAGAAATCCTTCAGCGCACTCTTGCCGAAACTGGGCGTCGATTATCAGTTCATTCCTGATCAGTACGTCGGTTTCATGGTGCAGAAAGGCTACCGAGGCGGTGGCGTCAACGTGCGTGCCGGTGGCGGCCACGAGGCTTACGATCCGGAGTACACCACCAACTACGAGCTGTCGTATCGGGGTTCGTTCCTCGAGAAGAGCCTGCGTGCGCGCGCCAACCTGTACTACACCGATTGGAAAGACCAGCAGGTCAGCGTGCTCGACCCGTCGGGCAATTTCTTCCTTGTGTACAACGCCGGTCGCAGCGACATCAAGGGCCTGGAAGTCAGCGTCGAAAAAGACTTCGGTGAGCAGTTGACCCTCAACATCGGCGGCGCCATCACCGATGCCAAATACAAGGATTTCAACACCGGCGACGGCCTGGATCGTAGCGGCCAGCCATTCCTCTACTCGCCGAAATACAAAATGTCGGTGGGCGGTACCTACCGCTGGAACGACCGCTTGACCCTCAACACCGACCTCACCTACCAGAGCACCGCGCCGTCCGACTTCGAGTTCGACGCCAACGGCAACGTCAGCAAAGTACGCCGCAGTGACAACTACGTGCTGACCAACTTCAGCACCGAATACAAGGTGACCAAGAACGTTGCGGTGTCCGGTTACCTGAAAAACGCTTTCGGCAAGGAATACGTCACGAGCAACCGCATTGGCGACATCATCGATGTGGGCGCCCCGCGCACATTCGGCCTGGTACTGCGTTACGACATGTAAGTCGATGGGCGCAGGGATGCGCATTCCCAGCGTCTGGTTTCAAGCTGTTTGCTGCCTGGGGCGCTCGCGCCCAGGCAGTCCCACTTGCTTCCACACCCAGCCTCCATGGAGGATCTCATGAGCGCTTTTTCGAATGCCACGCACGGTGGTGCGCCACAGCTACGCCTGGCGCATACCGGGCTGTCCCAACCTTATTGCCTGGACCTGACGCCGATGCTCGAGCGCCAGCAACAGCAGGAATCAAACGCCCGCAGCTACCCCCGACGTATTCCCTTGGTGCTTGAACGTGCCTATGGGATCTACGTACAGGACAGTCGCGGGCAGGTGTTCGTCGATTGCCTGGCCGGCGCCGGAACCCTCGCGTTGGGCCATAACCACCCCGTGGTCATCGAGGCGATCACGCAAGTGATGGCGGCCGGTGTGCCGATGCATACCCTGGACCTGATGACGCCGGTCAAGGATGCCTTTGTCCAGGAAGTCTTCGGCTGCCTGCCGGCAGACTTCGCACGCAACGCGCGCATCCAGTTTTGCGGCCCCAGCGGTGCGGACGCCGTGGAAGCGGCACTCAAACTGACTCGCACCGCCACCGGTCGTCATTCGGTGCTGGCGTTCGAAGGCGCCTATCACGGCATGACCCTGGGCACCTTGGCCATCAGCGGCAACCTGTCACCGAAAAATGCCCTCGGCGCCCTGATGCCGGGCGTGCAACGCCTGCCGTACCCGCATGATTACCGCTGCCCATTTGGCGTCGCCGGCGATCAAGGCGTCACCCTCAACGTGCGCTACCTGGAACATCTGCTCAACGACCCGGAAAGCGGTGTGACGTTGCCGGCTGCGATGATCCTGGAGCCGATCCAGGGCGAGGGCGGTGTGATCGCCGCGCCGGACCGCTGGCTGCAGGAACTGCGACGCTTGACCCGTGCCCACGGTATCCCGCTGATCGTCGACGAAATCCAATGCGGCATTGCCCGCAGCGGCCGTATGTTCGGTTTCGAGCAATCGGGCATCACCCCGGACGTCATCACCTTGTCCAAGGCCATCGGTGGCGGCCTACCGTTGTCGGTCATGGTCTATAACGACGCGCTGGATGTCTGGCAGCCCGGTGCGCATGCCGGCACCTTCCGTGGCAATCAGTTGGCAATGGCGGCGGGTACGGCGACCTTGCGCTTCATCCGCGACAATGACTTGGTGGCCCACGCCGAGACGGTCGGCGCGCACCTGCGCAAGCAGTTGCAGGCGCTGCAAAGTGAATTCACCTGGGTCGGCGACGTGCGCGGCCGCGGCCTGATGCTCGGCATGGAAATCGTCGACCCGTGCGGGGTGCCTGATGTACAAGGGCATCCGCCGGTGGACACTGCGCGGGCCAAGGCTTTCCAGCAGGCGTGCCTCAAACATGGGTTGATCGTCGAGCTGGGTGGGCGTCACGGAGCAACGGTGCGCTTCCTGCCGCCGCTGATCATCACCGAGCAGGAAATTGATTTTGTTGCGCAGATCCTGTTCCAAGCCGCCCACTCGATCACCACGCAGCCCTGATCGAGCGATGCCCGGCGCCTGCCAAAGGCATGGCAGTGCGCATTTTTCAGCGTAAGGACGACACATGCACAAGGCTGTATCGACACTGCTGTTTGCGGCGCTGGCCCTTGGCGGCTGCGACCCTGCGCCGCCGCCCGTTGCGTCCAGGACGCTGCCGGCGCAGGTCAAGACCCTGACCGTACAACCCCGCGCCTTTGCCATGACGGCCGAACTGCCGGGCCGCATCGAACCAGTGCGCGTCGCAGAAGTGCGCGCGCGGGTCGGCGGGGTGGTGCTGGCGCGGCATTTTGTCGAAGGCAGTGACGTCAAGGCCGGCCAGCTGTTATTCAGCATCGACCCGGCACCGCTCAAGGCCAAGTTGATGCGCGTCGAAGGTGACCTGGCCAGGGCCGAGGCGGATGTCTATCGCGCCAATGCGCATGTGCAGCGCTACAAGCAATTGGTCGAGATCAATGCGGTCAGTCCGCAGTTGTTTGATGATGCAATCGCCGACCTCAAACGCGCCAAGGCCGACCGCCTGGCCGCAGAAGCTGACCGGGCGACCGCACAACTCAATCTGGATTACTGCCAGGTGCGTGCGTCGATCAGCGGCCGCATAGGCCGTGCGCTGGTCAGCGAGGGCGCGCTGGTCGGCCAGGACGAAGCCACGCAGATGGCACGGATTCAGCAACTGGACCCGATCTACGCTGACTTCACCCAGCCCGCCGAACAGGTCGTGGCGCTGCGCCAAGCCGTGGCCAACGGCCGCCTGGTGTTAACCGGGGAGGGCGCGGCCCAGGTCTCGCTGCAGGTCGGCAACCCGGCGCAGACTCGCGCGGGCAAGCTGCTGTTCTCCGATATTTCCGTAGACCGCAGCACCGGCCAGGTGACCTTGCGCGGTGAGTTTCCCAACCCCGATAACGTGCTGCTGCCCGGCATGTACGTAAGGGTGGTGGCACCGGCGGGGGTCGACCCACAGGCGCTGTTCGTGCCGCAGCAGGCGGTGCAGCGTGGCACCGACGGACAAGCCCGGCTGATGCTGGTCGACGCCCAAGGCGTGGTACAGGAGCGCATCGTCAGCACCGGCGCGATGCTCGGCCCCGACTGGCAGATCATCCAAGGATTGAAGGCGGGTGAGCGGGTGGTGGTGGAACGGGCCGACAAGCTCAGCGCCGGTAGCAAGGTCAATGTCGATACCCTGGCTGCACGACAGGCCGCAGACTGAAATGGTCGACTTTTTCATTGAGCGTCCGAATTTCGCCTGGGTTATCGCGCTGTTTATCGTACTGGCTGGGGCGTTGACGCTCGGCCGTTTGCCGGTCAGCCAGTACCCCGACGTTGCGCCGCCGCAAATCAGCGTGAGTGCCAGCTACCCTGGCGCGTCGGCACAGATCATCAACCTCAACGTCACCAGCCTGCTGGAAGAGGAACTCAACGGCCTGCCGGACTTGCTCTACTACGAGTCCACCAGCGCCAATGGCAGCGCAGACACGACCGTCACCTTCAAACCGGGCACTGACCCGGATCGCGCGCAGATCGACGTGCAAAACCGCCTGCAACGGGTGGTGGGGCGTTTGCCCCAGGCGGTGATCGAGCAAGGATTGAAAGTCGAGCAGGTACGCGCGAACTTCCTGATGATCTACGCCCTGTCGTACACCGACGGGCAGCAGGACTCGGTCGGCCTGGCCGACTTTGCAGCCCGCGCGGTGAACAACGAAATTCGTCGTGTGGCCGGGGTCGGCCGCGTGGAGATGTATACCGCCGAACGCGCCATGCGCATTTGGGTCGACCCGGCGAAGCTGGTGGGTTACGGCCTGTCGATGGCGGACGTGAGCAAAGCCATCGCGGCGCAGAACTTGCAGGTACCGGCCGGTAGCATGGGGGAACGTCCGGGCCCGGTGGACCAGCAGATCACCGCGACCGTCATGGTTCAAGGCCAGTTGGAGTCGGTGGAGGCGTTCGGCAATATTGTCCTGCGCGCCAATGATGATGGCGCCAGTGTGCGGATTCACGATGTGGCGCGGGTGGAGCTGGGGCGCCAGGACTACCGCTTCGATGCCCGTCTCAACGGCAAGCCCGTGGCCGCCATGTCGGTGCAACTCGCGCCGGGTGGCAATGCGTTGCAGACCGCACAGGCGGTCAAGGCGCGTCTGGAGCATCTGTCGAGCACCTTGCCGGGCAATATGCGCTTGAGCGTGCCGTACGACACGGCGCCCTTTGTCCAGGCCGCGATCAAGCAGGTCGTCTACACCTTGATCGAAGCCATGGTCCTGGTATTCCTGGTGATGTGGCTGTTCTTGCAGAAGCTGCGCTACACCCTGATCCCGGCAGTGGTCGTGCCGGTGTGCCTGTCGGGCACGCTGGCCGTGATGGGGGTGCTGGGGTTTTCCATCAATATGATGACGCTGTTCGGCATGGTGCTGGCCATCGGCATGCTGGTGGACGATGCCATTGTCGTGGTGGAAAACGTCGAGCGCTTGATCAGCCAGGAGCGTCTGTCGCCCAAGGATGCGACCCGCAAGGCCATGCGTCAGATCAGCGGAGCCATTGTCGGCATTACCCTGGTGCTGGCAACGGTGTTTTTGCCGCTGGCCTTCATGGGCGGTTCGGTGGGCGTGATCTACCAGCAGTTCGCCCTAGTGTTGTCGGTGTCGATTCTGTTCTCCGGGTTCCTCGCGCTGACCCTGACTCCGGCGCTGTGTGCGGCATTGCTGAAGCCTTTTGATCCGACACGGCGGGTGCCTGGGTTCAACCGCCACTTTGATAGGTTGACCGCACACTATGAGCGCGTCGCCGGCACCTGGGTGCGGCGCGGCACTCGCAGCGTCTGTCTGTACCTGCTATTGCTGGCGGTGCTGGTGTTGGCCTATCACCGTTTGCCATCCTCCTTTATTCCCAGTGAGGACCAGGGCTACACCGTCACCGATATCCAACTGCCGCCAGCGGCCTCCGCCGCGCGTACCGAGGTGACGGTGAACGCCTGGGAGCAATACGCCCTGGCACAACCGGCCACCCACCAGGTGCTCAGTATCCTGGGCTTCAGCTTCTCGGGCGAGGGGGCCAATGCCGCCTTGTCGTATATCAGCCTCAAGGACTGGTCGGTTCGCGGATCGGACCAGGCCAGCCGCGCCGTGGCACAGCGCGCGACCCGGGCCTTTGAAGATGTCAGCGACGGCACCGTGTTCAGCACCGTGCCGCCGGCGGTCGATGGCCTTGGCACGTCCGCCGGCTTCGAACTGCGCCTGCAAGACCTGACCGGCCACCCTCACGCCGAGTTGCTGGGAGCCCGCGCACAACTGCTCGCGGCGGCCAAGGCGTCCCCCGTGATCGGCAGCCTGCGCGATGAAGGCCTGGCGGACGCACCGCAGATCAAAATCGACATCGACCGGGAAAAAGCCGAGGCCCTCGGTGTGAGTTTCGATGTGATCAGCGCCGCGTTATCGGCGGCCTTGGGCTCACAACAAATCAACGAATTCGCCAACCAGGGGCGCATGCAGCGCGTGATCGTCCAGGCCGACGGCAGTAGCCGCCAGACACCTGAAGCGCTGCTGCGCCTGCAAGTGCCCAACCGGCAGAACAAACTGGTACCCCTGGAAGCCTTCAGCCGTTTCGAGTGGCAAGTCGGCCCGCTGCAGATCGTGCGTTACAACGGCTCGCAATCGCTGCGCTTTACCGGTGATGCCGCTGCCGGCTACAGCACCGGCCAGGCGATGCAGGCATTGCAGGACATCGCTGCGCAACTGCCGGCCGGCTTCACCCTGGAATGGGCCGGGTTGTCTTTGCAGGAGCAACAATCCAGTGCCCAGGTGCCGCTGTTGATGGGTTTATCACTGTTGACGGTCCTGCTGGTGCTCGTGGCCTTGTATGAAAGTTGGGCGATACCGTTTGCCGTGCTGTTGATCGTGCCGGTGGGCGTGTTGGGTTCAGTGGCTGCCGTCACCGTCATGGGCATGCCCAATGACGTCTATTTCAAGGTGGGCTTGGTCACCATCATCGGCCTGTCGGCGAAGAACGCGATCCTGATTGTCGAGTTTGCCAAAGCGCTGCACGCCCAAGGTGCGAGCCTTGCAGATGCGGCGATCCAGGCCGCACGCCTGCGTTTTCGCCCGATCATCATGACGTCACTGGCATTTATCCTGGGCGTGGTGCCCCTGGCGCTCGCCACCGGGCCGGGTGCTGCCAGCCAGCAAGCGATCGGAACCGGGGTTATCGGTGGAATGCTCGCGGCAACAGTGCTGGGCGTGTTGTGGGTGCCCGTGTTATTTGTGAAGGTGATGTCGGTTTCTCAAAGACTTCAGGGTCGCCAATGGGTCGTGGACGCGAACAAAGGGCCTTGAGTCAGTTTTGACATCCAGCGCTGGGTAGGGGCACTCAAGGCAGGGCGTTTATGGCGTGAATGACCGCATCGGCGATGGTCTTTGTAATAAGCCGACGTTGCCCCTTGTCAACCGTCGGGCTCAGCCAGGTGGGTAGGCTGTTCAGCATGGGCAAAATCGCAGTAAGCGCACCCTCGCGTAACGGCCCGCCGGGCGGATGGCCCAGTTGGCCGACCAATGTCATGAATTCTGACTCATAGGCTAGCCTCAATCGCTCAACGCGTGCCTGCATCGGGGCGCCCAGGCAATTGGCATCCATCACCGCTAACTTGAAGTGCCCGGTCATCTGTTCATGCAATTTAAGATGGCCTTCGATCAGTTTTGTCAGGCGTTGCGCGGGCGTCAATCTTCGGGCCTTGAGCAGGTCGACGTGCGACAACAGTGCCTGATAC
Source organism: Pseudomonas sp. QC2 (assembly GCF_002859085.1). Lineage (NCBI taxonomy): Bacteria > Pseudomonadati > Pseudomonadota > Gammaproteobacteria > Pseudomonadales > Pseudomonadaceae > Pseudomonas > Pseudomonas sp. QC2. The sequence continues at coordinate 29,117 of NZ_PKKS01000022.1, forward strand.
AGCTCTGTCAGCCATTCAAACAGCATGGCTTCCTTGCTCTCGACATGGTGATAAATCGCCCCCGGGCTGATGCCAACATGCGCCGCCAATTCGCGCATGCTGACCTGGCTGAAACTACGCTCCTTGAACAGCTCCAGGGCTCTGCGCTGAAACTCCGAGCGGCTCAGCGCGGGAGCCATACGCCCGTGAGTCATGTGTCGAGTGCCTGCTGTTTGGCAATTTCCTGGTTGCGCAGAATGAACCGCTGCACCTTGCCACTCGGGGTCTTGGGCAGTTGTTCGACGAACTCGATTTCCCGGGGGTACGCATGCGCAGCCAAGCGCTGTTTGACATGCAGGCGCAAGACTTCCGCCAACTCCGCACTGGGCAGGTACTGACGGTTCAGCACCACAAACGCCTTGATCAGCTCGGTGCGTTGCGGGTCGGGCTTGCCGATCACCGCGGCTTCGACGACTGCCGGATGTTCGATCAGCGCACTCTCGACATCGAAAGGCCCCACGCGGTAGCCGGATGTGGTGATCACATCGTCGTTACGGCCTACAAAGCTGATACTGCCGTCCGCATTGAGCTCCACGATATCGCCGCTCAAGTAGTAACGGTCGACAAAAGCCTTGGTGGGCATATGCAAGTAGCCATTGAACCAGCACAGGGGCGAGCGCTCGCGGTCCACCGCCAGTACGCCCGGCTGACCCGTCGGTAATTCCTGATACGCATCATCCAGCACGACAATCCGGTACCCCGGCACCGCGTAACCGGCAGAACCCTCACGTACCGGATGGCGTAGCCCATGGTGATTGCACAGCACCATGCCGATTTCGGTCTGGCCGTAATGGTCGTGAATGACCACGCCGAGCTGTTCGGCGAACCAACGGATGACTTGCGGGTTGAGCGGTTCGCCGGCGCTGCTGACGATACGCAGTTGACCACGCACGGCGTCGGCGAACTCGGCCCCGGCGGCAATCAGCAGGCGATAGGCCGTGGGCGAGCCGGCCAGGTTGCTGATCGCATACTTGGCGATAATCCGGCAGGTGCTTTCCACGGTGAAAGGGCCGTCATGGAACAGCGTGGCCCGGCCGCACGCCAGTGGCCCGGTGACTGCGTAATACAAGCCATAGGCCCAGCCGGGGTCGGCGAGGTTCCAGAAATGGTCGTCTTCGCGCAGGTCGATTGAATCGCGCATATAACTTTTGAAGGCCAGAATGGCGCTCAAAGGCACCTCAAGCGGCTTGGCAGGTCCTGTAGTGCCCGAGGTACACATGAGCAGGAAAGGCGCACTGGCGTCCAGCAGCTCAGGCGTGCAGTCGGCGTGTTGACGGCCGAGGGCGTCCCAGAAACCGTCATCGTTCGGGTGCTGTGGGGGGCCGTCGGCCACAATGACGCGAGGGCAGTCGGGGATGTCATCCAGCTTGGGACGATTGTGGGAATCGGTCACGATCCAGCGTGCCCCGGAGCACGCCAATCGCTGCTCGATCGCCTTGGGCCCGAATGCGGTAAAGAGCGGTTGGTAGACCGCGCCGATGCGCCAGGTCCCGAGGACAGTAATCACCAGTTCAACTGTGCGTGGCAGCAGTCCGGCGACACGATCTCCCGGCTGTACCCCTTGCGCTCGCAGGAAGTTTGCGAAGCGCGCAGCGTGCACCTGCAATTCGCTGAACGTATAGCGCGTGGCGCGGCCATCCCGCGTTTCGCAGTACAACGCCACGGCATTGCCATGAGCGTGCCGGTCGCAGCACTCGATGCAGGCGTTCAAGGCTTCCGGTTCGCCGTGCAAGTCTTGAGCCGCCAGTTGTAGATAGTCGAACGTTGACACCGCTGAGTCGTAATCGCGCATAACGTACCTGATTATTATTGTTGGAAGTTGCCCTGTGCCCACGCACGCCGCGCAGGCGCAGGGATGTGGCTAGTTGTCCATCATCTCGGCCGCTTGCTGGGTCGCCTGGCTGGTTCGCGTGGCGAGCTTGCGCACTTCATCGGCGACCACGGCAAACCCGCGACCGGCTTCGCCTGCTCGCGCCGCCTCAATGGCGGCATTCAACGCCAGCAGGTTGGTCTGGCTGGCAATGCCCTGGATGGTGGCAACAATCTGCGTCAGCTTGGTGAGGGTTTCCTGCATCACCCGATGTTGTTGCGCCTGGGCCTCGCGCATCGTGCTTTCTTCATGGTGGGCATGTATGTCGGTGATGGCACCCACCACCCGTTGCGCAGAGCCGTCCTGCGCGCGGCGCGTTTGCCCGCGGCCGCGAAACCAGCGGTAAGTGCCGTTTTTGTGCTTGAGTCGATAATCCACATCGAACGGTGTCTTGCCGCTGCGGTCGTCCACATGGGCGACGAATGCGCCGATGGCCCCTGCGCTATCGTCGGGATGCAAGCGCGAGGTCCAGCTTTCCAGGGTGTTGGGGAACTCCTCAACCGTGTTGCATCCCAGCAGTCGGCGCATTTGCGAAGACCACCAAATGGTATTTTTTGGGTTCGCCGGGTCGCCTGCCACCACCTCGATGTCCCAGAGCCCGTCATGCAGCATCTCCCGGGAAATATCGAAACGTGTGGCCGCCAGTTCGAGCGCCTCGTTGTGCAGGTACTGTGCATGAATGTCACGCACGGTCCCCGCGATGCAGAGCGCTGCGCCTTGCGCATCGCGCCGCGAGGCACCGCTGATGCTGCACCAACGGTAGTCATCGCCGGGTGCAGGCTTCATGCGCACCTCGAGCGCAAATGCCGTCCGCCCGCTACGATCGGCAAGGTGCCTGGCGAGCGCTGCCAGATGCGCTTGCCGGTCATCCGGGTGCAACTGTTCACTCCACGCGCCGAGCTGATCCATCGCCTGGGCCGGGTTCGACGCAGGCCCCGTCCACGTCATCGCACATTCCGGCCCAGGTGCAGCGGTTCCATCCAGCTCCAGTTCCCAGAACAGCTCATCTGCGCCCTGTATGATCAGTGCCCAGCGCGCCTCCCATTGCTGCAACAGCTTGTCACGGCCGGCCAGGTGCTCTTCCAGTTGGCTGACGCGAAACGTCAGTGCGCTGGCCTGCTCCTTAACGGCTTGCCGCTCTTGCAGCAGGTGTTCGACGCTTGCCAGGATGCGGTGCACTGACCGGTTGTTCGACGACAATGGCGTGCTCGCCTGCCCAGGCTGGTCCAGCCGGTCGGCGAGCTGCGCCAATACCCGGTGTGTGGTGCGGCGGAAAAAGAGCATGGGGCACCTCTACCTCGGTCAAATGGGAACAGCCTGCAAGGATTGCATTGGGGCGGATAAGGCCTGGGCGTCAAAGACGTTCGCGCCCGGCAGCGCTTGCCAGGCGGATGGGCCGGCGGCGATTTCCTGGGCACTCAGCAAGCAGTCGTCGAGGGCGCGCTGTAACACGTGGGTATCCATATCCTGGCCGATAAAGACCAACTCCTGCCGGCAATCGCCGACAATGCTGTCCCACTTGGTCATGATGCTTCGCAACCGATATTCATCCCGCGGCCATTGCGACGGCTCGATGAAGTTCCACCAGTGCCCGACATAGTCCCACTGGAACTGCCTGCCGCTGTGCACCAGCAGGCCGGTTTCCAGGTGCCGGCTGGCGAGCCAGAAGTAACCCTTGCTGCGCAACAGGCGCCCGTTGCACCAGGGGCGCTGCAGAAAATCGAATAATCGCTGTGGGTGAAAGGGGGCACGCTCGCGGTACACCCATGACGTCACGCCATAGGTGTCCGACTCGGAGGCCGGTGTGTCATCGGCCTGCATTTTTTTCATCCAGCCGGGTGATGCAGCCAAGCTGGGTAAATCAAACAGATGAGTACCGAGAATGCCTGATAGCTCAACGTTGCCGTGTGTCATCGGCATGATCCGCGCGGTCGGGTTAAGGCCGGTGAGGATCGCGTGCACGGCCTGGTAACCGGGCTCGTCGATCAGGTCCAGTTTGTTGACGAGAATGACGTTGGCGTACTCCACCTGCTCAATCAGCAGATCTGCCAGATGGCGTTTGGGTGCGTCCGCTTGGGCGTCGTCGCGGGCCACGATGTCTGGCGCGTCGAGCAACGCCTGAAAACGACTGCCATCGACCACCGTCACCAAGGTATCGAGCCGCGCCAGTTCGCTGAGGCTGAAGCCTTCTGCGTCAAGGAATGCAAACGTCTCGGCAACCGGCATCGGCTCGGAAATGCCCGTGGACTCGATGAGCAGGTAGTCAAAACGTTGCTGGCGTGCCAGGGCACTGATCTGCTCGAGCAAATCGGCGCGCAGCGTGCAACAGATACAGCCATTGCTCATCTCGATCAATTCATCTCGACCACGGTGCAGCGCCACGTCGCGCTGTACCTCTTCAGCATCGATGTTGACGTCGCTCATGTCGTTGACGATGACTGCCACTTTCAGGCCGTCGCGATTGCGCAAGATATGATTGAGCAGGGTGGTTTTGCCGGCGCCGAGGAAGCCAGAAAGCACGGTCACCGGCAGTCGGCCCGCCTGGGCGCCGTCAATCATACGTTCACCGCTTGCGCGCTGGAGGCCTTGTCCAAGTAGCTTTCGAACAGGTCGACCACCACAAAACCGTCGTCGGCTGCATCCCCCCACAGGTCTTTGACGCGAAACTCGACGTGGTAGGTTGGCTGATGCGCAGCGCTCAAGTCGCCATGACCTATGGCGTCCGGGAACGGCCATTTTTCTGAAGTTCGGTGCAGGACCACGCCTTCCTTGCCGCGCACATAGGCCGGCATGCGGACATGCCCGGCCACATACTCGTCACGCACGACAACCCGGTCGCCGACTTCAAAAGGCGGTCGGCCAGTGATCGCCGGGCGACCCTGCGCATGCGCGGGGTTCGCCAGCTTGAAGTGAGCACCCAGGGCCTGATCGAGCTCCGCCTGGGTGATGACGCCGGTTTCGACCAGCAGGGTGGCAGTGGCGATGACATAGCGTTCGTAGTACTGGGTGCCGACATGCTGGCGCACGTCCAGGCGTTCGACGGCGTGGCGCACTTCATCCACGCTGAACTTCTTCAAGTGATCGGCACCGATAAACATCAAGCTGTACGCCAGGTGCTCCCAGTCCTGCTTGAACACAGGTTGGTAGCTCAGGCTGTTGACGGTGTGAGGGACTTTGCCAAAGCCTTGGAAACCGCCGAGATCGTGAAAGCCATCCATCGTGGATACCTCTTAATAGCGAATGAATAGAGAATGAAAATTGAAAGAAACAAAGCACCCTGATTAGGCGACGTACGGTAGCGCCACGCCAATAAGGACATCCTTGGTAATCAATTTTCGAAGTGCCTCTTCATCCATGGATTCGCTCCCCTTTGGCCGCAGAGGCAGCACCAGGTAGCGGCTTTCGGCGCTGGTGTCCCACACCTTGATGGTGACCCCATCCGGCAGCTCCGTGCCCAGTTCACGCAGCACGGTGCGCCCTTCGCGAACCAGTCGAGCGCGGAACTCGAAGCCCTTGTACCACTCCGGCGGCAAGCCCAGGACGGGCCAATTGGTGCAGGAGCACAGGCTGCACACGATCACGTTTTTCACACTGGGCGTGTCTTCCAGCGCAACAATGTATTCACCCTGCGGGCCGGTATAGCCAAATTGGGCGCACGCAGCGGTACCGTCCTTGAGCAGCAGCTCGCGGAACTGCGGGTCCACCCATGCCTTGGCCACCACCCGAGCACCGTTCTGCGGGCTCCATTCGTGTGCCATCAGCTGTGTCATGTGCTCGATGTAACCGTCGGGGATCAGGTCCTTTTGTTTGAGCACGTGCAGTAATGCCTGTGCTCGCTCACCCGGGGTTGATGTTTTATTTTCAGGTGTGGTCATCAGTTGGTTCCTCATCGTTGAGCTTCTAGGCAGCGCCCGGCGGCTTATTCTCTTGCGCTGCAAGGGGACGCACCGGCTACTGACTGTTTTTCCAGTCAACCGATGCCTCGAATGCCGCGGCAGCCTGGTAAATCGTGCCTTCGGCATAGTGTTTGCCCACCAGCATCAGCCCGACAGGTAAACCGTCTACCAGGCCACAGGGAATCGACATGGCCGGATGGCCAGTGATGTCCTGTGCGGAGGCATTGCCGATCATTTCCAGCGCTCGGGCCACGTACTCGGTGACCGAGCAACCGGGCTCCGGATGGGGCTGGGCAATGATCGGCACGGTAGGCATCACCAGCAGGTCATAGCGCGCCAATGCGGCGTCATAGCCGGAGCGTGCCAGGCGCCTGAGGTTTTGTGCCTTGGCGTAGAAACGACCGTTGTAGCGCTCCAGACCGTATTGCCCGACGAACATGCACAGCTTGAGAGACGCGGACAGGTCATTCGCCTGGTCGCGCCATCCGGCTTGCTTGTCCAGCAACCCGAGGTCATACAGCCCTTGCCAGTTAAAGCCGGCCCCATTGCCGTGCATCATCTGCATCGTCAAGCCTTCACAGCCGATGGGGTGCCACAGCGCACCGGCAATCTTGTGCTCAGGCACTGACACCTCTTCGACCTGCGCACCCAGCCGTGCAAATGCGTCGATGGCATTGCGCACAGACGAGGCAACACGCGGGTCCTGGTTGGCCAGTTCAAAGCCTTCGCGCAGCACTCCGATCCTCAGCCCGCTCACACCGCGCTCCAGGTAATCGCTGTACGTGTCGACCTGGGGCGCGGCTTGTCGCGGATCGAGCCCATCCGCTCCCGCCATGACCTCCAGCATCAAGGCGTTGTCGCGTACGTTTGCCGTGATGGGGCCGGCATGATCGATAGTCGCCTCGATGGCCATGATCCCGGTGTAAGGCACCAGTCCGTGAGTCGGCTTCATCCCGTAAGTGCCGCAGAATGCGGAAGGAATCCGGATCGACCCTCCTTGGTCACCGCCGACTGCCAGGTCAACCTCGCCCGCGGCAACCAGTGCGGCGCTGCCGGAAGACGACCCACCCGAGGAAAATCCGTGGCGATAGGGGTTGTGCACCGGCGCCGGATCGGAGGTGTGACTCCCCCCGGACAGGCAGTAATGCTCGCAGGTTGCCTTGCCGAGGATGGTTGCGCCGGCATCCAGCAAGCGGGAGACAACGGTGGCATCAAATGATGGAACGAAGCCTTCAAGGGGCTTTGCACCATTCATCATGGGGACGCCCGCGAGTGAAATATTGTCCTTCAGTGCCACGGTTTTATTCGCCAACTTGCCTTCGCGGGCACCGCTGACTTCCGTGCGGAAGTACCAGGCGTTGAGCGGGTTGTGTGCAGCCGAGGGTCGATAGCCCGAACTGCGTTCGTAACGCACCGGCGGAATGAAGTCAGGCAGCTCGTCAATCAGGTCATAAGCATCGAAGCTTGACTGCATAAGCGCCAGGTATTCGTGGGCTTGCTCCGCACTGATCTGCATGTGCAGGCGGCTCGATACATCCAATAGCTGTTCAAGGGTGGGGCGCACAATTGGCATGGTTGGGCTGTCCTTATCGTAAGTGGCCGAAGAGCACTGCTGCTCATCAATATCAGTGGGCCTGGCGCTCAAGATAGTCCGCGCCTCAAGTCGCAGGCTTGGTTGAGAAAGACATCGACTTGGCTGAGCCGGACACCGCTGTGCAAAGAAGCAAAGGGCACGCGGTCGCAGACCCTTGCGTTAAAAAATGCGCGCATAACGCAGGTTCATGCGGAAGTCTTCCTTGGTGCCGCTGTCCACCGAGAGGTCCTTGCCCAATTGCAGTTGGATCTGGTCTTGGGGGGTGACGAATTTGGTGGCGGTGAGACGGAAGTTGGTGGTGCCAAGCTCGTTATCTTGATTGACGTGCTCAATGTTCGTCTCACCTCCCCAGGTGCGCCCGAAGCCGATACCAAACGCGGTGCTGGCGTCTAGCATGTAACGCCCCATGATCTGCGCTGCGTAGGAAACGTCCTGCTTCATACGGTCGGCATTGGCACCGTAGTCTGTGTTGTCGCCATACCAGGTGGCACCGCCGACCAGGTCCATCGCCCATTTTTCTGTGAAGTGTTTGACGTACGCACTCTGCAGTTCGAATTTCCAGCGGTTCTCGCCGAGATTGAGCGCGTCGTCCTTGTCATACGTACCCGTCGGCACATACAGGTAGGGGGCGATACTGAGGGTGTCGCGGGCTTCGTTAAACCGCCATTTGACCGGCGCCGTGAGGATCAAGTCGCCAACGCCGCGAGTGCTGCCCAGGGCTGAGGCGTCACCTGCGCTGGAGACGTGTCCGAAAGGCAAAAGAAATTGCGGGTCGATGGTGACGGTGTCGGAGAGTGCGTAGACATGCAGTAGCCGCAGGATGCCGATGTCAGAGCTCACCCTGAAGTCAGAGCTGACCTTGTGGCCGTTGGCATAAGCCGAGTCCGTGGTGGCGTGCTGGTAATAAATCGCCCCGATCGTAGCGCCGACCGGGTATTGCTCGTAATCGCCGGGCGCTACTTCACCGGCGTTGGCGTGAAGCGCGGGCAACAGCGTAGAGAGCGTCAGCAGGCGGATCTTATTCATCATTTATTCCTCGCACAGGGAGACCGGCCACCCGAGGAGGGTGGCAAGGCGGCAGAAAGGGGGGGAGGTAAACGCCGATGGCGCTCAGGTGGTTGGCGGCAGCGCGTCGCGCAACATGCCGGTCTGCGAGTGACAGTTGATGTACTCGAAGACCTGGCTCTTGGCGTCCGACACGGACACTTCGTGGTACAGCCTTAACTTCTTCAAACCCGCGGCCACGCGGAAAAACGTCACGAAAATACGCAGGTGAGTCGGGTGAGATTCAGCCCAGCGTTCGAGTTTCTCCACCGAGCGCCAGTGACCGATGTTGTAGCTCAGGTCGAGAAAGTTGCCGTCCAGGTCGATATTGCGCACGAACCTGTTGCTGTAGCAGCCCAATGGCTGGCCGTTGTCACGCAGGAAGTCCATGCCGTCCTGCAACGTCGGCAAGATTTCGTCGAGGTAGAGCGAGCGCTCCTCAGCCTCGGCATCCGCCCAGTCCTGGCCGGAACGAATCAGTGTGAGGTTGTCATGCCCCAGGACCAGGACCCGTCCGCCCTGGGCCGGGTCACCCGCGATCACTTGCAGCTCGCTCGTGGGCTTCATCCAATCCGTCTGGGAGATCGGGAAACGGTCGCGCATCGAACCCCAGTAACCGTGCTCTTCGATCTCTCCACTGGTCGTATCCATTACTGCGCCGACACCGGGCAGGTTCTCCTGGAAGGCGTACAGCGTCTCGAACTGCTCGGTGCGCGGCGCGGTGATTTCGCGGAAATAACCAAGGCCTTCACCGAGCCGATCCGGCGAACTCCACCAGTCATTCACTTGGGGTGACCGCAACCAGCGACAGTGGGCGGCCGGGTCTTTCCAGTACCCGACCACAATCAAATTATCAAAGCCGCTGCTGTCGGTGTGGTGGGTCAAATCATAAGTCTGCGGGCCATCGGCCAGGCTGAAACTGCCGACGATGTGACGCATCGCCTGCAATGCAGGCTCGCGCTGGGCGTCGCCGCGATATTGCACGCCCAGATAGGCCATCACCACTTGTTCCAGTTGCTCGTCAGCGCGTGCGACCCACATAGGGAACGGCGGTTGATACTCGTCCGGTACACGGCGGGACAGGGTGCGCGGGCATTTGAGATGTGTGTCGATTGCAGATTCCATCTTGAGCTCCTCGTTATTTTCGTTCAGGCCTACGGTTGGGCGTTAGCGCGTCGGTGGCTGGTCGCGCTTGGCGATCTGCCGTCGGTGCAGCAGCTGCATGGCACTCCATTCAATCAACCAATAAGCCGACTCTTCAGGCGCAAGGTCGCGCCGCTGCAGAAGCCAGGAGGAATCAGCCAATCGTTGTGAGTCGTGTCGATGCATGGCGTGCCTCATCAGCGGATGAATGAGCTGCTGTGAGGTGGAAATTAGGCTGGGCGAGGAGGGGGCGCTTTGTTCGGCGAGACAACCATTTGGTTAGAAAAGACAAGGCTGGAGCTGAGGTTTACCCGTGATCCGCGCTGGTGCGCGTGCACCGACCGGGTGACGTGCCATGCCCTTAAAGGGTGATGGCGGCACCGGGCGACAGCCCGCGAAGGCCGCCGACAATCGCGATGGAAACCACGTGGCAGCGCGCTCAAGCAGGCCTGCCACTGCGCTTGGCCTGTTAATTGCTTTTCATGCCTGAAAATTGGCCGCACGTTACACCTTCTCGAGCGCCTCTTGCATCGTTGTCGAGGTCAGTGTCATGAACCCAAGCACTCAGTATTCGACCCTTGCTGTTCCGGCACCCCGTCGGTTTGATTATTGGAAAGAAGTGGTCTGTCGCCATTGCCTGGCCGCCGATAGCAAACCCTTGTCCCTGAGCAGCTTTGATGGCTCGCTCACCGTCAATACCGTCGGCGAGCTGGACATCTGTTCGCTGTCTTCGCCGCTGCACTACTGGGAGCGTTCCGAGCAGCACCTGCGCAGCGGTCCGGCCGAAGATTTATGGTTGGGTTTCGCTCGAAATGGCCATGGGCAAATAGAACAAGGCTCAAGAAAAGCCAGCCTGGCAACCGGCAATTTGTTTCTTTATGACGCAACTCAGGCGTTTCGCTTCAGCCTGGGTGGTACCGAAAACCACTTGATCCGTATTCCGAGAGCGTTGCTCACCGAGCGCCTGCCGCGTATTGCCGAGTACACCGCGATGGTCCTCGACGACCGGCGTCCTGGTGTCGTTCCCTTACGCGAAATGCTGCATCAGGCCGCGAGCGCGCCGGCATCGCTGCAGGACGAGCGCATCTCGAATCGTTACTCAAGTGCTTTGCTTGATCTGCTTGTGATCAGCCTGGAACTCCAGGACCTGAAAACAAGCCATCAGGAGATGGACCTCTACGGCCGCATCATGCAGTACATCCAACGGCACTTGACTGAGCCGGACCTGTCGATTGAAGCCATCGCCAAAGCCCACAATGTGTCCACCCGCACCGTTACGCGGGCCTTCGCACGCTACCAGAAAACCCCCGTTGCAGAGATTTGGAAAGAACGCCTGAATGCCAGTCGAGAAGCGATTGAACGCGGCCAGGTACGCAGCGTGTCCGAGGCGGCGCTGGACTTCGGGTTTTCTGACTTCTCCCATTTCAGCCATGCGTTTCGCAAGGCATTTGGTGTGGCGCCGAATACGCTGTTACGCCGCAATTGAAATTGCCGGGGTGCCAAATCGATGAGAGAGGGGGCCTCACGCCGATGGGCATGCCGAATTGCCCTGAAGGTCGCTCTGCTTTTTTAATGGCATCGACGCATGTTTTTCGTGAAGGGAAGTGTGGGAGCTTGGACGGGGGGTATCCTTTTTAAACCATCCAAAGCATGCCCTCAGATATGCCCCCACGTTTACCCCTAAGTCGCTCGTGGTACACGAGCGAACGGAAAGGGCGAGTGCTGGCAAAATTTAGCATTTGGCGTGTCCATGGCGCCTACCTCAGGAATGCTCTATCACCATCACTGCAGTAGTGTCCGCCTCAAGTGCTTCGAACACGTGAGGCACATTCGCCAGGTAGCTGATGTAGTCGCCGGCATTCAGCAATACAGGCCCAGTCGCCGGGCCAATATGGGCGCTGCCGCTGCACAGCACTACGTGCTCTACGGTTCCCGGTGGGTGAGGCTGAGACAGTCGAACTTCGCCGGGCTGCACCTTGAGCCGGTAGATGTCGCGCTGTACTCCCGCCTGGCAATCGGCAAGCAGTGTCGCTGCGTAATTGGCAGTCTCGGCATAGGTGGTCATGCCCTCGTTGGCGCGAATCACCCGCAACGGCTGCTGGGGTTGTTCGAAGAACCGGGTGACTTGCAAGCCCATTGCCATCGCCAGCGACCATAGGGTTTCGATGCTGGGGTTACCGATTCCCGACTCCAACTGAGACAACGTCGACTTCGCCACACCGGCGCGTTTCGCCAATTCGGTCAAGGAAAGCCCAGCGGCCAAGCGTTCGCGCTTGATTGAAAGCGCCAGCAGATCGATTCGGCTCGGGTTGTTTTTCAATAGAGTGTTCGCTATGTCGGTCATTTGTTTTTTAAATCATCCTTAAAAGGGTTGACGCTCTCAGGCGCCTTGTTCAGTATATCGGTCATTAGTTCATTATAAAGTTTGATTTGCCGAGCCACCCCCGCGAACGACGGCTTAGGTTACGGCAATGTCGACGGCAAGGAAGCAGTGAGTGATGAAGTCGCAAACCCGTGGGACGCTCGAAATGATTTCGGCCATGGTGATCTCCGGCACGGTGGGCTGGTTTGTCATCATGTCGGGGCAGAGCCCGGAGGCCGTGGTGTTTTGGCGTTGCGTATTCGGCGCCATGGCGATGCTGGTCGCGTGCCTGGTGCTTGGGGTGCTGCGTCGCTCGCTGATCACCGCCCGGCAGTTCATTCTGGTGTGCCTGGGCGGGGTGGCGCTGATTCTCAACTGGGTGCTGCTGTTCAGTGCCTACAAACATTCCTCTATCGCCATCGCCACGGTGGTCTACCACGTTCAGCCGTTCATGCTAGTCGGTCTGGGTGTGCTGTTTTTCGCTGAGCGCCTCAGCGCCGCCAAGGTTGGCTGGCTGCTGTTGGCCTTCGCCGGGCTGATGCTGATCGTGTCCGCCAAGGGTAGTGGGCAGGCCCCCGGCGCCGACTATGTGCTTGGCGTCTGCCTGGCCCTGGCTTCGGCCTTTTTCTACGCCGTGGCGGCGGCGATCACCAAGCGCCTCAAGGGCCTGCCCGCGCACCTGATCGTGCTGATCCAGATGGTGGTAGGTGTGCTGGTCCTGGCGCCGTTCGTGGATTTCAGCAGCGTCGATACGGTCGAGGGCGCCTGGACATACTTGATCATTATCGGCGTGGTCCATACCGGGCTCATGTCGACCCTGCTGTACAGCGCCATCCAGAAAATCCCCACGGCGCTGGTCGGCGCACTGTCGTTCATCTATCCGATCGTCGCCATCCTGGTCGATTGGGTTGCCTTCGCCCATCCGCTCAGTGCCCTGCAAGTGCTTGGCGCGAGCGCGATCCTGCTGGCGGCGGCGGGCATGAATTTTGGTTGGTCGCTGGGCCGTGCCCCGCGTCAGGAAGTGACCTAGGGCTGGGCCCAACACCACACACCATCTGAACCATCGTTAAATCAAGGGAGTTGATCGTGACTGTGATCTTGTGTGGCCTGGGAGGCTGCCTTCCGCCTAAGATAATTGACAATCAGCAAATTTCCAGCGGGCTGGATACCACGCCCGAATGGATAGAATCGCGCACGGGCATTCGTGAGCGTCGAATGGTCAGTGATGGGTTGAGCATGCTTGACCTGGCCATCAAGGCCGGCGCCCGTGCGCTCGCCTCGGCAGAGGGGCGGGCGGTGCAGGCGGTGGTGGTTGCGACCACCTCGCCGGAGCGCATCTGCCCGGCGGTGGCACCAGAAGTGGCGTCGGTACTGGGCCTGGGCGACATCGCCGCCTATGACATCACCTCTGCCTGCAGCGGCTTCGTGTATGGGCTTGCCACTGCTTCCGGACTGATTGCCGCGGGCATCGCCGACAGTGTCCTGCTGATCGGCGCTGAAGCCTTTACCACCTTCGTCAACCCGCAAGACCGCGCCACCCGACCGATCTTCGGTGACGGTGCCGGTGCCGTGGTGCTGCGCCGTGGCGAGGTGGACGAGGCCGGCGCGCTCGGGTGCTTCGACCTCGGCAGCGACGGTGCCCATTCGGACCTGCTGGCCATCCCAGCCGGCGGCTCGCGACAACGTTCGGCCAGCGCCGGGCTTGGCCATGAAGCGGTAGCGCCGGGTGAGTTCTATCTGCACATGGACGGTCGCGCGGTCTATGAGCAGGCCGTTGCACGCATGTCCACATCGGCCCAGAGCGTGCTGGACCGCTCCCACTGGTCGCTGGACCAGGTCGACTGGTTCGTCGGTCACCAAGCCAATGTGCGCATCCTGCAATCCGTGGCATTCGAGCTTGGCCTTCCCGCAGATAAGGTGGCGGTGAATATCCAGCGGCTGGGCAACACCCTGACGGCCTCCATCCCGCTGCTTCTCAACGACCTGGCCCTGCGCGGCGACCTCAAGGCCGGCCAACGTGTGTTGGTGAGTGCATTCGGCGCGGGCCTCTCGTGGGGCTCGACCGTACTGCGCTGGCCGCAACTGACTACCCGCAACAGCGAGTGGCAGGACTGATTCAGACTTTTCCCAACCTACAGTTCCACACAACAGGAGTCATGTGATGACCGTAAGTAACGAAGCTATCGCCCAAGCCATTGCCGCGCGTTTCAACATCGAAGAAAGCCGTATCGTCCCTGATGCCTCCCTTGAAGACCTGGGTTTCGACTCGCTGTCGCAGGTCGACCTGGCCCAGTTGCTGAGAAAGAAACTGGGTGTGCAGATCAGCGATGCGCAGCTGTCGGAGGTCGCCACTGTCGGTGACGTTCTGGCACTGGCCAACGGTAAAGCGTGATGGTCGCCGAAGCGGTGGTTGTGACCGGTATCGGCCTGGTCACGCCCGCCGGCATCGGTATCGAGGCGAACTGGCGGCGGGTGGTGGCAGGTGAAGCCACGGCCACGCCTGACAAGACCCTCAAAGCGATGCCGGTGGAGATATCGTGCCGTGTACCCGGTTTTGACAGCGCCTTGCTGGGCGTCAAGAGCCCCTGGCAGTGGGACCGTTATGCGCAGTTCGCCTTGCTGGCAGCGCGCCAGGCCCTGGAGGATGCTGGTCTCAAGGCCGGCAGTTGGAAAGATGAGAGCCGTGTGGCGGTGATCATCGGCTCCGGGGCTGGGGGCACCGCCACCCTGGAGCAGCAGCACGCGGTGCTGATTGCTGAGGGGCCTGACGATGTGTCCTCGCTGACTCTGCCCATGGGGCTGTTGAACATGGCCGCCGGGCAGGTTGCCATTGAGCTGGGCGCACGCGGTCCATGCCTGGCCCCCTGTTCGGCCTGCGCGTCAGGGGCCTCCGCACTGGGCATGGCCAAGGACCTGATCAACCGAGGGCTCTGCGATATCGTGGTGGCTGGTGGTGCGGAAGCACCGATCACCCCTTTGTATGTTTCCGCGTTTGCCAAGATGCGGGCGTTGTCGCGCAACACCGATGCCGGCGGCGCATCGCGCCCGTTCGATGTCGCGCGTGACGGCTTCGTCATCGGTGAGGGCGCGGGGATGTTCGTGCTTGAGTCCGAGGCGCATGCCCGCGCCCGAGGTGCACGCAGCCACGGGCGTCTGCTTGGGTATGGCGCATCGGCAGATGCTCACCACGTCACCACGCCCCATCCCCAGGGGCTCGGTGCCCGCCTGGCGATGCAGGCGGCGTTGCGCGATGCCGGTATCGAGGCTGACGCAGTGGATTACGTCAATGCCCACGGCACGTCGACGCCGGGCAACGACGTGATTGAGTCGCGTGCCATCGCCGAGTTGTTTGGTGCACGCATGCCGGTCAGTTCGACCAAAGGCGTCACCGGGCATCTGCTGGGCGCTGCCGGTGCCATCGAGGCGGCCTACACCTTGCTCGCGCTTGAACACGGGCTGCTGCCGCCGACGGCCAACTTGCGCAACCCCGATCCGCAGATAACGGTTGACCTGGTGCACGGCCAGGCGCGTGCGCAGCCGATCAAGGTGGCGCTTTCCAATTCGTTCGGATTTGGCGGCCAGAATGTCTCATTGGTGTTCGCCGCCTGAGACCTCGCTGCTCACTGCACAGGACATGTCATGACTCATCCAAGCAACCCGGGAACTGTCGCCCCCTTGGCGCGCGACGAACTGCGCGACCTGCTATTCGCCGGCACATTCGAGAGCCATCACCAGAGCATCCGCGAGGTGCTGCTCGACCCGATCTTCGACCCGCAGCCGGGCCTGAACATGGAGCAAGCCGGACGGCTGGCCTATGCCCGCAGCCGCCATGTGCACGCGGCGCTCGAACGCCCGCTGCAGATTCTGGCTAACCCGCGTCGGCTGTTTGCCTTGGCGGAATGGCCAAGCCTGTTGGACGTCGCCAGCTTCTCGCTGCTGATGGTCCACTACAACCTGTGCCTGGGCACGGTATTCGATCATGCCCAGGGCCGTCCGGACATCGCCGGGCTCACCGAGGCGCTGGACGAACTGACCTCGTTCGGCCCCTATATGGCGACTGAACTGGGTTTTGGGAATAACGTCGCGGCGTTGCAGACCGAGGCGGTGTATGACCGCCATAGCCAGACCTTCACGCTCAACACGCCGAGTGCCGGTGCGCAAAAGTACATGTCCTATAGTGGGTTCGGCGATATCCCCAAAGTCGCGACCGTGATGGCGCGCTTGAAAATCGAAGGCAAGGATCACGGCGTATTTCCGTTCCTGATCAGGCTGTCCACTGAGGCAGGCCTATGCCCCGGTATCCGCGCGGCCTTGTGCCCGGAGAAACCGGTGCAAGGGCTGGACAACGGCCTGACCTGGTTCGACAACGTGCGTGTGCCCCGTAGCAGCCTGCTGCACGGCGACATGGGCCATTTCGCTGAAGATGGCAGCTTCGTGCTCGGCGCAGGCAATGCCCGGTCGCGCTTTCTGCGCGCCATGTCGCGGATCGTGCCAGGCCGCCTGTGCGTGGCCAGCGCCGCCCAGGGCGCAAGTCGCGCGAGCCTGTACATCGCGTTGCGCTATGGACAGCAACGGCTGACCAACGCCCCGGGGACCAACGACATGCCGGTCATCGAATACCGCAGCTACCAGCGTGCGATGTTCTCGGCACTGGCCAGCACCTATGCGATGACGCTGCTGCTCAACGAAGCCAAGGCACGTTTCCTGGCTAATACAGCTGAGCCGGCTGCCGATGTCGTCAGCCTGATCAACATCACCAAGGCACTGGCGACTTGGGATGCCTCCGCCGTTATCGCCGAGTGCCGCGAGCGATGTGGAGCACAAGGCATTTTCAGCGTTAACCGCATCGCCGATTACGGTTCCCTGCTGCAAGGTTTGGTAACGGCCGAAGGTGACAACCTGGTACTGCTTGCGACCGTAGCCGGCCAACTGCTCGCCCAGGCCTGGCAAGGTCCGTTGCCGCTGCGGCCAGCACGTGCGCGGCGTCTGGCCGAGCCGGAGTGGTTGATCGCTGCTATCGCCTTTCGCGAGTACCAGCTGTGGCTGACGGTTCGCGAGGAGATGAACGCTGACGAGCGCGGCTATTTCGAGGTGTGGAACGACGCCATGAACCCCGGCCTTGAGCTTGCACGTCTGCGTGGTGAACGTTTGGCCCTGGAGCAACTCTGGAGTGCCGCGCTGCATGCGCAGCAGGACGAGGCCAAGGCGGCACTCAATGGCCTGGCATCGCTTTATGGCCTGAACCTGCTGCAGCGTGACGCAGCGTGGTTTCTGGCTCATGAGCTTATCGACGCCGGCCAGGCCCTGTCGCTGCCAGGGAGGATCGACCAGCAGTGCGTAGCCCTGCGCCCTTGCGTGTCGACCCTGATCGACGGCTTTGCCCTGTCGCCTGAGCTACTGCGTGCGCCCATCGCAGAAGGTGACTATATCCAAGCGTTCTGCAAGCAGGTGCACGCGAATGTCGACTAATACCGCCAGCGCACGCGTTGCCCCTTCGGCCACTGCGGAGACTTCCATGTCTGTACATATTTATCAATGCCCCGTCCGCTGGTCCGATATGGACGTGTATGGGGTGGTCAACAATGTTTCGTTCCTGCGCTTGCTCGAAGAAGCGCGGGTGGACTTTATCTGGCGCCTGGGCGCGGAGCAGGGCGATGCCTTCTTCAGCGGCGGCTCGGTGGTGGTCAGGCATGCGATCGAGTACAAGCGCCCGCTGGTCCACCGCCACGAACCCGTGGCCATCCATATGTGGGTCTCGGACGTTCGTGCCGCCGCCGTAACGATCGAGTATGAAGTGCGCGACGGCGACACGTTGTGCGCCCTGGCATCGACCACCATGGCACCCTTCAATTACGAAGGCCGCTATCCGCGCACCATGAGCGATGAGGAAACGGCGTTTTTCGAACGCTCCCTCAACCCACGCAAGGCGCTGTCATGCGCCTGCTGAGGGTCGGTGCACCGGGGTGCGAGCGGCCCTGCGCAGTCGGCGTCGATGGTTCGGTGCGCGACCTCAGTGAGTGGGTCAATGACTGGACTGGGGCAGCGCTGGCCGTAGCGGCAATGGAGACGTTGTCACGGCGCTTCACGCTGGAATGGGCCCAACTGCCCCAGGTTCATATCGAGCACGAGCGTATTGGCCCGGCCTTACGGCCGGGGCAGATCCTGTCGATCGGGCTGAACTACCACCGGCATGCGCGGGAGGCCGGGATGGCTGTGCCGGAAGAGCCGATTGTGTCGAGCAAATCGGTGCATGCGTTGGGAGGCCCGTTTGATGACCTGGTGCTGCCAGTCGACGGCGACAAGACCGACTGGGAAGTGGAGTTGGGCGTGGTCATCGGGCGTCGCGCTCAGTACCTCGCCACGCCCGCTGACGCGGCCGCCTGCATCCTGGGTTACTGCACCGCCAATGACCTGTCCGAACGCAGTTGGTTATTGGAACGGGGCGGGCAATGGATCAAGGGCAAATCATTCGATGGGTTTGCCCCGCTGGGACCGTACCTGGTGACGGCTGATGAGGTGCCGTCGCCCCAGGCGCTGGAACTGATCTGCCGGGTCAATGGCGAGGTCATGCAGCGTGACAGCAGCGAGGACATGATCTTCGACGTACCTCATCTGATTCATTACCTCAGCCGCTTCATGACGCTGCACCCTGGTGACGTGATCCTCACCGGAAGCCCGGGCGGCATGGCCTTGGGACGACCAGACCAGCCGTTTCTACGCGACGGCGATGTGGTCGAGGCCGAAGTGGTTGGCCTGGGCGCGCAGCGTCAAGTATGCCGCGCATTTTATAAGGAAGTGACATGACCCAACTCGCCCAGGCCTTTACCCCTCAGGTACTGCGTGAAGCGCCGGCCGAGCTGATCGAGGCGCTCGCTGCGCGTTTCGATGAGCGCTGTTCGACCGCGACGGCCATACGTGAGCAGCATGGCCGCGACGAGTCGGCCTATGTCGATGCGCCGTTGCCCCAGGCCGTGGTGTTTGCCCGCAGCACCGAGGACATTGTTGACACCGTACGCCTGGTGGCCGCTCACCGCGTGCCGCTGATCGCTTACGGCGCGGGGTCGTCGGTCGAGGGTCATCTCTTGGCAGTGCAGGGCGGTATCAGCCTTGACCTGAGCCAGATGAACCAGATCCTGGCGATCCATACCGAAGACATGAGCGTCACCGTGCAGCCGGGCGTAACCCGCCGCCAGCTTGAAGAAGCCTTGAAAAGTACCGGTCTGTTCTTTCCCATTGATCCTGGGGCTGATGCGTCCATCGGTGGCATGTGCGCCACAAGTGCCAGTGGGACCAATGCCGTACGCTACGGCACGATGAAAGAGAATGTGCTGGCCCTGCAAGTGGTCACCGCCGGCGGCGATGTCATCCGTACCGGCACCCGCGCGAAAAAAAGCAGCGCCGGGTACGACCTTACCCATTTGATGGTTGGCAGCGAAGGCACATTGGGCATCATCAGCGAGATCACCTTGCGCTTGCACCCGGTGCCGGAGTCGATCTGCGCTGCCGTATGTTCGTTCGACAGCATCGACCAGGCGGTCAACGTGGCGATCCAGGTCATTCAATCCGGTATCGCCGTGGCGCGAATCGAGCTGATCGACGCCAACACCGTGCGCATGGTCAATGTGCACAGCAAACTGGAACTGCCCGAGACGCCGATGCTGCTGATGGAGTTCCATGGCAGCGAACTGGGTGTGCGTGAGCAAGCGCAGGCTGTGCAAGAGATTGCTGGCGAGTGGGGCGGCCAAGCGTTTGAATGGGCGACCAGCGTCGAGGCGCGTCGGCGGCTATGGACGGCCCGGCACCATGCCTATTTTGCCGCGATTCAGTCGCAGCCCGGCTGCCGCGCAATCAGCACCGATACGTGCGTGCCGATCAGCCGCCTCGCCGAGTGCCTGCTTGAATCCATCGCTGAAGTCGATGCGACAGGACTGCCGTATTTCCTGGTAGGGCATGTGGGTGACGGGAATTTCCATTTCGGCTACTTGATTGATCCTGACGACCCTCAGCAAAGGGCATTGGCCGAGTCACTGAACGATCGGCTGGTGGCACGGGCTATTCGGCTCGCGGGCACCTGCACCGGCGAACATGGTATCGGGCTGCACAAACAGGGCTACCTGGTCGACCAGGCAGGCGCAGGCGCCGTCGAGATGATGCGCGCGATCAAGCGCACGCTGGATCCGGACAACATTCTCAACCCCGGAAAGATTTTTTCCTTCGATACACCTGCCAGGGAGGCGCGTCCATGACCGATACATCCAACGGCGCTGTTAGCTCAATGCGTACGGTTCTGGTAACCGGCGGTTCACGCGGGCTGGGCGCCGCGGTAGTCGAAGACCTCGTGGCACGGGGCTTGAACGTGTGTTTTACCTACCTCAATAACGCGGAACAGGCCGAAGAACTGGCGGCGTCCCTAGGCACCGACCGGGTGCTGGCGGTGCGTGCCGACGGGCGCGATGCCACTGCCATCGAGCAGGCGGTCAAGCGTTGCGTGGCGCACTTTGGTGCCCTGGAGGGCTTGGTCAATAACGCCGGTATCACCCAGGACCGCAGTGCGTTGGCCATGAGCGCCGAACAGTGGCACAGCGTGATAGGCAGCAACCTCGACAGCGCGTTTCATGCCTGTAAGGCGGTGTTGCCGCTGTTCGTCGAGCAGGGCTTTGGTGCGGTGGTCAACATGGCCTCGATTTCCGGGCTGATCGGCGTCCCTGGGCAGGCCAATTATTGCGCGAGCAAGGCGGGCTTGATCGGTATGACGCGCTCGATGGCAGTTGAATTCGCTGCCCGTGGCGTACGTCTCAATGTCGTCGCCCCTGGGTTTATCGACACCGATATGACCCGCAAGCTTAACGAGCGACGGGTGGCGGAAATGGAAAGCCGGATCCCCATGCGTCGCTTCGGCGCCCCGCAAGAGGTGGCCAAGGTGGTGGCTTTTCTGTTGTCGCAGGACGCGGCCTACGTGACCGGCCAGGTCATGGTGGTGGACGGTGGCCTGGTGACCTGAGCGGTCGGCTGAGCACTCGCCGGATGCCGACGCGCTACTTTGAATTTTTCGGAGCCTATCAACATGACAATGGATGCCAGACTTGGGGGGATGCACCTGGGTGCTGCGCTGCAGCTTCCCGTTGACGTCGACCCCGAGGAAACCAGGGAATGGCTGGATGCCTTTGATGGCGTCGTGCGCCACGTTGGAGTGGCGCGCGGGCGCTACTTGTTGCAGCGCCTGATCAAGCAGGCCGGGCGTTGCGGCATTGCAGCGTCTACCACATTGCGCACGGCTTACTGCAATACGCTTCATCACAGTGAGCAAGGGCTCTTTAGTGGTGACCTGGAACTGGAACGCCAGCTGGCGGCGTGGGTCCGCTGGAATGCCATGGCCATGGTGGTCCAGGCCAACCGCCGTGAGGGCGAATTGGGTGGCCACATTGCCAGCTACGCGTCGGCGGCCGACCTGTTCGAGGTAGGCTTCAATCACTTCTTTCGCGCCGGGCCCAGCGGGGAAACCAATGACCTGGTGTTCTTCCAGGCCCATTCAGCGCCGGGTATCTATGCGCGCGCTTACCTCGAAGGTCGCTTGAGCGAGCGCCAACTGGCCAACTACCGGCGCGAAGTCGGCGGGGAGGGCCTGTGTTCCTACCCCCACCCGTGGTCAATGCCTGATTTCTGGCAATTTCCCACCGGTTCCATGGGGTTGGGGCCGATCAGCGCCATCTACCAGGCGCGCTTTATGCGCTATCTGCAACATCGTCACCTGCGTCCATCGTCGACACGCCACGTCTGGGGCTTTTTTGGCGACGGCGAGATGGACGAGCCTGAGTCGCTTGCAGCACTGGGCCTGGCGGCACGTGAAGGGCTCGACAATCTGACGTTCGTGATCAACTGCAATCTGCAGCGTCTGGACGGCCCGGTGCGTGGCAATGGCAAAGTGATTGAAGAGCTTGAGGCCCAGTTTCTGGGGGCCGGCTGGAACGTGATCAAAGTGCTGTGGGGCAGCGAGTGGGATGCACTGCTCGACCAGGACCATGATGGCGTGCTCCAGCATTACCTGGACATTACCGTTGACGGTGAATACCAGTCGCTCTCCACGCTGGACGGCGCGGCCAGGCGCCAACGCTTTTTCGCTCGACACCCACGGTTGCTGGAGAAAGTCGCGCACCTGGAGGACAGCCAGCTCGAGAAAATGCGCCGTGGCGGCCACGACCCGTTGAAGATTCACGCCGCCTACACGGCCGCGCTGGCCTGCAAGGGGCGCCCGACAGTGATCCTGGCCAAGACCGAGAAGGGTCATGGAATGGGGCGCTGGGGGCAGGGCAAGATGATTGCGCACCAGCAGAAACAGCTTGACGATGAGGCGCTACTGGCGTTTCGCGACCGCTTCGCGCTGCCCTTGAGCGACGATGATGTTCGCGCGGCCCGTCTGTTCAAACCTGAAGCCGATAGCCTGGTGATGCGTTACCTGCATAGCCGTCGCCAGGCCCTCCACGGCTACCTACCGAGCCGCAGCAGCGTTGCAGTGCCTTTGGAAACGCCGGCGGCGAGCGCATTTGCGGGCTTTGCGTCAGCCGGGGAAAGCAAACCGATGTCCACCACCCTGGCATTCGTGCGCATGTTGGGCTCATTGCTCAAGGCTCCGGTGTTAGGCGAGCGCATCGTGCCGATCGTGGCCGACGAGGCGCGCACGTTCGGCATGGCCAATCTCTTCCACAAGTACGGTATCTATTCGCCCCAGGGCCAACTTTATACACCCGAGGACAAGGATTCTATCGTGTCGTACCGCGAGGCTCGCGATGGTCAGATCCTTGAGGAAGGCATCACCGAGGCTGGGGCGATGTCTTCGTGGATCGCAGCGGGTACCGCCTACAGCACCCACGGCATGGCGATGCTGCCGGTGTACATTTTCTATTCCATGTTCGGTTTCCAGCGTGTTGCCGATTTGATCTGGGCTGCGGCTGACCAACGCACCCGCGGCTTTCTGATCGGGGCGACGTCAGGGCGCACGACCCTGGCCGGGGAGGGGCTGCAACATCAAGACGGTTCAAGCCATGTTGTCGCGGCGACCGTGCCCAACTGCCGAGCCTACGACCCGGCCTTTGCCGGTGAATTGGCAGTGATTGTGGACCATGGCCTCAAGTGCATGATGACCGCCCAGGAGGACGTCTTTTACTACCTCACCGTGACCAATGAAAATTACCTGCAGCGGCCGCTGCCGGACGGTGCCGAGGCGGATGTGATCAAGGGCATGTACCTGCTCGACACACTGGACGCCGGGCCGGAAGCGCCTTTGGTACGCCTGCTTGGAAGCGGCGCGATCCTCAATGAAGTGCTGTCGGCGGCGAACCGACTGCGCGAGCGATGGGGCGTGACGGTGCAGGTCTGGAGTGTCACCAGCTTCAGCGAGCTTGAACGCGATGCCAGGTCTGCCCAACACGCGCGTCTGGCGGGTACGCAGACGACATTGGGGCATGTCGAGCAATGCCTGGGCGGGTCTGCGCCGGTCGTTGCGGCGACGGACTATGTCAGGGCCTATGCGCAACTCATCGCTCCCTATGTCAGTGCGCCGCTCAAGGTGCTGGGCACGGATGGTTTCGGCTGTTCAGACACCCGAGGCGCCCTGCGGCGTTACTTCGAGGTAGACAGCCAGGCGATCTGCCTGACGGCCCTGCAGGCACTGGTGGAGCAAGGGCGCCTGGCCGCAGATACGGTCGCCAAGGCCCGCTGCATCATGGGCGGTGCGGACAATCGCCATGCTTGACCGCCATGGATAGCCAGGATTGACCTGGGGGATGTTCCAACTCAGTTATCTTTGGCTGTGGCTTGTATGGCAGATGCTGTCATATGACCTTGCGGGTTGGCGTACTTTGCTGGTCGCCACCCACCTGGCTCAGCAGCAGTGCCTGCAGCTCTTTTGCGGACCGTTGTGAGTGCCCGATCCTCCAGCGTTTAAGTGTGCGACGGCTTGAATCAAAGACTCTCAGGATCGCCGAAAAACATCTGAATCCGCGACCGCAACCACCGCTCTCCCGGATCATTATCCTGCGAGCCACGCCACGCCATGTGCAGCTCAAAGCTGCGCACCGGTAACGGCGGATCTTCCGCCCGCAACCCGCCCGCCGAGGTCAATGCTTCGGCCGCGTAGTCCGGCACTGTCGCCAGGATGTCCGTGCCCGCCAGCAACGTGCCGAGGCCGTTGAACTGTGGCACGGCCAAGACCACATGGCGTTTACGGTCGAGTTTTTCCAGCTCCTCATCAATGAAGCCGCTCAGGTCGCCGGCAAAGGACACGAGCGCGTGAGGGCGAGCGCAGAAGTCGTCCAGGCTCAGAGGGCCCGGCACGCTGTCGGCGCGCAGCAGTTTCGGCAGGCTGCGACGCAGGACTTTGCGTTTGGCGTTGGCCGGCAGGTCGGCGGTGTAGCTGACGCCGATGGAGATTTCGCCGGAGGCCAGCAGGCCGGGCATCAGGATGTAGTTCACGCGGCGTACCACCAACACGATGCCGGGTGCCTCGGCGCGCAGGCGCTTGAGCAGTTGCGGCAGCAGGGCGAATTCGACGTCGTCGGACAGGCCGATGCGGAATACCGCGGTGCTGGTGGCGGGGTCGAATTCGGCGGCGCGACTCACGGCGGTGGAAATTGAGTCCAGGGCCGGGGAGAGCAGGGCGAAGATTTCTACCGCTCGGGCTGAAGGCTCCATGCTGCGCCCCGTGCGCACGAACAGGGGGTCATCAAACAGCCCGCGCAGGCGTGACAAGGCCGCGCTGATCGCCGGCTGGCCGAGGAACAACTTCTCGGCAGCACGGGTCACACTGCGCTCGTGCATCAAGGTTTCGAATACGATCAAGAGGTTAAGGTCGACACGACGCAGGTCGTTACGGTTCATCTTGTGTCCTGGAAGAGTCAGCAAACTTGACGAGAGCGGCCGTATAGGAAGAATGACCGGCATGAATCTTACGGGCAAAGGCTGTTACTCTGCACAAGAAAATTGAGTTTTCTTACAAGAGCTGAGGTCTATTCCTCAGTTGCGGAATCAATGACAAGCATGTCGACTATTAATGGCGACCGGTGGTCATACCCGGAAAGCCCAGATAGAGTTCATGGCATTAGAGGTTACTTTGACGAGGTTTGCGATGTCCCGCACGATCCGTTTTCACAAGTTTGGTCCGGCCGAGGTGCTCAAATGCGAAGAGCATGCAGCCGCGCAGCCCGCACCGGGCGAAGTGCAGGTGCGTGTCGAAGCGATTGGCATCAGCTGGTATGACATTCTGTGGCGCCAGAACCTGGCGTCTTCCCATGCACGCTTGCCGTCCGGCCTTGGCCATGAGATGGCCGGGGTTGTGGTCGCCTTAGGCGATGGCGTGGATGACTTGGCGGTGGGCGATAAGGTGGCCAGTTTCCCGGCCGAGAGCCCTAATGATTATCCGGTGTATGGCGAACAAATCGTCCTGCCCCGTTCGGCCCTGACCCGTTATCCGGATGTCCTGAGCCCTATCGAAGCCAGCGTGCATTACACGCCGCTGTTGATCGCCTACTTTGCCTATGTGGATCTGGCACGCGTCAAACCGGGGCAATTTGCGCTGGTAACTGACGCCAGCCACTGCGCCGGCCCGTCCTTTGTGCAACTGGGTAAAGCCTTGGGGGTACGGGTAATTGCCGCCACCAAGGACAGCGCGGAGCGTGAGTACCTGCTGTCCCTCGGTGCCGAAAAGGTCATTGTTACCGAAGAGCAGGACCTGCTGATGCAAATCAACAAGTTCACCGATAACCGCGGCGTAGACGTGGTGTTCGATGGTTTGGGCGGCCCGCAAATGTCGTTGCTCGGCGACGTATTGGCACCCCGTGGCAGCCTGGTACTTTATGGCCTGCAGGGCGGTAACCAGACACCGTTCCCGGCGTGTGCGGCGTTCCAGAAGAACATTCAGTTCTTTGTGCACTGCATCGGTAACTTCACCGGCAAACCTGAACTGGGCATTATCCAGGACCAGGTGGCCTTGCAGCGAGCCCTGCGGGATATCAATCAACTGACCGCCGACCGCGTGCTGGTGCCACTGAAAACCACGGTGTTTCCTTTCAATCAGTTCGTCGAAGCGCACCGTTACATGGATGAATGCCCGTGCCGCGAACGTGTCGCGTTGCAGGTCGAAGCTGTTTAGTGTGTAGGAATGTTCTCTAACAAACACTGCTTGCCACTGGCACATGGGGCAAATGCGCCATTTGGCAGGGCTGAACCTGCATAGCCCATCAGGTGCCTGCCCGGCACGCTAACCCCTGAATCGTGACTTTTTAGCTGACGCCGCCCTGAATTCCAGCGCGGCGTCTTCGTGTGCGCGTAGTTAATGTGTGGCCCGTTATTCATCTGCACTGCTTTTCGCCAAATTTCTGTATCTATTAATCATTATTCCAACACTGATAATTGCGCCTTCACTTTCATCTCAAGGACTGAGCAATGATTGATTATCTGACACTACTGTCGCGAGTGCCTGTAACTAATTGCGCGTCAGGCGCGCGGCCACAAGGAAACAGGTGGGCGCCTGAAAAGTATCAATCCAATAAGTGGGAAAGTTGGTTGAGTTACAGGTCGGACGTTTCTTTTAATAATTGGTTAACGGTGTGTAAGCGCTTGTCGGAAAGCTCCTAGGAGTGCAAGCGAATCCATTTGCCCCCAGTAAATCCGGTGGCTTACGCGCTTGCAGGCCTTGGGTGCTGCCCGAGGATACCTGTGTCGCGTTGTTGCGCAGTGCTAGTGTCTAGTCATCGGCGTACAAGGTTGTGCGCAAATTTCTTACACACGCAATAGGTCGAGCAAACACGCTCAGCGGTTGCTTGAAACCAATATTTCAACTCAGGTAGTCAGCAATGAGCACTATTCACGAGCAGGCCATGAATTATGTTTACCAACAAGTTCTGCAACGTTTGATCGGGCACTTCGCTCGCGTAGAACGAACGGCACTCCAGTTGTTGGTCCAACGTATCGTTGTGGCAGCGGGAGGCATGGAGCAAGTGGGGGACTACAAGGTGTTGATTGCCCATGGTGGCGGCGCCGTCAGCAGCTATACGTTGGCGCTGTTACGTGCTGCACAGTTGACCATTGCTGGCCGAGCACCCCGGACCTTTCAGTTGCGCGTTGCAACATTGCGACACGCAGGCATGACCGAGGGGACGCTCAACGGCCTCAATCAGGGCTATGGCCGCCTGTTTCTCCACGATGATCCAAGGGTTGAGCTACTCATGGTGGAAAACCAGGAGGTATTGCCCTTCAACCCTCTGCGACCCGCGTCTACGGTTGGGCGCGAAACCAGCCAACGCAATAGGCTGATGGTCGGCCACATGAGCTCAGGTGACTGTCGCACGACCCTGTGCAGTGATACTTACCTTGCCCTGGGGGATTTCTACCAGCGCGTCACCACGTGGAGCGGCGGCGCGCACGCGGTGGTCAGCGGTGACTCGCCGCGCAAGCAAGGTCAGTATCTTGCCTGGCTCAAGGGCATGGCGGCCGGCGCGGGTGTCGCCATGCCGGAGACCTGGCCATCGTCGCTCACAGGTTTGTTTGCACGCATGGACGAGTTGAGCGTCGGTTACTACCGCGATGTGTATGGCGAGCACTATGCGGCAAGTGACAACCCCAGCAAGTCCGGTCACCGTCACTTGGCCTATATTGGCATTGCGGATTTGCTCAGCGACGCAGACCTCTCATCCTCGTCCATGCTCTCCGAGTTCATGGCCTTTACCCCTGATCCGCTGGGGTTTCATTTCAGCCATCCGAACTATTCCAACCCCCTGTTGATGGCCCATTTGCGTGGGTTGCAGGCCCAATCCCTGCGAGACCTGGATTATGAGGCCGGCGTTCAGGGCTTTATCCAGCAGGCGACCCACTACCTGCGCCGCATGCACGTGCCCGAAACGTTGCTCATCGAAGCGGGCAGCCGTGAAGGGCGCACCCTAGCGAGCACGTACGCCCAGCAGTTCTTTGGCCTGGACGAAACTCAATTGATTTGCCTGCTGTTCTCGCCGTTTATTCATCATGGAGAGCGGCTGGAAGGCTACTTGCGCCAATGCCATCCGGGCATGCTGGTGGCCCTGCCTGAACTGCACAAGGTCCTGCAGGGCAAGCCATCCGCCGATATGCTGCAACAGTGGGTCACCGACACCAGCGGCTTACCAATGCCATTGCTGCAGCAGCTTTACCGCAAGCGTCCATCGGTTACCGCGAGTGGCAAACTGCACGATGCTGGCGCTCTGTCCGGCGACAGCGCGCAGGCCTGTCAATTGTCCGGGCGATGACACTGCACGGCGAACGGCAGGCGGATTTCGCGTATCAGGCGGTTTACCGCTACCTGATCACGTTGATCAACGAAGTCAGCACCGATACTCGGGTAAAACTGCCATCCCTGCGGCAATTGGCCGGGCGCCTGAACGTATCGATCTCCACTATCCAGTACGCCTACGCATTGCTGGAGAAGGAGGGTAGGGTGTATTCGGTAGCCAAGTCGGGTTACTACGCCTGGCCTCTCTCGGCAAACTCGCTGACGTGGGCCGGTGGCGATCTGCTTGACCGACTCTATGCTGCGGCGCGGCGGCCGGGCATGGCGGTGCTCAGCGGGGATGAGCCCGCGCTGCTGGCCTCTTTGGATGGAACCCTGTTGCGCCTGGAGCGGGAGTTGGTGCGCCACTACCCGGCCCAGGCGCAACCCTGGTCCCAGCCGTGTGGCGTATGGGAGCTGCGTGCGGCACTGGCGGCACGCTACACCTCGTCACCCACGCGCTGCTGGCATGCCGATGACGTCTACCTGGGGGCCGATCTGCGCGGTGTCCTGGACATCCTTATCGACGTACTGGGCCTGAGGGGGACTGCGGTGATTGTGGAATCCCCCTGCGACTGGCTGATCCTGCGCCTGCTCCAGGATGCCGGGGTGCGCATTATCGAATTGCCCTGGACGCCGGAAGGGTGCCTGGATCTGGCGACCCTTGAGCAACTGCTGTGCGATGAGTCGGTGCATCTGGTATTGCTATCGTCCGTGGTCAGCCTGCCCTCTGGGGTCGCCCTCTCTGACCGCGACCGCGTGGCCGTCGCGCAACTGCTCGATCAGTACGGTTGCTGGCTACTGGAAAACGATACCTTTGGCGAGCTGGGTTTCAAGGAGCCGCAGGCGACGTTACGCGAGCTGGTGAACCCTGAACGACTGGTGGTGTTTTCCTCTTTCGAGAAAATACTCGGCGCGGAAGCCCCCTATGGCTACCTGCTGTCCCGGCGCATGAGCAGCGAACTGCAGCGCCAGTTCCTGTTGCGTTCCTTTCGCTTATCGTCGATCCGCCAGCGCGCGATTGCGCGACTTTATCAAAGCGGACGAGTCGACCAGCACCTGCGCGAACTGCGCTTGCAATTACGCGAGCAGGCGGAGGAAATGAGCCAGCGCCTCGACCGGCACCTGGGGGATCAAGTGGCGTACCGCGTGCCGGCCGCCGGGGCGGTGTTCTGGTTGGCTTCCACACGGACGGTAGACATGCGCCATGTGTTCCAGCAATTGCTCGCCCAGCAGGTGGTGATTGCCCCCGGCGAGCTGTTCAGCGTCAGCGGCCTGCACCAGCAGAATTTGCGCTTGAGCAACACCTTTCATGGGCAACCCAACTTGGATATCGCTCTGACCGCCATCAGTGAGGCACTGCGTCAGGCCCAGATTGGATGATTGTGCGAAGTTTCTCTGCCTGCTATAGGATCGATACCGTCGCGCAGCAGTCCAACTCTCAGTAAACTGCCATTTTTTTCCGAATCCTTCTTTCCGAGGTTTATGCATGACAATCAGTCCTTTTGCGGGCAAACCGGCGCCAGCCCAGTTGCTGGTGGATATCCCGCGACTGGTTACGGCCTACTACACCGGCCAGCCTGATGCAGCAATCTCCACCCAGCGCGTGGCGTTCGGTACGTCCGGCCACCGTGGCAGCTCGTTCGAGCTGAGCTTCAACGAGTGGCACGTGCTGGCTATCAGCCAAGCCATCTGCCTGTATCGCGAAGCCCAGGGCATCAACGGCCCGTTGTTTGTTGGCCTGGACACCCACGCACTGTCGACACCTGCCGGCGCCAGCGCCCTGGAAGTGTTGGCCGCCAATGGCGTGCACGTGATGCAGGCGGAGGGCGATGAGTACACACCGACCCCGGCGATTTCCCACGCCATCATCTGTTACAACCGTGGCCGCACCAGCGGCCTGGCCGACGGCATCGTCATCACGCCGTCGCACAACCCGCCGCAGAGTGGCGGCTACAAGTACAACCCGCCCAATGGCGGCCCGGCCGACACCCATGTCACTAAGTGGATCGAAGCCAAGGCCAATGAACTGCTGGCCAACAAACTGGCCGGGGTCAAACGCATGACCCACGCCCAGGCACTCAAGGCCGACACCACCCATCGCCATGACTACCTCAACAGCTACGTGGCTGACTTGGTCAATGTGATCGACATGGACGCCATCCGCAGCGCAGACCTGCGCCTGGGCGTGGATCCGCTGGGCGGAGCAGGGGTGCGCTACTGGTCGGCGATTGCCGAGCACTACCGCCTGAACCTGGAGGTCGTGAACACCGAAGTCGACGCCACGTTCCGCTTCATGAGCGTCGACTGGGACGGCCAGATCCGCATGGACCCGTCTTCCAGCTACGCCATGCAAGGTCTGATCGGCCTCAAGGAACGTTTCGACGTGGCATTCGCCTGCGACCCGGACCACGATCGTCACGGCATCGTTACCCCGTCCGGCGGCCTGTTGGCACCCAACAACTACCTGGCCGTGTCCATCGACTACCTGTTCCAGAACCGTCCTGACTGGCGCGCTGACGCAGCCGTGGGCAAGACCGTGGTCAGCAGCGGCCTGATCGATCGGGTGGCAGCGCGTATTGGCCGTCGCCTGTACGAAGTGCCGGTCGGCTTCAAGTGGTTTGCCGATGGCCTGTTTGAAGGTTCGCTGGGCTTTGGCGGCGAAGAAAGCGCCGGCGCGTCGTTCCTGCGCAAGGACGGCACGGTCTGGAGCACTGACAAGGACGGCCTGATCCCGGCGCTGCTGGCCGCGGAAATGACCTCGCGCAAAGGCCAGGACCCCAGCCAGATCTACCGTGGCCTGACCGATGCCCTGGGCGAACCGTTCGCGATCCGTGTCGATGCCAAGGCCACCCCGGCGCAGAAAGCTTTGCTGGGCAAGCTGTCACCGGACCAAGTGACCTCCACCCAGTTGGCCGGCGAAAGCATCCAGCAGATACTCAGCCACGCGCCGGGCAACAACCAGGCAATCGGCGGGTTGAAGGTGATGACCGAAAACGGCTGGTTTGCCGCACGGCCGTCGGGGACCGAGGATATCTACAAGATCTACGCCGAGAGCTTCATTGGCGAAGATCACCTCAAGCAGTTGGTGGAAGAGGCGCAGGTGCTGGTAGACGGCGCTATCAGCGCTAACTGAAACCCGCTGTATACAATGGCGGGGGGCGGTTTTTTGTGGCGAGGGAGCTTGCTCCCGCTCGACAGCGCAACTGGAGTCGGCTTTTGGGGGCGCTTCGCACCCCAGCGGGAGCAAGCTCCCTCGCCACAAAAGCCGGCCCCTACAAGGTCAGGCCAAGTCGACTAGGACAATCTCGCTGTCTTCAATCGCCGTCACCCGCAACACCTGCTCATCCTCCACCGCAACACCGTCTCGAGCTTGTGCACGCAAGCCATTGACTTCAATCACACCGGTCGCCGGCACCAGGTAGGCACGGCGCCCGCTGTCCAGCCGGTATTCAGCACTTTCCCCCGCTTTCAGGTTCGCTGCCACCAAGCGTGCATCCGCACGAATGCGCAGGCTCTCGCTGTCCCCGGCCTTGCCGCTGGCCAGGGTCACAAAACCTTCGCGATCGCCTTTCGGAAACGGCTTGGCGCCCCAGGCGGGCGGGAGCCCGGCTTCGTTTGGAATGATCCAGATCTGGAAGATCTTGGTCGGCGCCGCTTCCAGGTTGTACTCGCTGTGGGCGATCCCCGTGCCTGCGCTCATCACCTGCACATCACCGGCCTCGGTGCGGCCTTTATTGCCGAGGTTGTCGGCGTGGCTGATAGCACCTTCACGTACGTAGGTGATGATCTCCATATCGCGGTGAGCGTGCTGCGGGAAACCGGTGCCGGGGGCGATGATGTCGTCGTTCCAGACCCGCAGGTTGCCCCAGTGCATGCGCTTGGGGTCGTGGTATTCGGCGAATGAGAAATGGTGATGGGCGTCAAGCCAGCCATGATGGGCGCCGCCCAAGGATGTGAAAGGTCGAAGTTCAAGCATGATCGTCTCCTGTTGATGGCGCCTATGATCCGGCAGGTCATGATCGATAAAAAGCGTAAAAAATGCCTAATTCCTATCAGTGGATTAGATTGGTTGATGGCGTTTTGACTTTCAGTTCATCGCCTAACTGCATGACAGCAAAGCAATTGGCTGGAACTGAGCGTCGATTCCGGCGACCATGGCGCACTTGCAAAAACCCAACTCATCGCAGGAGTCCGTGTGTCGCAACAAAAGCCTGATCTTCCTCCCGAACTGCGCCCCCTGGCCGAGATGCCTCTGTTCAAACGCCTGGCCGCGCGCCTATTCGGCCATGGCCTGACCCGTTTGCGCGCCCAGCACCGGTTTTCCTGGTTGCACGGGCAGGCTGACGGTTTTCGCAGCGGGCACGAGGCGGGCGTAGAGTACGGCTATCGCGAAGGTAAGGCCGACGGCCTCGAGCAGGGCCGGCAGGTTCTGCTGATCCGTGACTTCCGCCCGGAGGAGCACCGTGCGCCGGGGGTGGATGACAGCCTGTTCGATGATTGGCGCCTGCCCCTCACCGCAGAGCTGAAAAAGCGCATCAAGGCTGACGTCGCGCGATTGCTACCGGTCCACGCCCAGCCGAGCACGGCGCAATGGAAGATGATTTTCAGCGATACGCCCTCTACATCCGTGATTGCCGGAGCCGGTGCGGGTAAATCAACGTCGTTGGTGCTGCGTATTTTGCTGCTGACCCATTACCTGGGCTTTGAGCTGAGCTCGATGACAGTGGTGACCTTTACCCGTGAGTCACGCAAAGACTTCATCAGCAAGCTCATGCAGATTTTCAGTGTGTGGGGCCAACCCATTGATATGAAAGAAGCGCAGGGCGTGGTGCGTACCTTTCACTCGCGCATCCTGCCCATGGTGCGTAGCCTGCCGGGCTTTGAGCGTCTGCAAGCGTTCGAGAACCTGAACACCGGTTTTGAAGACGCTGACAGCAACCCGTTCGACCTGCGCATCAACGAAGCCCAGCGCCAACAAATGAATGCCTGCTATCACCGGCTGCACGGGCAGCACACGCGCTTTCGTGAACTGATTGCGCCGCTGGCGCGCCATGGCCTGCAGCTCAAGGAGCTGGAGCGCGATCACCCCGATGTGCAAAAACGGGTGGCGGTGACCGAGCTGGCGGCCAAGCGCGACGAAGAGCTCTGCGATGTGATCGAAGATTTGTGGTTTCGTGCGGGCGCCTGGCCGATCAAGGGCATTGAGCCCAATCGCCGGACCCTGGAGATCAATGGCGCGCAGTTTCACTGCCATGGCTATATTCCCGAATTGGACGCCTGGGTGGTGCTGGGCTTCGATTCACGGGAAAACGCCCAGATCAACCGGCCCAACTCAAAACTGTCCGTACGGGCAGAATGGGCAGTTAAGCGCACATTGTTTCAAGCTTTCTGTCGTAAGCCATTGATATGGCTGGATAGTTACGAATCTTCGAAGCGGCTTTTGAGCAGTCTGGCTGGGGATGCCACTGCCGGGCCAGGCTTTGATTACAAGGTCAAAGGCGAGTTGGCCTCGGCGCCGTTGCTGGACAGTTTTGTGACGGCGGCCGGGTTTATCGAGAACCTGGGGCTGGATGTGCCCACGGCAGTTGGGCAGATGAGCTTCGCCAAGGATGACCCGGACCGCTATTTCTTCGAAGCCCTGAGCATCTTCTGGAAAGCCTTGGAAGATCACCTGCTGGACCAATCGCCGCCGATCATGACGTATAACCGCATGTTTTCACTGTTCGGCGAAAATACCCCGGAAAATCTCAAGCTGCTCAGCGATCCACTGTTGCGGCCGCTGTCGCACCTGATGATCGATGAATTCCAGGACGTTTCGCCGCAGATCGTCTCATGGCTACGCGCCAGCCTGCGTGAGATCCGCAGCCGTGGCCCGGCCATGCACGTCGGTCGCGGCGCCCAGCGGTCGTCGCTGCTGTGCGTGGGGGATGACTGGCAGTCGATCTACGGTTGGCGCGGGAGTTCGCCCAAATACTTCATGGCGTTCAATCAGGAATTTCCGTCACCCGCCACCACCCGCGTGATGCTGGGTGAGAACTACCGCAGCCATCAGCACATCATCGATGCCGCCGAGCATATCGTGCGGGCCGCACCGGCTATTCCTGGCAAGAAGGCCAAGGCCAGCGGGGCGCCCAAGGCACTGGTGCCGGTCAAGGTACTGGAGCGGGACGATGCGGCATTGGGACGGCAGTTGGCGGAGCATTACCAGCGCGGCGAATCGGTATTAATGCTTTATCGAAAAAGCAGCGATAAGCTACTGATTCAAGAGCATATTCAGTCTGTTGTTAATCTGGATTCTAGCTTGCCGCCACCGGCGCGCAGGCTCAAGCAACTGACCTATCACAGTGCCAAGGGCCTGCAGGCTGACGCGGTGTTTTTGCTTGGGGATTGCCAGCACGTGACCAGCTCGCCCTACAAGAACCAGGTGTACCGCATGGCTGGCCTGGGCAAGGACGGCGACAGCGAGCCGTATGACACGGCGCAAAAAGACGAAGTGCTGCGCCTGGCCTACGTGGGCATTACCCGCGCGGTGAGCCATTGCTATTGGTATGTGGAGAAGCCCGAAGGCCAGGCGGTGAACGTGCCCAAGGCGTCGGAGCGGGTGGATGGCAGGAAAGCGTTCTTTGATGATCAACGCGGCTAGCGAGTGAATGGCATTCAACGGTGGGAGGGGGCTGGCCCCCTCCCAGAGCAGATATGTGTTGTTTGAACGATTGAATTCAGGCCCGCAATGACAGCGGCGGTACAAACGACTCCAACTCATCCTCCACCGCTTCGATAATCCGCTCTACGTCAGCCGCGTTCATCACCGTGGCGCAGGGGATGCCCGCGATGGCAATCAGTGTCTCGCCACTGGCGCGGTCGAACAGGCGGGCGATCATACTGCCGGGCGCGTCCATGCTGGCTTCAAAACCCATCGGATGAAAATGCCAGCGCATCAGCTGGCAGGCGTTGGGGAACGTCACTTTGTTCATGTTGCCCACCTTGTTCATTGAGCGCTTCCTTTAGCTCGCGGCAGGGGGCCATGACCTTCACTGGTCGTGGCATCGAAGAACTTAAAAATAGCATTCGTTCGAGACCGGAACGTGAATTTTTTGACCCCGTTCAGCGGTTGTTTCCACTTGGGTTGATGTGGGTCATGACCTGCGTACATTTTAGCAAAAGGCCATCATCCTTGAGGGGCCAATAAGCCGTTGAAGGCTCCGGCAAAATTCGGCAATCTCCACGGTTGTTTAACCGCCTTCGAGCCTTCCATGCCACACATCGCCCCAGACGATGACTCCCAGCAATCCCAAGCCACGCGTGAGTTGGTGCTGCGCCACCACCTGTGTTGGCGCCATCGGGACTTGGAAGGCGTGATGTCCTACTACCACCCGGACATCCAGTACCACGACTTTTTCCAGAACCGTGTCGTCGGTTCCGCCGAATTGCGCGACTACCTGCAAGCCAGCATGCCCCGCGAGGCCGATGAGGCGATCGAGCACACCGACCGCATCCGCGCCGACGGCGATACCGCGTTCATCCAGTACCGCATTACCTTGCGCGGCGGCCAGGGCCTGGTGTCGTTCCGTACCAGCGAGGCCATCACCGTGCGCGACGGGTTGATCTGGCGGGTCAACGAATACGCCTCCCTGGTGCATGAGCAGCCGGCCCAGGCTGCGCGGCCTTCGGTCAGCCGCCTGGGCCTGTCGCCCCAGCAATTGGGGCATATGGCCAATGACCTGCAGCAGTATTTCGAACACAAGCAACCCTACCTGGACCCTGAATTGGATCTGCAGCGGGTTGCCAAGGAGTGTGGCTACAGCCGCAATCAGATTTCCTACCTGCTGAACCAAGTGCTGGGACAAAGCTTCTATCGCTATGTGAACCAGGCGAGGCTCCAGCATTTGCTGGCCGCATTGGACAGGGCCACTGCGCCGATCAAGGTTGACGACCTGGCGTTTGCCGCCGGCTTCAACTCGCTGTCGGCGTTCTACAGCGCCTTCCGCCAGCACACAGGCCAATCGCCCAAGGCCTACGTCAAACAAATTTCCCTGCGTGCACGCGCGCAAGACAGTCCTTAACGCCGCGCTCTAGGATCGCCCCTATCGAAACGAGGTAGGGGAACCTGGCATGCCGGCATGGCGCACTATCAGTTTATGGATGGACCAACTGGACGACCCGCTGCACGCGCGGCCCGCCCTGGAGCATGACCTGGACGTCGACGTGGCCATTATCGGCGCCGGTTACACCGGGCTGTGGA
Source organism: Pseudomonas sp. QC2 (assembly GCF_002859085.1). NCBI lineage: Bacteria > Pseudomonadati > Pseudomonadota > Gammaproteobacteria > Pseudomonadales > Pseudomonadaceae > Pseudomonas > Pseudomonas sp. QC2. The sequence goes on from NZ_PKKS01000022.1 coordinate 65,601, forward strand.
CCGCTTACTACCTGAAACGCCAGGCCCCTGAGCTGAAAATCGCCATCGTCGAAGCGCAGACTGCCGGTTTCGGCGCCTCCGGCCGCAACGGTGGCTGGCTGATGGGCAACCTGCTGGGTGAGGACCGCTTGCTCGCCGGCTTGAACCCTGAACAACGGCGCGCCTCGTTTGACCTGTTGCACGCCATCCCTGACGAAGTCGCCCAAGTGCTGGCGCGTGAAGACATCGACTGCGATTACCGCAAGGGCGGCGCCCTATACTGCGCGGCGCGTTACCCCGAGCAGGAAGGCAGCCTGCGCCGCTATCTGGACACACTCTACGCTCAGGGCCTGACCGAAGCCGACTACCGCTGGCTCGGCCCGCAGCAACTGGCCGAACAGGTCCGCATCGCCAAGCCCTACGGCGGCATTTATGCGCCCCACGTCGCGACCATCAACCCGGCCAAGCTGGTGCGCGGCCTGGCGCGGGTGGTTGAGCGCCTGGGCGTGACCCTTTACGAAAACAGCCCGGTTTCCCACTGGCAGTCCGGCAGCCTGCGCACCGCCAAGGCCAGTGTCCGGGCCGCCTGGGTGGTGCCGGCGGTGGAGGGCTACGCCAACACCTTGCCACTGCTGGGTCGCTACCAACTGCCGGTGCAAAGCCTGATCGTCGCCACGGAGCCCTTGCCGGCCAGTACCTGGGATGAGATCGGCCTGAGCCACGGCCAGGCCTTTGGCGAAAGCAGTCGCCAGGTCACCTACGGCCAGCGCACGGCGGACAACCGCCTGGTGTTCGGTGCGCGCGGCGGCTACCAGTTCGCCGGGAAACTGCGCCACAACTTCGACTTGACCGACAGCGAGGTGGAACTGCGTCGCTACCTGTTCGGTGAGCTTTTCCCCCAGCTCAAGAACGTGCGGATTACCCATTCCTGGGGCGGCAACCTCGGCATGTCGCGCCAGTTCCGCCCGCACATGCTTTGCGATCACAAGACCGGCATTGCGCTGTCCGGGGGGTATGGCGGGGAGGGCGTCGGCGCCTCCCACCTGGGCGGCCGCACCCTGGCCGACCTGATCCTGGGCCACGACACCCCGCGGGTTCACCAGCCCTGGGTGATTCGCGAACGCGGCCTGGAAGCGCTCAAACCCTGGGAGCCCGAGCCCTGCCGCTGGCTGGGCTACAACGCGATCATTCGCAGTTTTGTCCACGAAGACCAGGTGTTGGCTGACCCCACTACCGCCCCTTGGCGCCGCAAGCTGGCGACCGGCGTGGCCGGGTTCATGGAAGGCTTCATGCACTAAGACGTTTCACTCACACGGGAAAACCCATGAGCATCACTCAATTCAAAGACACGCTGAACGCCCACCTGCCGGACTCGTCGCCCGTCGCGGTGCCCCTGGGTGAGCCCATCGCCGTGGCCTCGACCCTGAGTGTCGAGCGCAGCGACGGCGTCGAGACCGGCATCTGGGAATGCACCCCAGGGCGCTGGCGTCGGCAGATCAACTCCCAGGAGTTTTGCCACTTTATCCAGGGCCGCTGCACCTTCACCCCGGACAACGGTGAAATTGTCCACATACAAGCCGGCGATGCACTGATGTTGCCGGCCAACAGCACCGGCATCTGGGACATCCAGGAGACCGTGCGCAAGACCTACGTATTGATTCTGTAACGCTTTGATCCTTGATCGCCTGCCATAAAAACAGCCCTAAAACCGCCAGGAAATCGAACCATGAAAGCCATTGCCCTGTTGCCCTTGATGTTGGTGGCCTCTGTCAGCCAGGCCGCCGAGACGGTGAAAATCTACAACTGGTCGGACTACATTGCACCGGACACCACCCAGAACTTCCAGAAAGAAACCGGCATCGGTTTCACCTACGACGTGTACGACAGCAATGAAACCCTCGATGGCAAGTTGATGACCGGTAAATCCGGCTACGACGTGGTCTTCCCGTCGAACCATTTCATGGCCCGGCAGATCCAGGGCGGCGCATTGAAGAAGCTCGACAAGCGCCAGTTACCCAACTGGAAGAACCTCAACCCGGTGCTGCTCAACGCCCTGGAGAACAATGATCCTGGCAATGCCCATGGCTTCCCGTACCTGTGGGGCAGCACCGGCATTGGCTACAACATCGACAAGGTCAAGGCGGTACTGGGCGACAACGCGCCTGTCGATTCCTGGGACTTAATCTTCAAGCCCGAGAACATGGCCAAGCTGCAGAAGTGCGGGGTGGCGATTCTGGATAACGGCCCCGAACTGTTACCGGCCGCACTCAACTACCTGGGTTTGCCGCACCACAGCAAAAAGGCTGAGGATTATAAGAAGGCGCAAGACCTGTTGATGAACGTGCGACCCTACGTGGCGTACTTCCACTCCTCGAAATACACCGCAGACCTGGCCAACGGCGACATCTGCGTGGCGGTCGGCTTCTCCGGCGACATCCTGCAGGCTGAAAGCCGTGCCAAGGAAGCCAAGAATGGCGTGAACATCGGCTACAACATTCCCAAGGAAGGCGCCGCCATCTGGTTCGACATGGTGGCCATGCCTGCCGACGCGCCTAATGAGAAAGCCGGCTATGCGTTCATGAACTACCTGCTGCGCCCGGAAGTGATGGCCGACATCACCAACTACGTGCACTACGCCAACGGCAACCAGGCCGCCGACAGCCTGGTAGACCCGGCGATCAAGGCCGACACCAAGATCTACCCAAGCCCCGAGATGATGGGCAAGCTGTTCGCACTGGAAGCCATGCCACTGAATATCGACCGCGTGCGCACGCGGGTGTGGAACACCATTCGCACCGGCCGCTGAGGCCTGATGTAAACGGACCGCTGTTGGGGTGAGCCCGCTTGTTGTGGTGAGTGGGCTTGTTGTGGTGAGCCCGTTTGGTGTGGTGAGCGGGCTTGCCCCGCGCTGGGGCGCGAAGCGGCCCCAATAAGGTCGCCGCGGTTATCCAGATAAACCGCGGTGCTTGGCCTTGGGGCTGCTTCGCAGCCCAGCGCGGGGCAAGCCCGCTCACCACACGAAGCCCATTCACCACACCAAGCCGGATCACTACACCAAGCCCGCTCACCACACCAAGCCCACTCACCACACCAACCCCGTTCGACCTACCGGCCCACAAACGGGTTAGGGATTCTCCAGATCATGCCCCAACGACTGGATAAACAACGAAAACAGCTCCGGCTGTGACGAGATATCCAGCTTCGCGTACAAGTGCCGACGGTGCACTTTCACGGTGTCCGGCGAGATACTCAGGCGTTCGGCCATGGCCTTGGACGAGAACCCGCGCAGCACCAGGCGGGCGATTTCCAGTTCGCGGTCCGAGAGCACGCCACAGCCGAACTGGCTCAATGCATCCCTGATCTGGCTGTCCATCGCCGGTGCTCGCTGGGTGCTTTGCTGCCAGTGCTGTTGCATCAGCGGTAATACCCAGGCGGCCATGGTTGTCATCAGCCCGGTCTCTTCAACACTGAAGCGCCGCTGCCTGCCCAATGACAGCGACAACGTCCCCGCGCCGGGCAATTGCAGAATCAATTGCACCTCGTCCTCCAGCACGTTGTCGTGGAAGTAATTGAGGAAGTACTCACTCTGGCGGAAATGATCCGGCGCCACTTCCTCCAGGCGGTACACGCCGCTGGCGTAACCCTCACGACACGCCTGGAAAAACGGGTCGAGCAAATACAAGCCATTGAGGTACACCAGCATCGACGCCGGTTTGCTGCTGGGTTGGGCGTCGTATTCTTCCAGGGCCTGGGGCGGTCCTTCCAAGGGGTAGAAGATCGCCAGGGCGTTATCGAAAGGCAGGCACTGGTGCAACAGCAGCACCAGCTGTTTCCAGAAACGCTCGGTGCCGATGTGTGCGACGGTGCGGCCCAGGCCGGCGTGCATCCCAACCTCCCGAAACAGGCTCATGTGACAGGCTCCCGCCAGCAAAAGATCGGGCAAGGGTTCGGCTTTTGCCGGGTCGCGTCAAGGGGAGTACGCCAATAGGGGAATTGGCGGGCATAGGCCCAATGTTTATCTTCGCCATCATTGAGCGGGAAACATATCCCGTGACTCTCAGACTTTTCGTATCTGCCTCACACCAAGAACAACGAAAGAGGATAACGATATGAGCACTTCCCCCACGCCCAACAGCGTGCTGAAACCCACCTTGAGTGTCTTCGATGTAGTGGCCATCACCGTGTCGGCGGTGACGCCGGCCAGTTCCGTATTCGTGATCGCGCCCTTTGCCATCCAGCAGGCCGGCAGCGGCGTGTTCCTGGCGTTTGTGATGGCCGGGTTGCTCGCACTGATGTTTGCCTTTTGTTACGCCGAACTCGGCCGCGCCCACAACAGCGCAGGGGGTGAGTATGTGTACGCCAAGCGCGTGTTCGGTGGCATGGCGGGCTATGCGACGTTTCTGACGGTGCTGGTGATGTTGCTGTTTATCCCACCGGTACTGGCCACCGGCGCGGCGACCTACCTGAATAACGCCCTCGGCACCCGGTTCGACTCGCAGACCGTCGCCTTGGTGATCGTCGTGTGCAGTTACGCCCTGGGCATCCTCAATATCAAACTCAATGCCTGGATCACCGGTACCTGCCTGTTGCTGGAAATCGCCGCGTTGCTGGTGATCGTGGTGATCGGCTTCGGCAACCCGGTGCAACCGGCCAGCGTGCTGTTCCAACCGCAGATCGTCGAAAACGGCGTGCTGCACCTGGCGCCGTGGGCCCTGGTGATCGGCGCGGTGGGTATCGGCCTGTTTTCCTATAACGGCTATGGCCCGGCGGTGTTGCTGGCCGAAGACATGAAATGCGGCGGCAAAGGCGTGCACAAGGCGGTGCTGTGGTCACTGGGGTTGGTGGTGATCATCGAGCTGGTGCCAATCACCGCACTGTTGATCGGCGCACCGTCCCTGAGCGCGATGATCAGCAGCCCGGACCCCATCGGCTACCTGTTGAGCAGCCATGGCAATGAAACCTTATCACGGCTGGTCAGCGCCGGGATCTTCCTGTCGGTGTTCAACGCGATTGTGGCGATCGTGATCCAGATCGGCCGCGTGGTGTTCAGCAGCGGGCGCGATGCGCTGTGGACGCCGAGCATCAACACGCTGTTCACACGCATTCACCCACGCTGGGATTCGCCTTGGTTGGCTACGCTGTTCCTGGCGATTCCTTCGGCGCTGCTGAGTTTCAGCTCCAACCTGGCCGACCTGACCTCGTTCAGCGTGCTGCTGATCATGTTGGTGTACCTGATGGTGGCGTTGAGCGCCTTGATGAGCCGGGTATTGCTGCGTGATCGCGAGCATCCCTATCACATGCCGCTGTGGCCGTTGCCGGCGGTGCTCGCGGTACTCGGCGCCGGTTACCTGTTGGTCACCCTGGTGGCCGCCGCTTCGGTGCGGGACATCATGATCATCATCGGCCTGCTGGCGCTGTCGGTGATCCTGTATTGCATCAGTGGCCGGTCGAGTCCGGTCTTCCAGAAACTGTAAGGAGTGGTTATGCGCGCACGTCAATTGGGGGTTACGTTAGGGCTGGGCACGCCTGGAAAATGGAACGCCATCACCGATGTGCCCGGTGTGCGAGTTGGCCACAGCACGCTGAACACACGTATCGATGGCAAGCACGTGCGCACCGGCGTCAGCGTGATCCAGCCGCGTGCAGGGGAGGCACGCCAGCAACCGTGCTTTGCCGGGTACCACGTGCTCAATGGCAACGGTGATGCCACCGGCCTTGAATGGGTCAGCGAGGCGGGGTTGCTGACCACGCCGCTGGCCATCACCAATACCCACAGCATCGGCATGGTGCGCGACAGCCTGATCGCCCTGGAGCGCGAGCGCCTGGCGGACCCGGCGGTGTACTGGTGCATGCCGGTGGTGATGGAGACCTATGACGGCCTGCTCAACGATATCTGGGGTCAGCACGTGGGCCCCGAGCATGTGCGCGAAGCCGTGGACAACGCCGCCACCGGTCCGGTGCAGGAAGGCGCGGTCGGGGGCGGCACCGGCATGATCTGCCATGAGTTCAAGGGCGGCATCGGCACCGCATCGCGGCGCTTATCGGCGGAGCAGGGCGGTTGGACCGTCGGCGTGCTGGTGCAGGCCAACCATGGCAAGCGCCAGGAACTGCGGGTGGATGGCTACCCGGTGGGGCGTCGGTTGATGGACATTCCGTCGCCCTTCGCCGAGCAAGGCACGCCGGGCATGGGCTCGATCGTGGTGATCCTCGCCACCGACGCGCCGCTGTTGCCGCACCAATGCCAGCGCCTGGCGCAACGCGCGTCGATCGGTATCGCGCGTACCGGCGGCGGTACCGAGGATTCCAGCGGTGACCTGTTCCTGGCCTTTGCCACCGGCAACCAGGATTTGCCACCGGCGGATTACGGACGTAAGGGCCGGCCTTTCAGCAGCGCGTTGCAGATGGTCAACAACGACCATATTTCGCCGCTGTTCAGCGCCGCGGCCGAGGCTGTGGAAGAGGCAATCATCAATGCGATCCTGGCCGGAGAGGACATGCTCACCGATCAAGGTGTGCTGGTACCCGGCCTGAGCGGTGACACGCTGTTGTCGGTATTACACACAACAGGCTGGAGGGTGTCCCGGTAATAGGGGGCACGCGAAGTTATTAATACAAGTAATGGCCGTTTAATGTTGCTAATGACACCCTGGCAATATAATGGATCCAATTATTAACAGCGCCGGACAACTTAGGCCGCGTTAGCGCTATTTAATATTTAAATAACCCAAGGTTGTTTTTGTCGGACAAAGTCAACCCCGCCCAACAAACACGGCGCGCAAATTACTTAAGTTGTTTGCGCGCCCGAATCTAATGCTGGAAAAGATGTAGACGAAAGATTTCAAGTTGTGTCAGTTTTCTTACGCCTTCAAAAGAGGCGAGTGATAGGACGATCTCGCCCGCGGGGTGCCTATCGATCAAAGACTGAAGCACTTGCAAACAAGGAAGTACGTTTATGTCAAAAGTAAAAGACAAGGCTATCGTGTCGGCGGCGCAAGCCAGCACCGCTTACTCGCAAATCGATAGCTTCAGCCATCTGTATGACCGTGGCGGCAACCTCACGATCAATGGCAAACCCTCCTACACCGTTGACCAGGCAGCCACCCAGCTGCTGCGCGACGGCGCCGCGTACCGGGACTTTGACGGCAACGGCAAGATCGACCTGACCTACACGTTCCTGACCTCGGCCTCTTCGAGCACCATGAACAAACATGGCATCTCGGGTTTCAGCCAGTTCAACGCACAGCAGAAAGCACAGGCCGTACTGGCCATGCAGTCCTGGGCGGACGTGGCCAACATCACCTTCACCGAGAAAGCCAGTGGCGGTGACGCCCACATGACGTTCGGCAACTACAGCGGCGGCCAGGACGGCGCGGCGGCCTTCGCCTACCTGCCCGGCACCGGTGCAGGCTACGACGGCACGTCGTGGTACCTGACCAACAACAGCTACACGCCGAACAAAACCCCGGACCTGAACAACTACGGCCGGCAGACCCTGACCCACGAAATCGGTCATACCTTGGGCCTGGCCCACCCTGGCGACTACAACGCCGGAGAAGGCGCCCCAACCTACAACGACGCGACCTATGGACAGGACACGCGCGGCTACAGCCTCATGAGTTACTGGAGCGAAAGCAACACCAACCAGAACTTCAGCAAAGGCGGGGTCGAGGCCTACGCGTCCGGCCCGCTGATCGACGACATCGCGGCGATCCAGAAGCTCTACGGCGCCAACTACAACACCCGCGCCGGTGACACCACCTACGGCTTCAACTCCAACACCGGGCGTGATTTCCTCAGCGCCAAGTCGAATGCCGACAAGCTGGTGTTCTCGGTGTGGGACGGTGGTGGCAACGACACCCTGGACTTCTCCGGCTTCACCCAGAACCAGAAGATCAACCTCAATGAAGCCTCATTCTCCGACGTTGGCGGCCTGGTGGGCAACGTGTCCATCGCCAAGGGCGTGACCATCGAGAACGCCTTCGGTGGCGCAGGCAATGACCTGATCATCGGGAACAACGCGGCCAACATCATCAAAGGTGGCGCCGGCAACGACCTCATCTACGGCGGTGGCGGTGCGGACCAACTGTGGGGCGGCGCGGGCAACGACACCTTTGTGTTCGGTGCCAGTTCCGACTCCAAGCCTGGGGCGTATGACAAGATCTTTGACTTTACCTCGGGTTCGGACAAGATCGACCTGTCCGGCATCACCAAGGGTGCAGGCCTGACCTTCGTCAATGCCTTCACCGGGCATGCCGGCGATGCGGTACTGACCTACGCCGCAGGCACCAACCTGGGCACCTTGGCAGTGGACTTCTCCGGTCACGGCGTGGCGGACTTCCTCGTCACCACCGTTGGCCAGGCTGCTGTCAGCGACATCGTGGCGTGATGCACGGGCGCGGCGCTTCGGCGCCGCGCTTTACGGATGGAGCATGAAGATGCAGCGTTTTTTCAATAGGATCGCCTGCGTATTGCAGGTGATGTTCGTGTCGGCAGGAGCCCACGCAATGGCGAGCAGTCTTGTATTACCCACCACCGCCCAGTTGGCCGGGCATTGGCAGTTGCACCAGCAGGACCAGGTGTGTGCGCTGGACCTGTTGGAGCAGGCCAACGCGTTGGGCGGCGACGTGGCGTGTGTCGAACAATGGTTGGGCACCAAGCCCCTGACCTGGACGCCAACGCCGGACGGCATCTGGCTGATGAACGCCGAAGGCAGTGGCATTACCCACCTTAACCGGCAAAAAGAAGGCGAATATAAAGGACGCACGCCCACCGGCCTTGAAGTGGTATTGCAACGCACACCTTAGTTGCCGTTTTAAACCGATCACTTGATTTTATTAGTTGACCGCTCCGTCATTTGGGGTCGGGGCAACTATTGCGCGCAATTTGCTTCAAGGAAGATTAGAAACCATGGCGAAGTCCCATGCCGTCGCGCCGTTATTCAAGGCGCTGGTTGAATACAAGAGCATTTTGATCAGCGTCGGTTGTTTTACCGCCTTGATTAACCTGCTGATGCTGGTGCCGTCGATTTACATGCTGCAAGTGTATGACCGCGTGCTGTCCTCCCAGAATGAAACCACCCTGGTGATGTTGACGCTGATGGTCGTGGGCTTCTTTGCCTTTATTGGCCTGCTGGAGGTGATCCGCAGTTTTATCGTGATCCGTATTGGCAGCCAGTTGGAGCGGCGCTTCAACTTGCGCGTCTACAAGGCCGCGTTTGAACGCAACCTGCAACGCGGCCAGGGGCATGCCGGGCAATCCCTGGGCGATTTGACGCATATCCGCCAATTCATCACGGGGCCTGCGCTGTTCGCATTTTTCGATGCGCCGTGGTTCCCCCTCTACCTGTTTGTGATTTTCCTGTTCAACGTGTGGCTGGGCGTGTTGGCCACGGCCGGTGCCGTGCTGCTGATCGGCCTGGCGTGCCTGAATGAATACCTGACAAAAAAGCCGTTGGGCGAGGCCAGCGGTTACTCCCAGCAATCCACGCAACTGGCCACCAGCCATTTGCACAACGCCGAGACCATCCAGGCCATGGGCATGCTGGGCGCGTTGCGCACGCGCTGGTTTGCCGTGCATTCGCAGTTTCTCGGCTTGCAGAACACCGCCAGCGATACCGGCTCGGTGATCACCTCCCTGAGCAAATCCCTGCGCCTGTGCCTGCAATCGTTGGTGCTGGGGCTGGGGGCGCTGTTGGTGATCAAGGGCGATATGACCGCCGGGATGATGATCGCCGGCTCCATCCTGATGGGCCGGGTACTGAGCCCCATCGACCAGTTGATTGCGGTATGGAAGCAATGGAGTTCGGCCAAATTGGCCTACCAGCGGCTGGATGACTTACTGCGCGAGTTTCCACCGGACGTGGAGCAGATGAAGCTGCCGGCGCCCAAAGGGCAGGTGAGTTTCGAACAGGTCACTGCCGGCCCGCCGGGGCGGCGCGTGGCGACCCTGCATCAAGTCAGCTTCAATCTGGGGGCTGGTGAAGTGCTCGGTGTGCTGGGTGCGTCGGGCTCCGGCAAATCCACCCTGGCGCGTGTGCTGGTGGGGGTGTGGCCGACGCTGGCGGGCACCGTACGCCTGGATGGCGCGGACATTCACCGCTGGGACCGCGACGACCTCGGCCCGCACATCGGTTACCTGCCCCAGGACATCGAGCTGTTCAGCGGCAGCATTGCCGACAACATCGCGCGCTTTCGCGAAGCCGACCCCGATCAGGTGGTGCGTGCCGCGCAGCAGGCTGGCGTGCATGAACTGATCCTGCGCTTGCCGCAGGGCTACGACACGGTACTGGGCGACAACGGCGGCGGCCTGTCCGGCGGCCAGAAACAACGGGTAGCTCTGGCACGCGCGCTGTATGGCGGGCCACGCCTGATCGTGCTGGATGAGCCCAATTCCAACCTCGATACGGTCGGTGAAGCCGCCTTGGCCAGCGCCATCGTGCAGATGAAAGCCCAGGGCAGCAGCGTGGTGCTGGTGACCCACCGTTCTTCGGCGTTGGCCCAAGCCGACAAGCTGTTGGTACTCAACGACGGGCATTTGCAAGCCTTCGGGCCCAGCCAAGACGTGCTGCGCGCGTTGTCCGGTCAGCAGGAAGCGCCGAAGGAGAAACCCGGCGTGAGTTTCAGTCGTCAGTATCAGGCCGGAAGGAACCCAGGCGCATGAGCAGCATCACTGTTGAACCCCGTTTCAAAGAGCACGACGCCCGGTTTTTCGTGCGCATGGGCTGGCTGCTGACGCTGGTCGGTGCCGGCGGGTTTTTCCTGTGGGCCAGCCTGGCGCCGCTGGACCAGGGCATTCCGGTACAAGGCACGGTCGTGGTGTCGGGCAAGCGCAAGGCGGTGCAAACCTTAAGCCCCGGCGTGGTCAGCCGGATTCTGGTGAAGGAGGGCGAGCATGTGAAACAGGGCCAGCCGCTGTTTCGCCTCGACAAGACCCAGCACCAGGCCGACGTGCAGTCCCTGCAAGCCCAGTACCGCATGGCCTGGGCCAGCGTGGCGCGCTGGCAGAGCGAGCGTGACAACAACGCCAGCATCCGCTTTCCCGCTGAGCTGAGCGCCAATCCCGACCCGGCCCTGGCGTTGGTGCTGGAAGGCCAGCGCCAACTGTTCAGCAGCCGTCGCGAAGCCTTTGCCCGTGAGCAAGCCGGCATCCGTGCCAACATCGACGGTGCCTCCGCGCAATTGGGCGGCATGCGACGTGCGCGCAGCGATCTGACCGCCCAGGCCCAATCCCTGCGCGACCAACTGAGCAACCTGCAACCCTTGGCCGACAACGGCTACATCCCGCGCAACCGGTTGATGGAGTACCAGCGGCAGTTGTCCCAGGTGCAACAGGACCTGGCGCAGAACAGCGGTGAAAGTGGCCGCGTCGAGCAGGGCATTCTTGAGTCGCGGCTGAAATTGCAGCAGCACAGTGAGGAGTACCAGAAGGAAGTGCGCAGCCAGTTGGCCGACGCGCAACTGCGCAGCCTGACTCTGGAGCAGCAGCTCACCTCGGCCGGGTTTGACCTGCAACACAGCGAGATCAACGCCCCGGCCGATGGCATTGCAGTGAACCTCAGCGTGCACACCGAGGGCGCGGTGGTGCGCGCCGGTGAAACCCTGCTGGAAATCGTGCCCCAGGGCACGCGCCTGGAAGTCGAAGGGCATTTGCCGGTGCACCTGGTGGACAAGGTCGGCACGCACCTGCCAGTGGATATTCTCTTCACCGCTTTCAACCAGAGCCGCACACCGCGTGTGCCGGGTGAGGTCAGCCTGATTTCCGCCGACCAGATGCTCGATGAAAAAACCGGCGCGCCCTATTACGTGCTGCGCACGACGGTCAGCGACGCCGCGCTGGAAAAACTCCACGGCCTGGTGATCAAGCCGGGCATGCCCGCCGAGATGTTCGTGCGCACCGGCGAGCGCTCCTTGCTCAATTACCTGTTCAAGCCGCTGCTCGACCGCGCCGGCTCGGCGTTGACCGAGGAATGAACATGAAGCACGTGTTTATCGCCTTGCTGTTGACCTGCGCCAATGCCCAGGCCGCCATGGGCCCGTTCGATGTGTACGAACAGGCCTTGCGTAACGACCCGGTATTCCTCGGCGCTCTCAAGGAACGCGACGCCGGCCTGGAAAACCGCGCCATCGGCCGCGCCGGCCTGCTGCCCAAGCTGTCGTACAACTACAACAAGGGCCGCAACAACTCCCAGGCCACCTTGCCGGACGGGCGCGGCGGCAATTATCACGACGACCGCAACTACAACAGTTACGGCTCGACCTTCAGCCTGCAACAGCCGTTGTTTGATTACGAGGCCTACGCCAACTACCGCAAAGGCGTGGCCCAGGCGCTGTTCGCCGATGAAAGCTTTCGTGACAAGAGCCAGGCGCTGCTGGTGCGCGTGCTGACCTATTACACCCAAGCGTTGTTTGCCCAGGACCAGATCGACATCGCCCGTGCGAAGAAGAAGGCGTTCGAGCAACAGTTCCAGCAGAACCGGCATTTGTTCCAGCAAGGCGAGGGCACCCGCACGGACATTCTGGAAGCCGAATCGCGCTACGAACTGGCCACGGCCGAAGAAATCCAGGCGCTGGATGAGCAGGACGCGTCCTTGCGGGAGCTGGGCGCCTTGATTGGCGTACAGAGCGTCAACATCGACGACCTGGCGCCGCTGAACCAGGGCTTTGCCGCGTTCGCCCTGACCCCGGCCAACTACGACACCTGGCATGAACTGGCGATCAGCAACAACCCCACGCTGGCCTCCCAGCGCCAGGCCCTGGAAGTCGCGCGCTATGAAGTGGAGCGCAACCGCGCCGGGCATCTGCCCAAGGTCACCGCGTATGCCAGCTCGCGCCAGCAGGAGTCCGACAGCGGCAACACTTACAACCAGCGCTACGACACCAACACCATCGGCGTCGAAGTCAGCCTGCCGCTGTATGCCGGTGGCGGCATCTCGGCGTCCACCCGCCAGGCCAGCCGCGCCATGGAGCAGGCCGAGTACGAGCTGGAGGGCAAGACCCGCGAAACCCTGATCGAGCTGCGTCGGCAGTTCAGCGCCTGCCTGTCGGGCGCGAGCAAGTTGCGTGCGTATCAGAAGGCCCTGGCGTCGGCCGAAGCGCTGGTGGTGTCGACCAAGCAGAGCATCCTGGGCGGTGAGCGGGTCAACCTTGATGCACTGAACGCCGAGCAGCAGCTCTACAGCACCCGGCGCGACCTGGCCCAGGCACGCTATGACTACCTGATGGCCTGGACCAAATTGCATTACTACGCAGGCAACTTGCGTGACACCGACCTGGCCAAGGTGGATGAGGCGTTTGGACGTTGATTTTTGGGTGTTAAACAACAATAAGAGAGGACTGGCATGGGTATATTTGACTATAAAAACCTCGGCACCGAGGGCTCCAAGGCGTTGTTCGCGGATGCGATGGCGATCACGTTGTACACCTATCACAACCTGGATAACGGCTTTGCCGTGGGTTACCAACACAATGGCCTGGGGTTGGGCCTACCGGCCACGCTGGTCGGTGCATTGCTCGGTAGCACTGATTCCCAGGGCGTCATCCCCGGCTTACCGTGGAACCCGGATTCAGAGAAAGCCGCCCTGGTCGCGGTGCAAAAAGCCGGCTGGACGCCGATCAGCGCCAGCACCCTGGGCTACGGCGGCAAGGTCGATGCACGAGGCACGTTCTTCGGCGAGAAGGCAGGCTACACCACGGCCCAGGTCGAGGTGCTGGGCAAGTACGATGACGCCGGCAAGCTGCTGGAAATCGGCATCGGCTTTCGCGGCACCTCGGGACCCCGGGAAACCCTGATCAGCGACTCCATCGGCGACCTGGTCAGCGATCTGCTGGCGGCGCTGGGGCCCAAGGATTACGCGAGGAATTACGCCGGCGAAGCCTTTGGCGGCTTGCTCAAGAACGTCGCCGACTACGCCAGCGCCCATGGCCTGAGTGGCAAGGACGTGCTGGTCAGCGGGCATAGCCTGGGGGGCCTCGCGGTCAACAGTCTGGCGGACCTGAGCGGTAACAAGTGGGGCGGCTTCTACAAGGACGCCCACTACGTGGCCTACGCGTCGCCGACCCAGAGTGCCGGCGACAAGGTGCTCAATATCGGCTACGAGAACGACCCGGTATTCCGTGCGCTGGATGGCTCATCCTTCAACCTGTCGTCCCTGGGCGTGCACGACAAACCCCACGAGTCGACCACCGATAACATTGTCAGCTTCAACGACCACTACGCCTCGACGCTGTGGAACGTGCTGCCGTTTTCCATCGCCAACCTGCCGACCTGGCTCTCGCACCTGCCCACCGGGTATGGCGATGGCATGACACGGATTCTCGAGTCAGGGTTCTACGAGCAGATGAGCCGCGACGCCACCGTGATTGTCGCCAACCTGTCCGACCCGGCGCGGGCCAACACCTGGGTGCAGGACCTCAACCGCAATGCCGAGCCGCACAAAGGCAATACCTTCATCATCGGCAGTGACGGCGATGACCTGATCCAAGGAGGGAAGGGCATGGATTTTATCGAGGGCGGGAAGGGCAACGACACCCTCCGTGATAACAGCGGGCATAACACTTTTCTGTTCAGCGGACATTTCGGGCAAGACCGGGTGATTGGCTATCAATCGACGGACAAGCTGGTGTTCAAGGATGTGCAGGGGAGTGTGGATTACCGGGAGCAGGGTGGGGATACCGTGATCAGTTTTGGCGGGGATTCGGTGACGTTGGTGGGGGTGAGTGGAGGGTTGGGCGAGGTGGTGATCGGCTAGGAGTGGAATGCAGTTGAAAAAGGTGGGAGGGGGCTTGCTCCCGATTGCGGTGGAGCAGCCAACGCATTTATCGACCGGTACACCGCCATCGGGGGCAAGCCCCCTCCCACATTTGATAGGTTTCGGCTTTGGGAATCAGTCTTCCTTGCGCACGGTGGCCACGTCGTCGGCCTTGACCCGTACACGCTTGCCGGCGATATCGGTGAACTCGTAAAAACCGTCGGCGGTCTTGGTTTTTGGGGTGTCCTTGGTCAAATACTGCGTGCCATTTTGCATCGTCACTACGGTTTGCGTCGCGCAACCGGCCAATACCAGAAAAGTGAGTGCAACCAGCGGCAGACCCAAATTCTTCATGTTCATAACCCTTACCTTAACCGTGAAAGTCCCACGCCAGAGGCCGTGGGCGACAAATGTTACGCCATCGACTTCAGCATCTGATCACTTTTATGTAAAAAGTTGCAGGCGCCATTTATCTATTACCGATTGCAACCGGGCCTTTGCGACGGCACTCTGTATGCATAACCAGTATTTGATCGCTGCGCGCCATGGCCAATCCCCTCGAAGAACCGCTCTATTACCTGCATAACTTCCGCCAAGTCCTGCATTGGCTGGGGCAACGCTATGCGGATCTGCTCGACCCGGACGAAGAGCATTTCATTCAGCAATTTGACAGGTTGCCGCAAGCGTCCCAGGCCTTATTGGTGCGCATGGTGATGCGCAAAGGCGTGCATTTTCGTGCGGGCAAGCTCAACTATGTGGAGATCGGTTGCACCCAGGCTGCTGCCGGGCCATTGCTGGAGCTGGGCTGGGTTAACGACGAATGCCTGCTGGCCTTTGACGCGTTGTTCGCCTTGCTGCAAAAAGGCGAGATTCTCGCTGCATTCAAGCCTTGGATCGAACAACCCAAAGCCAAAAAAACCGATTGGCTGGAAGGGTTGTCGGCGCATTTCACCGACAATCGCTGCTTTGCCCACTGGTGCCCCGACCTTGCCGACACGTTGTACAGCCTCACCGTGATGGACCTGTGCGATCGTCTGCGCCTGATGTTCTTCGGCAACTTGCATCAGGACTGGTCCGAGTTCGTGCTGGCTGACCTGGGCATCTACACCTACGAAAAAGTCGAGTTCTGCGCCGAATCCCGTGGCTTGCGCAGCCGTGATGACGTGCAGGGTTTTCTGTTCCTGCACCAGTGCCAGCAGGCTTTTGAAACCGGTGCGGCGCTGGAGGAGGTACTGGCTCAGGTCGCCACATTGAACACCGACAATCCCTGGCTGGAAAAACGGCGGGCCAAGCTGTTGTTCCAAGTGGGTCAATATTGCGAGCGCACTGCCGAATTGGCGCTGGCGGAACAGATTTATCGCGCCTGCGCCTACCCCGGCGCCCGCTCACGCTTGATCCGTGTGCTGGAGCGCCAGGAGCACTACGTGCAAGCCATGGCCCTGGCGAACGCCGCCCAACAGGCCCCGGAAAGCGCCGCCGAGCAGCAGCACTTGCTGCGTGTGGTGCCACGCCTGCGGCGCAAACTGGGCGAGCCGGCCTTGCCCAAGGTCAAGCCACGGCCGGTCACGCGCCTGGACTTGGCACTCGCGCTACCGGACCCGCTGATGTCGGTGGAGTATTGCGTGCAGGCTCATCTCAGCGAGCCTGATGGGCCGGTGCACTACGTTGAAAACGGCCTGATCAACTCGCTGTTCGGCCTGTTGTGCTGGGACGTGATCTTTGCGCCGCTGCCGGGTTCGTTTTTCCACCCGTTCCAGCGTGGGCCGGCGGATCTGCACAGTGAAGACTTTCACCTGCGCCGCGCGCCGCTGTTCGCCGCGTGTTTCGAACAATTGCAGGACGAGCGCTACAAAACCACCATCCGCCAACGCTACAGCGAAAAATGGGGGATCCAGTCGCCCTTCGTGTTCTGGAACCTGCTCAGCGCAGAACTGCTGGAGCAGGCCCTGGCCTGCCTGCCCGCCGAACACCTGCGCTACTGGTTTGAACGGCTGCTGCTGGACATCCGCGCCAACCGCGCCGGCATGCCGGACCTGATCCAGTTCTGGCCCGCGCAGAAGACCTACCGCATGATCGAGGTCAAGGGCCCCGGCGATCGCCTGCAAGACAACCAGCTGCGCTGGCTGGAGTTCTGCGGTGAATACCAAATGCCGGTGACGGTCTGCTATGTGCGCTGGGCAGCGCCCGCTTGAGTTACAACGTTGCCGTGCGTGCACTGTGTGAGTTCACGGCCAAGGTCGGTGACCTGGACCTGCGCTTCACGCCGTCGCCCAGCGCCCAGGAAGGCATTGTCGGCCACCGCACCGTCGCCTCGCGGCGCAGCCCGCACTACCAGAATGAAGTGGCGCTCGAAGGTGAGTACCAGCAACTCAAGGTGCGGGGCAGGGCGGACGGCTACGACCCGGACGCCAACCGCCTGGAAGAAGTGAAAACCTATCGCGGCGACCTCGACGCCCAACCCGCCAACCACCGGCAACTGCATTGGGCCCAGGTCAAAGTGTACGGCTGGTTGATGTGCCAGAAACTCGGCCTCTCGCAGATCGACCTGGCGCTGGTGTACTTCGACATCGTCGGCGAGGGCGAGACGGTGCTCAACCAACACTTCCACGCCAGCGAACTGGAGCCGTTCTTCAACCAGCAATGCGCGCTGTTCCTCGGTTGGGCCCAGCAGGAAATGGCGCACCGCGAAGCGCGCAACAGGGCCGCGCAGGCCCTGGCGTTTCCCCATGCCGGTTTTCGTCCTGGCCAGCGCTCGCTTGCTGAATCGGTGTACAAGGCTGTCAGTACCGGCCGCTGCCTGATGGCCCAGGCGCCTACCGGCATCGGCAAGACCATCGGCACGATTTTCCCGTTGCTCAAGGCCCTGGCGCCCCAGCGACTGGACACGCTGTTCTTCCTCACCGCCAAGACCCCGGGCCGCAAGCTCGCCCTGGACGCCGCCCACGTGCTGCACACCAGCAGCCCCGAGCTGCAATTGCGCGTCCTGGAGCTGGTGGCGCGGGACAAAGCCTGCGAGCACCTGGACAACGCCTGTCACGGCGACGCCTGCCCCTTGGCCAAGGGTTTCTACGATCGCTTGCCCGCCGCGCGCATCGCCGCGTCCAAGGTGCGCCTGCTGGACCAGCGCAACCTGCGCGACGTGGCCCTGGCCCATGACGTCTGTCCCTATTACCTGAGCCAGGAAATGGCGCGCTGGGCCGACCTGGTGGTCGCCGACTACAACTACTACTTCGATTTTGGCGCCATGCTGTTCGGCCTGGCCCAGCTCAACCAGTGGCGCGCGGCAGTGCTGGTGGACGAAGCGCACAACCTGGTCGAACGGGCCCGCTCGATGTACAGCGCGAGCCTCGACCAATACCACCTCAAGACCCTGCGCGACGTCGCGCCCGAGCCCTTGAAAAAACCCTTGCAGCGCCTCAACCGTGAGTGGAACGCGCTGCACAAGGACCAGATCGCGCCGTACCAGGCTTATGCCGCCCGCCCGGAAAAACTGTTGCAGGCCCTGAGCCTGTGCGCCAGCAGCATGGGCGAGTATTTCAATGAGCATCCCGAATCGCTCAGCGGCGACCTGCAAGCCTTCTATTTCGAGGTGCTGCAATTTGCCAAAGTCGCCGAGCTGTTCAACGAACACTTCATTTTCGACATCAGCAAACGCCAGCTCAGCGGCAAACGCAGCAGCTCAACCCTGTGCCTGCGCAACGTGGTGCCCGCCGAATTCATCCGCCCACGCTTGACTGCGGCCCGCAGCAGCGTGCTGTTTTCCGCGACCCTGAGCCCCCGTCATTACTACGCGGATTTGCTCGGTTTGCCGGCGGACACGGCCTGGGTCGATGTGGAGTCGCCGTTCAAGGCCGAGCAATTGCAGGTGCGCATCGTCGATGCGGTCTCCACGCGTTTCGTGCATCGCCACGCCTCTTTGGAACCTATTGTTGAACTGATCGCCCGCCAATACACCGCGCAGCCTGGCAACTACCTGGCGTTCTTCTCAAGCTTTGATTACCTGCAGCAGGTGGCGCAGTTGCTGGCCGAGCGACACCCGCAGATCATACTCTGGCAACAGTCACGCGGCATGGCCGAGGCCGAGCGCCAGGCGTTCCTCGACCAATTCACCGAACACAGCCAGGGTGTCGGCTTTGCCGTGCTCGGCGGCGCCTTTGGTGAAGGCATCGACCTGCCCGGCGCCCGTTTGATCGGCGCCTTCATCGCCACCCTCGGGTTGCCCCAACTCAACCCGGTCAATGAACAGATGAAACTGCGCATGGGCGCGATCTTCGGTTCAGGCTACGACTACACCTACCTGTACCCCGGCATTCAGAAAGTGGTGCAGGCAGCGGGCAGGGTCATCCGCAGCCAGCAGGACCGTGGCGTGGTGATGTTGATCGATGACCGCTTCGGCGAAGCGCGGGTACGTCAGTTGTTGCCGCGTTGGTGGGCGGTTGCATGAGGCATTCCCGCGATCAATGATGCTGGTGGCGTTGAAAACAATGCCGCACGCTGGGGAAAACCTCGAAAAGGCCATGCCAATGAGCGAGCAACTCATCTGCGTCAACGGTATTGAGTTAAGCGTCCACATCGCCGGTCCCGAAGACGGCAGGCCGATCTGGCTGCTTCACGGCTTCCCGGAGTGCTGGCACTCCTGGCGCGAGCAGATTCCCGCGCTGGCGGCTGCGGGCTATCGGGTGTTTGCCCCTGAAATGCGCGGCTACGGCCAGTCAGGTTCGCCGGCCGAGATCGCCGATTATGATCTGCTGACGCTGTGTGGCGATATCCAGCAGGCCATGGACCATTTTGGCCATGCGCAGGTGGTCATGGTCGGCCATGACTGGGGCGCGGTCGTGGCCTGGCACCTGGCGTTGCTCGAACCTGAACGGATCACGCGCTTGATCACGCTGTCGGTGCCGTTTGCCGGGCGGGCCCGTAGACCGGTGATTGAAATCATGCGCGAGCTGTACGCCGACCGCTTCAACTACATCCTGTATTTCCAGGAACCGGGCGTCGCCGAGCAGGAGTTGAACGCCGATATCGAGCGTACCTTGCGCCTGTTCATGCAGGATCAGGATGTGTTTCTGCAAAGCAAACCCGCGAATGCCAGGTTGCTTGAGGGGGTTCCGGCACCCGGCGCCTTGCCGCACTGGTGCTCCCAGGCGGATCTGGAGGTCTACGTGCACACCTTCGCCGAGCATGGGTTTCGCGGCCCGTTGAACTGGTACCGCAACTTCGAACGCAACTGGCAACGCACAGAAAGCCTGGCCGGCAAGCAGGTGCTGCAACCCACGCTGTTCCTGATCGGCGACCGCGACCCGGTCGGGGTCTTCGAGGCCCACACGCTCAAGCGCATGCCTGAGTCAGTGCCGCACCTTGAGCAGCATGTGCTGCTCAACTGTGGCCACTGGATCCAGAACGAGCAAGGGCAGCAGGTCAACGCACTGATGCTCGGGTTTCTAGGGAAAGCGGGGGCTGCTTAGACCACTTCCAGGTATGAGCTGTGTATTGCCCGTGCCAGCTCGCGCACCGTGTCGATGAATTCCGTGAGACGGCTATGCAAACCATCCTCCAGAATCTCGTCAATCCCGGTATACCTGAGCCGCGCCTCGAACTCCGCCGCCAACCGCTGCGCCGTGCGCCCATAACTGCCGGGCAGATCCGCCAGGATATGGCTCAATTCTTCGATACACGCATGCAACGAACGCGGCACATCGCTGCGCAGCAACAGCAGCTCCGACACCGACCGCGCATTCAATGCATTCGGGTACAGCTCCGTATACGCCTCAAACGACGACAACGCGCGGAGCAGGGCGCTCCACTGGTAATAACCGCGTGCCGACAAGTCGCTGACTTCTTCCGACTCTTCGCCAAACATCTCGTAACGCGCATCCAGCAGACGCAGGGTGTTGTCCGCGCGCTCGACAAAAGTGCCCAAGCGGATAAATCGATAGGCGTCGTTGCGCATGATTGTCCCGGAGGTCGCCCCACGGAACAGGTGTGAACGCTGCTTGACCCAGTCACAAAAGTGGCTGATGCCATGCCGCGCCAGGCCACCGGCGGCGATGCTGCGCATTTCCAGCCAGGTGGCGTTGAGGTTTTCCCACATGTCGGCGGTGATGCGCCCGCGTACCGCGTGGGCATTGCCACGTGCAGCGCGCAGACAGTTGTAGATGCTGGCGGGGTTTTCTTCGTCGAGGGCGAAAAAATGCAGCATGCGTTCGGCGTCCAGCTGTTTATGACGCTCAAGGTAGCTGTCCAGGGTGCCGCTGCTGAGCAACGACATGGCCAGCTCATCCAGGCCATCGCTGCGCCCGGCCTGGGGCATCAACGACAGCGAGTAACTGACTTCCAGCATGCGCGCCAGGTTCTCGGCACGCTCCAGGTAACGGGACATCCAGTACAAATCTGCGGCGGTTCTACTCAACATACTCAGCCCTCCACCACCCAGGTGTCCTTGGTTCCGCCGCCTTGCGACGAGTTGACGATCAACGAGCCTTCCTTCAGCGCCACGCGGGTGAGACCGCCGGGCACCAGGCGGGTTTCCTTGCCCGAGAGCACAAACGGCCGCAGGTCGATATGCCGTGGGGCGATGCCATTTTCGACAAAGGTCGGGCAGGTGGACAGGCTCAAGGTCGGTTGGGCGATGTAAGCGTGAGGACGGGCCTTGATGCGCTGGCGGAAGTCCTCGATCTCGGCGGCGGTGGAGGCCGGGCCGACCAGCATGCCGTAGCCGCCGGAGCCCTGGGTTTCCTTGACCACCAGTTCCGGCAAGTGGGCCAGGACGTGAGACAGCTCATCGGGTTTGCGGCACTGGAAAGTGGGTACGTTCTGTAGCACCGGTTCTTCATCCAGGTAGAAACGGATCATTTCCGGCACATAGGGGTAGATCGACTTGTCGTCGGCCACGCCGGTGCCGATGGCATTGGCCAGCACCACATTGCCGGCGCAATAGGCGGCGACCAGGCCGGGCACGCCGAGCATCGATTCGGGGTTGAAGGCCTTGGGGTCGAGGAAGGCGTCGTCGATACGTCGGTAAATCACGTCCACCGGCTTGGGGCCATCGGTGGTGCGCATGAACACCTTGAGGTCGTGCACGAACAGGTCGGCGCCTTCCACCAGCTCCACGCCCATTTCCCGTGCCAAGAACGCATGCTCGAAGAACGCGCTGTTGAAGCGCCCCGGCGTCAGCACCACCACATTGGGGTTGTCCAGGCGGCTTGAGCTTTTAAGGGTCTTGAGCAGCAGGTTGGGGTAGTGGTCCACCGGCGCAATGCGCTGTTTGGCAAACACCTCGGGGAACAGGCGCATCATCATTTTACGGTCTTCGAGCATGTAGCTCACGCCGCTGGGGGTGCGCAGGTTGTCTTCCAGCACGTAGTAGGTGCCGTCGCCGTCGCGCACCAGGTCCACCCCGGAGATATGCGAGTAGATGTCGCGGTGCAGGTCCAGGCCGACCATCGCCTTCTGGTAGCCCTCGTTGCCCAGCACCTGCTCCGCCGGAATGATACCGGCCTTGATGATGCGCTGGTCGTGGTAGATGTCGGCGAGGAACATGTTCAGCGCGTTGACGCGCTGGATGCAGCCGCGTTCGATCACGCTCCATTCACTGGCGGGGATGCTGCGCGGGATGATGTCGAAGGGGATCAGGCGCTCGGTGTCTTGTTCGTCGCCATACAGGGTGAAGGTGATCCCGGCGCGGTGAAACAGCAAATCGGCTTCACGGCGACGCTGGGCCAGCAGTTCCGGCGGCGTATTCGCCAGCCAGCGGGAGAAATCCTGATAGTGCGCGCGGCACGCGCCGTTCGCGTCATTCATTTCATCGAAGAAAGATAGAGCCATTCCAGTACCTTGTCAGTGCCGAGGAGAGCTTGGGTGGCACTGCCGCTTAAAAAACCGCATATTTTTATGAGCCCGTGGCCGATGGTGCCAATGGGCCTGGTCCTTACTTTCTTGTGGGGTCGGCTCTGGGTCGGGGGGTAACGAATGCTCCTTTATTCGGGCAGATGAATGGTTTAAGCAATGCCTGTGCCGAAACGCCCAAATTCTGTGTAGTGAGCGGGCTTGCCCCGCGCTGGAGTGCGTAGCGCTCCTGTTTGTTGGGGGCCGCTACGCTGCCCAGCGCGGGGCAAGCCCGCTCACTACAAGAGCCCTGTCTTCCGTGGGGCACGCAGTGCGCCGGAATGGTGCGCGAACAAACTTGAACTTCACCCACCCCCGATTCTTCTAATAGGACTCGAACCTGTGTGGAGCACTGTCGTGCCCAGAATCATTCCTTCTCCCAATACGCCGGAAGCGGCGCTGGCCGACCACAGCGAACACACCGCGAAAATCTTCGGCTCACCCAAGGACCGCCTCGATTTCTACCGGCGCGAAATCCAGTACGAAACCACCATTTTGGCCAACCGCACCGACGCCTACCTCACCGCGCAGTCGTTCCTGGTCATCGCCTTTGTGTCCGGCATGGGCAACCTCAACCCGGAGTGGGGCAAGCTGTTCACCCTGGTGGTGCCGGTGTTCCTGGTCGCGCTGGGCATTCTCAGCTCCCTTAACGCCTGGCCAGGCATTCGGGCCGCGTACGAGATCATCGACCACTGGCACTACAAGCAAAGCGAACTGCTGCGCAGCGAGCCGGTGATGGGCTTGGCCTACGATGAGTCGCCGCTGTTTTCCGAAATGGAGTCGTCCCACAAGGGCTATCGCAAGTCGTTGCTGTTCTCCATGCGTGCGCCCTGGCTGTTCATGGTGTTCTGGCTGGTGCTGGGGATTTATGCGTTCTATATCCAGGTCGACAATCCGATCCGGTGAGCAATCGGACGGAACTTCGCCGGTCGGCGCAGCGCCTTACCTTCAGGCCCTGCTGATTTCCCTCCGGCCTACCAAGAGGTGACCCATGAGCACGAATAAAGACCCCCAACTCGATAACCGTAATGATCCGGCCATCGACGGCGGCGAACCGGCGCCGGGGACCGCTGCCGACGCGCCCAAGGACCCGGTTCCGGCCAAAGACCCCAAAGCCAAGGAAAACGACTACAGTCCAGACTTCAAGCCCGAGCGCGAGCCCAAGCCTGAAACCGATGCTGATATCGACACCCAAGGCGGTTAGAGGAGACGGTCATGTCAAAAGAACTCGACGAAGAACTCAACGATCCGGGCAATGAAGACCCGGGTTCGTTGATGGACGATGCAGAAGTGCCGCTCAACGATCTGGATGAAGCGGCAGATGTGGGCAATAGCGAGGATCAAGACTGAGCTTTCACCTGGGCACGTCGTTCATACCACGCCAGCATCGGCTGGGTACTCAGGCCATGAACGACGATGCTCAAGGCGATGACGGACAGGGTCAGGTTCACGGCCACCGCGCTGCTGGTGCCGATCAACCCATGATTGAGCGCGTAGAACAGGTAGTAAATGCTGCCGATCCCACGAATCCCGAACCAGCCCATCAGGCCGCGCTGCCTGAGGTCGACCAGACGCCCCCAGGGCATCGCCAGCACGCCCATCGGGCGAATCACACAGAATAACAATGCCGCCACCGGCAACGCGCGCCAATCCCAATGGCTCACCAGCACGATCCCCAGCACCGTCACAACGAACACCTCCATCGAACGCTCCACCAGGCTGCCGAATGAGAGCATGTCGCCCATCATCACGCCGGCGGCGATCTGGGTATCTTTCAATTCGCTGACGTCGCCCTGCAGCGCGTGCTCGGGCTCGACTTCCAGGTGACCCACCACCGGCAGCGCAAGGTGCTCGGAGGGTGTCTGCGAACTGCCGGTTGAGCGAAATTCCGCCTGGCGCAGACCAAGCCCTGCCGCGAACACCGACAGGAAGCCATAACCGCCCACCGCTTCGGCCACTACGTAGGCCAGCGCGATCAAGGCGAGCGTCAGGTAGTCATTGGGCGAGAGCGTGCTGTCACTGTGGGTGATGCGCAACCACAGCGTCACCCGGCCAATGCCGCGGCCCATCCAATAGCCGATCAACAACCCGACCGGTACCGCCCAAACCAGGTTCTTCAGCACCCAACCGCCCAGCCAGTCACCGTCAAACCCGCCGTGCTGCATGAACAGCAGGGCGAAGATCACAAACGGGAAGGCGGTGCCGTCGTTCAAGCCTGCTTCACCAGACAGCCCGAAGCGCAGCGCGTCATAATCCTGGGCGTTATTGACCTGCACCAGTCCCGCCAGCACCGGATCGGTCGGGGCCAGGATAGCCCCCACCAGCAGCGACACGCCCCACGACATTGCAAACAGGTAGTGCAGCGCCAGGCAGAGGCCGAGGATGGTCAGCAGCATCACCGGCCCGGCCATGCCAAATGCGATGCGCCAGAGCCGGTGTTTGAGCGGCAGACGCAGCTTTAAACCGCTGACGAACAGCGAAAACAGCACCGCGACTTCGGTCAGGTGCTCCATCCAGCGCGCGGAATGCTTGATATCCAGGTGCAACAGGTCGACGCCCAGCGGGCCGATCCCTAGGCCCAGGAGCAGGCACACCGCCGAGGTCGTGACCGGCATCCAGCGCAGGTAAGAGGAGGTGAGGGCAAGTGTGAGCAATACGGCGCCCAGTACGGCCATCCATAGAATAAAAGTCATCGGACATCTACCGGGCCGTGGTCTGTCCTGGTTTGAGAGCAAGCGTCGCGTGCAGGTTCAATGTGATTGCGCCCACGCCGATTTCACGGCCCCTCTAAGCGCTCCAGCAACAGGCGCTCCAAGGTTTCCACCGGCAACGGCCGGCTGAACAGGTACCCCTGGATCTGATCGCAGCCGGCCTCTTTCAAAAACGCCAACTGCGCCTGGGTTTCCACGCCTTCGGCCACCACCCGCAGGTTGAGACTGTGGGCCAGTTCAATGATGGTGCGGGTGATCGCCGCATCCTGCGGGTTGCTGGTGACTTCGCGGATAAACGCGATGTCGATCTTCAGCGTGTCGATGGGAAACCGCCGCAGGTACGCCAGGCTCGAGTAGCCGGTGCCGAAGTCGTCAATGGAGATTTTCACGCCCATAGTGTGCAGGCGTTGCAGGCTAGCGATGGTGTGCTGGGTGTTTTCCATCAACGACCCTTCCGTCAGTTCCACTTCCAGCCAGTGCGGCTCGACCAGGTGTTGCTTGAGCAGGCGCGCGATATCGGCAATCAGGTCGCCTTCGATCAACTGATGACCGGAGACGTTGACCGACACCTCCACCGGGCCAATCGGCCCTTGTTGCCACTCGGCGATCTGTCGGCACACCTGTTCGATCACCCAGCGCCCCACGGGCACGATCAAGCCCAGGCTTTCCAGGATGGGCACGAACACGGCCGGCGACACGGCGCCATAGTCCGGCCGTTCCCAGCGCAGCAACGCCTCGAGGGCGCACAGGCGGCCGCTGGCCACCTCGACCTTGGGCTGGTAATGCAGGGTGAATTCATGGTGTTCGACGGCCTGGCGCAAGGCATTTTCCAAGTCTTGCCGGGCCAGGTCATGCACGTTCATGCCGGTAGGGCGTTGTGCCAGCTCGCGCGAATGGCTCACCCAGTCGCCGCGCGTCTTGAGCCGCAACAGGTTACGTACCCGCAACCAGAGTTCGACACGCTCCACGGGCTTGGTGATGAATTCCTCGGCGCCGGCCTCCAGTCCGTTGACCCGTGCACTCGGTTCGCTGAGGGCCGACAACATGATGATCGGAATGCCTGCCGTGGTTTCATCACCTTTCAACTGGCTGGCGACTTCGTAGCCGTCCATGCCTGGCATCATGATGTCCAGCAGGATCAGGTCCGGTGGCTGTTGCGCCACCAATTGCAGGGCTTCTTCGCCGCTGCCCGCACTGAGGGTCTGGTAGCCCTCGTGTTGCAGCAAGGTTTCCAGGAGCTTGCGAACCTGAGGTTCATCATCAACGATCAACAGCGTCGCGGGTTGGCTGGCCATGGAGAGGACTCATATGAGGGGTTTGGTGTGCTGTTGCAGCAAGGTGTCGATCACCTGGTACAGCTCTTTGTAACGCAGCGGCTTGATGATGTAGGCGTCACACCCGGCCAGCCGGGTTTTTTCACGGTCTTCTTTCATCGCCATGGCCGTCAGGGCAATCACCGGGATGTGTGCGGTAAGCGGGTCACGCTTGAGCAGCGCGGTGGCGGCCAGGCCGTCCATGCCCGGCAACTGGATGTCCATCAGGATCAGCGCCGGTTGCTGTTCGCGGGCCAGGGTCAGGCCGGTTTCGGCATCGGGCGCCCACAGCACGGTGTGACCTGCATTCACGAGCAATAAGCGCGCCAGGCGCATATTGGCCTCATTGTCTTCAACGATCAGGATGTTGGCCATGCAGCCTCCGCAGCGCGGTGCAGCGGCAGCCAGGCCACAAACCGCGCGCCACAGCCTGCGCGGCTGGCCACGGCGACGCTGCCGCCATGCAGGTCCGTCAATTGCTTGACCATCGCCAGCCCCAGGCCGGTGCCTTCGAATTTGCGCGCCAAGCTACTGTCGATCTGGCTGAATGCCTTGAACAGCTTGCCCATGTCGTCCTCGGCAATCCCGATGCCCGTGTCGCTGACGCTCAACTCGAGGAACTGTTGGTGGGGGCTATCGGGCAAGGCAAAGTTGTACACCGGCCATTCGCCTGGAATCTGCCCGACTTGCTCGCGGGGCACCTGGCGCACCGTCAGCGTCACTGAGCTGCCGTGCTCGCTGAACTTTACGGCGTTGGCCAGCAGGTTGTAGACGATCTGTTTGGTCTTGCGCAGGTCCAGCGCCAGGCAGCCGAGGTCTTCGGGGCTTTCGAGTTTCAACTGGATGCGTTGCAGCGCGGCTTTTTCCCGCACGATCAGCAGGCTGTTGGCCAATAACCCCGCCAGCTCCACGGCTTCCAGCTCCAGCTCCATCATCCCGGCCTCGACTTTGGACAGGTCGAGGATGTCATTGATCAGCGACAGCAGGTGCTGGCCGCTGGTGAAAATGTCGCCGATGTATTCGCGTTGGGTGTCGCTCATTTCGCCGACCAGGCCATCCTTGAGCGCTTCGGAAAAACCGATCACCGCATTCAACGGCGTGCGCAGTTCATGGGACATCGTGGCGAGGAACTCGGACTTCATGTGGCTGGCGTGTTCCAGCTCCAGGTTCTTCTCTTCCAGCGCCCGCTCGAAGCCTTTGCGCTCGGCTTCTTCCTGCTTGCGCGCGGTGTTGTCGGTGCCGATCAACAGGTAGCCGATGATGGTGTCGTAGCGGTTGCGCAGGGCGGTCACCGAGACCATGGCCGACAGGCGACTGCCGTCCTTGCGGATATAGGTCAGCTCATAGATGTCTTCGATGCCACGCGAGGCCTTGAACACCAACGCTTCGAAACCCGGCGTGATCGGTGTGTCCAGCTCCAGGCTGAGGGCGGCGGCGCGGGTGATCAGTTCGACGGGGTCGGAGATGTCGGCAGGGGTGATGCGGTTGACCACATCGGCGGCGGCATAGCCGAGCATGCGTTCGGCGCCGACGTTGAAGATCTGGATGACGCCTTTCTCGTCGGTGGCGATGCTGGAAAAGTACGCGCTGTTGAAGATCGCGTCCTGCAGGGCGCCGGTCTTGAGCAAGGTTTTCTGGCGCTTGAATTCGACGATCTTTTCCGCTCGCGATTGCGGTTGTTCGGGTAACGGTGTGTCCATCGCTAGGCTATTCCGTGACGTTCAGGCCCGCCACCGTCAGACGACAAGGGCGCAGAGCATACTCACAGAAGACCGCTTGGGGGCGATGAGGAGGAGATGAGGTTCAAGAACAATAGCAGAGACTGTGGCGTTTTGATGGCTGACCAGTTGCACATACACTCAAACGGATAGATATGACGACAAAAGACATCTTTATCGTGAATTTGACGTGATGAAACGTTTCACCTTTCGATAAATGGTCAATGCAAGCGCTTGCGTAAGCAAATGTATCTACATTAGAGTCGGCCTCAATCGACAACAAAAATAATAAATCCAGGAGCTCATCCATGAGCCTTGAACCCTTGCTTGAGATGCAGGGCATCAGCAAAACCTTCAACGGTTTGCGCGTGCTCAAGAATGTCGGCCTGAAGGTCTACCCCGGCGAAATCCACGCCTTGATGGGGGAGAACGGCGCCGGCAAGTCCACCCTGATGAAAATCCTCTCCGGCGCCTACCAAGCCGACCCTGGCGGTGAAATCCGCATTGGCGGTCAAACCATTCCCACCTTCGACCCTGCCACCGCCAAAGCCCTCGGCATCGCCGTGATCTACCAGGAACTGAGTCTGTGCCCCAACCTGAGCGTGGCCGAGAACATCTACCTGGGCCGCGAACTGCGGCGCGGTTGGACCATCGACCGCAAGGGCATGGAGGCCGGTTGCATCGAAGTGCTGCAACGCCTGGGCGCGGAGTTCACCCCGGCAACGCGGGTCAGCAGCCTGTCGATCGCCGAACGCCAACTGGTGGAAATCGCCCGCGCCTTGCACGCTCACGCCAAGATCCTGGTCATGGACGAACCGACCACGCCGTTGTCTTCCCGTGAGACCGACCGCCTGTTCGCGCTGATCAAACAGCTGCGCAGCCAGGGGTTGGCGATCATCTATATCAGCCACCGCATGGCCGAGATCTATGAGTTGTCGGACCGTGTGTCCGTGCTGCGCGACGGCCAATACATCGGCGAACTGACCCGCGAGGCGCTGTCGGCCGAAGTGCTGGTTAAAATGATGGTGGGTCGTGACCTGTCCGGCTTCTACAAGAAGGAACACGCGGCTTACAACCCCGGCAACGTGGTGATGCGTGTGCGCGACATGGCAGACGGCAAGCGCGTGCGCAACTGCAGTTTTGACCTGCATGCCGGGGAAGTGCTGGGCATTGCCGGCCTGGTCGGGGCAGGGCGCACCGAGCTGGCGCGCCTGATCTTCGCCGCCGACCCGCGCACCTCCGGCACGCTGGAAGTGGTCGGCAAGACCGTCACGCAACTGCGCACCCCGGCGGATGCCATTCGCGCAGGCGTCGTTTACCTCACCGAAGACCGCAAGGCCCAGGGCCTGTTCCTGGACATGAGCGTGGCCGACAACATCAACGTCTGCGCCTGCGTGCCGGATGCCCATGCCGGCGTACTGGATCGCGGGCATGCCGCGCAGCGCGCCACGGACGCGATCAAGTCGCTGTCGATCCGCGTGGCGTCGGGCAAGGTCAATGTCGGCGCCTTGTCCGGCGGCAATCAACAAAAAGTGCTGCTGGCGCGACTGCTGGAGGTCAAGCCGCATGTGCTGATCCTCGACGAGCCCACGCGCGGCGTGGACATCGGCTCCAAGTCCGAAATCTACCGCATCATCAATCAACTGGCCCAGGCCGGCGTTGGCATCGTGGTGATCTCCAGCGAACTGCCGGAAATCATCGGCACCTGCGACCGCGTGCTGATCATGCGCGAAGGCCAGTTGGTGGCTGAAGTCGGCGGCGCGTCAGGCCAGGTTATTTCCCAGGAACGTATTATTGACCTCGCCACCGGTGGCGATCAGGTGGTAGCCAATGGCTGAATTGAATGTTGCAACAATCGGTAAAGCTGAGCGCGCACGCGAACTGATGCGCACGGTGGGCATGTTGCCGGTGCTGATCCTGTTACTGGTGGGCTTTGCCTTGGCCAGTGAGAACTTCCTGACGGTGCAGAACCTGTCGATCATTACCCAGCAGGCCTCGGTGAACGTGGTGCTGGCGGCGGGCATGACCTTTGTGATCCTCACGGCGGGGATCGATCTGTCGGTGGGCGCGATCCTGGCGGCGTCGGCGGTGGTGGCGTTGCAAGCATCAATGTCGCCGCAGTTCGGCATGTTCGGGATCGCCGCCGGTATCGGCTTCGGGCTGCTACTCGGCTTGGTCAACGGCGGGTTGATCGCCTTCATGCGCCTGCCGCCGTTTATCGTCACCCTCGGTGCGTTGACCGCCATGCGCGGCCTGGCGCGCCTGCTGGCGGACGACAAGACCGTCTTCAACCCGGACCTGCCGTTTGCCTTTATCGGCAATGATTCGATCCTCGGTGTGCCCTGGCTGGTGGTGATCGCCGTGGCGGTGGTGGCGCTGTCGTGGTTCATCCTGCGCCGCACGGTGATGGGCGTGCAGATCTATTCGGTGGGCGGCAACCCTGAAGCGGCGCGGTTGTCGGGGATCAAGGTGTGGAAGGTGCTGCTGTTTGTCTACGCCATGTCCGGCGCCTTGGCCGGGCTGGGCGCGGTGATGAGCGCGTCGCGCCTGTTCGCCGCCAACGGCCTGCAACTGGGGCAATCCTATGAGCTGGATGCGATCGCCGCGGTGATCCTCGGCGGCACCAGCTTTACCGGCGGCGTCGGTACCATCGGCGGCACGCTGATCGGTGCGCTGATCATCGCGGTACTCACCAACGGTTTGGTGCTGCTGGGCGTCTCGGACATCTGGCAGTACATCATCAAGGGCATCGTGATCATTGGCGCCGTGGCGCTGGATCGTTATCGCCAGTCCGGTGCGCGGACCTGATTTCACTCATACAACAATCACAAGAGAGACCCGCATGAACCTTAAACGCATGTTTCCCGTCATTGCCTTGGCTGCCCTGATGTCCCACGTCGTCGAGGCCCGAGAGTTGAAAGCGCTCGGCATCAGCATGGGCTCACTGGGCAACCCGTATTTCGTGACCCTGGCCGACGGCGCGACCGCCAAGGCCAAAGAGTTGAACCCCAACGTCAAAGTCACCTCGGTGTCCGCCGACTATGACCTGAGCAAACAGTTTTCGCAGATCGATAACTTCATCTCCTCAAAGGTCGACCTGATCCTGATCAACGCCGTCGACCCGTCCGCCATGGCCTCGGCGATCAAGAAAGCCCGCGACGCCGGCATCGTCGTGGTCGCCGTGGACGTGGACGCCAAGGGCGTGAACGCCACCGTGCAGACCGACAACGTCGAAGCCGGCAAGCTGGCCTGCCAGTACCTGGTGGACAAGCTGGCCGGCAAGGGCAATGTGATTATCCAGAACGGCCCGCAAGTCACCGCCGTGACTGACCGGGTCAAAGGCTGCAAGTCCGCACTGGCGGCCGCGCCGGAGATCAAGGTGCTGTCCGATGACCAGGACGGCAAGGGTTCCCGCGAAGGCGGCCTGAACGTGATGCAGGGGTATCTCACGCGCTTCCCGAAAATCGACGGACTGTTCGCGATCAACGACCCGCAAGCCATCGGCAGCGACCTGGCGGCCAAGCAGCTCAAGCGCAGCGGCATCATCATCACCTCGGTGGACGGTGCGCCGGATATCGAGAACGCGCTGAAGACCGACACGCAGATCCAGGCATCGGCCAGCCAGGACCCCTGGGCCATGGCGCAAACGGCAGTGAACGTGGGCAATGACATTCTCAACGACAAAGCCCCTGCCGAAGCGATTACCCTGCTCACGCCAAAACTGATTACCCGCGACAACGTCGCTACCTACAGTGGTTGGTCGAGCAAACATTGATCCAGTGAGAGGAACTGCACCGTGGTGACCATGGATGACGTGGCAAGCCGGGCAGGGGTGTCGACGTCGACCGTGTCACACGTGTTGAACGGCACCCGCAAAGTCAGCCCGGCCACGGTGCAGGCGGTGCAGCACGCGATCCAGGCGTTGGGGTACATCCCCAACACCCTGGCGCGCTCGCTGGCCCGCTCCAGTACCAACACCATCGGCGTGGCGATTTCTGCGCTGTCCAACCATTACTTCAGCGAAACCGTGCACGCGATTGAAACCGAGTGCGCCAAGCACGGCTTCATGATGCTGTTTGTCGACACCCACGACGACCCGGAGCAGGAATTGCGGGTGGTCACGGCGCTGCATCATCGGCGGGTCGACGGGATTGTGCTGGCGCCGTCAAACGGCTCCAAGGCCCTGGCGTACCTGCGAGCCAACGAGATTCCCGCGGTGCTGGTGGACCGCATGATGAGCGAGCACTTCGACCAGGTCGGGGTGGAGAATGCCCAGCCGACCCAGGCCCTGGTTGAGCACCTGATTGCCCATGGTCACCGTCGGATCGGCTTTATCGCCGGGCGCGAGGGGTTCAGCACCACCGACGAGCGCGTTGCCGGGTATCGGGCTGCGCTGCAGGCGGCGGGACTGGTGTTTGATCCGCAACTGCTGGTCAACGGCGGCTCCAATACTGAGCCCGCCCGCCAAGCCACGGTGCAGCTGCTCGGCCTGGCCGCGCCGCCCACGGCGATCATGGCCGGTAACAACCTGATGACGCTCGGCGCCATGCAGGCCCTGCGTGACGCGCAGATCGACGTGCCGTCACAGATGGCCCTGGTGGGCTTTGATGATTTCGACTGGGCGGATTTTTTCGTGCCGCGCCTGACCTTGATCGCTCAGCCGGTCCAGGCACTCGGCGCCCAGGCGGTAAACCTGCTGTTGCAACGCATGGCGTGTCCCACCGCACCGCCCCACAGCGTGCGCCTGGCGCCGACCTTGCAATGGCGTAATTCATGTGGCTGCGATTGATTGGAAGACCTGCATATGAGCCGTCCTGTTTCCCTCGGCATCGACCTCGGCACCTCGGAACTCAAGGCCATCCTGATGGACCTCGACGGGCAGGTGCTGGCCCACGCCGGCGTGCGCCTGAGTGTGTCGCGGCGCCACAGCGGCTGGTCCGAGCAGGCGCCGGAAGACTGGTGGCAGGCGTGTTTACAGGCGCTGACCGAGTTGCGCGGGCATGCGGCGTTTGCCCACGTGGCCTGTATCGGCCTGTCCGGGCAGATGCACGGCGCGGTATTGCTGGGGGCTGACAACCGCGTGTTGTACCCGGCGATCCTGTGGGATGACTCCCGCGCCATCGCCGAGGCCGAGCAGCTGGGCGCGGCGTTCGCGGACGTGACCGGCAGCTTGCCGATGGCCGGGCTGACCGCGCCGAAACTGCTGTGGCTGCAACAGCATGAGCCAGCGGTGTTCAAGGCCATCGACTGCGTGTTGTCACCTAAGGATTATCTGCGTTTGCGCTTGAGTGGCGAGCGTATCAGCGAAATGTCCGACGCTGCGGGTACGTTGTGGCTGGATGTGGCACGGCGTGAGTGGTTCGTCCCGATGCTGCGAGCAACAGGCCTCACGCTTGAGCAGATGCCCAGGTTGGTGGAAGGCGGTGCCGCCAGCGCTGGGTTAAACGTGGACGGACTGGGCTTGCCTGCTTCGGTCGTTATCGCCGGCGGCGGTGGCGATAACCCGGTGGCGGCGGTGGGTATCGGTGCAATCAATGCAGGGGACGGGTTTATAACCCTGGGCACCAGCGCGGCCATCGTCGCCATCACCGACCACGCCGCCGGCAACCCGGCCAGCGCGGTACACAGCTTCTGCCATGCACTGCCGGACCGCTGGTACACCATGGGCGCGATGCTCGCCGGCGCCAGTTGCTTGCGCTGGGTGACGCGCCTGACGGGCATGCCGGATGAGCAAACACTGTTGGATCAGGTACAGGCGCAATTGCCGATGGGGCAACCGGTGCCCCTGGACACGCCGTTGTTCCTGCCTTACCTCGCCGGTGAACGCACGCCGCATAACGACCCGTTATTGCGCGGTGGCTTTATGAGCCTTGGCCATGACTGCACGCCAGCCCTGCTGGGTTATGCGGTGATGGAGGGGGTGGGGTTTGGTTTGCTGGATGCGTTGCACGCGGTGGAGTCCGCCGGGGCCAACCTCGGCGCCTGCGCCCTGGTTGGCGGCGGCGCGCGGAGTGAATATTGGGCGCAGTTGCTGGCCAATATCCTGCAGCGGGAGGTCTTCACCTTGCACGGCAGTGAGTTGAGTGCCTGCATTGGTGCGGCCAAGTTGGGGTTTATGGCGATTGGGCAGGGTGAGCCATTATTAGCGGCAGGGATGTCTGTCAAGGCGCGCTATAAGCCGGACAGCGCGCTAGAAGTGAATCTGCACGCCCGTTATAGCATGTTCGAAGGCTTACTTCCGGCAGCTCAGGGATTGAGCCCCGCGAGCATGGAGGCTACAGGGGCTTCGTCAAGCCAATATTAATCATGGCCAAAACGACGATACAGGTCGCACTGGTGCCCAAGAGGATGAAGTAATGCTTGAAGAACTTTCGGTTGCTACCTATAAGCGGCGCGAATGCCCAGAATGCCGCCATGAATAGCATTTCTGTGGTTGATAGCGTTTGTTGGCTGTTGTTTAGGTAGAACGGGGCAATCAGGAGTACACAGGCGGTGAATGATATCGCGGCCCTCGTCCCTGCTGTTTCTGCCTTGTTTGTCCAGTCCGTTCCGGCAATCATCGATCTGAACCAACAAGCCAATATAATCAGCATCGACAGTAAAAAGTCCATGGAGCTTTTTGTGAGATGAATATCTGCCAGTGAGAACAGCTCCGTCACCGGATCCCTGATCCACAATTGGTAGACGCTCAGCGTGTCTCTGAATATCCCCCTCCACTTGACGATGCCATCCGACAACGA
Organism: Pseudomonas sp. QC2; assembly: GCF_002859085.1. Classification (NCBI taxonomy): domain Bacteria; kingdom Pseudomonadati; phylum Pseudomonadota; class Gammaproteobacteria; order Pseudomonadales; family Pseudomonadaceae; genus Pseudomonas; species Pseudomonas sp. QC2. The sequence continues at coordinate 100,692 of NZ_PKKS01000022.1, forward strand.
TGCCAGTGAGTTGACCATCGCAATAATCGGAATGACTGAGTAAACCTTAAAAAGTGAATTGCCTGTCTTCATATGACTGAGCATTTCGTCCCAATCTTCTTTTAAACTCATACTACGTCCCTAGAATACCTGTCTCGAAAAGATAGCAAATAGCCACAACTGGATCTATCTGACTGAACCCGCAACGGATCACATCAGGCCCATATGTCGCGATGCTGCGCACTTCAGCGACTAGTCACACAGCGGCGGCAAGCGCCGTTTCACCGGGGTTTTCTTGACGATCGCCGTGTTGGTTTCGGCATACGCGTTGATCCGGTCGAGCAAACTGTCGAGATGGTCCATGGTGCGCACGTGCAACCGTGCGATGAAGCAGTCTTCGCCCGTGACCTTGTCGCACTCGGTGAATTCGGGGATGGCCTGGATCTGGCGCTCCACCTCCTGCAATTTGCCCGGCAACGGGCGGATGCGCACGATGGCTTGCAGCAGGTAGCCAAAGTGCTTGGGGTCGATGTCTACGGTGTAGTGGGTGAGCACGCCGCGCTCTTCCAGGCGGCGCAGGCGTTCGCCAACGCTGGGTGACGACAGCCCGGTGATGCCCGCCAGGGCCTTGAGGGACAGGCGCGAGTCGTCCATCAAGGCGGCGATCAGTTGCTGGTCGATGGTGTCGATCATGGTATTTGCCTAATAAGAAAAGGTGATCTGGCGGTTTTGCCTTTTTTAGTCGCTGGAGCCACTGACCCGCAGATTGCCATACTTGAGCCTCACTTGAGGAGCCTCAATCATGGATACATCTATCCGTCGCGGGTCGTGGGAAATGGTCGCCGCCATGCTGATCTCGGGCACCATTGGCTGGTTTGTCTTGGTCTCCGGCGTGTCGGTGATCGAGGTGGTGTTCTGGCGCTGTGTCATCGGCGGCCTGACACTGTTGCTGGTGTGCGCACTGCTGGGCTACTTGCGCCTGGACCTGCTGAGTTGGGCCACGTTGGGCCTGGCGATGCTCAGCGGCGTGGCGATTGTCGGCAACTGGCTGCTGTTGTTCGAATCCTATTCCCGCGCGTCGATTGCCATCAGCACGGCGGTGTACAACGTGCAGCCGTTCTTGTTGGTGATGCTGGCAGCGCTGTTCCTGGGTGAAAAGATCACCGTGCAGAAATTGGCGTGGCTGAGCGTGGCGTTCCTGGGGATGCTGGCGATTGTCACCGCGCATGGCGATCAACAGACCGGCGACGATTACCTGGCAGGCATCGCATTGGCATTGGGCGCGGCCTTCCTGTACGCCATAGCGGCGCTGATCATCAAGCGTCTAAAAGAAGTGCCGCCGCATTTGATGGCGTTGATCCAGGTGACCACCGGCGCGCTGTTACTGGCGCCGAGGGTGCCCTGGCATAGCCTGCCGGACTCGACCAACGCCTGGACGGCAGTGGTGACGCTCGGCGTGGTGCACACCGGTTTGATGTATGTATTGCTGTACGGGGCGATCCAGAAGCTGCCCACGGCCATTACCGGCGCACTGTCATTTATCTACCCGATTGCGGCGATCTTCGTTGATTGGATCGCCTTCGGGCATCGCCTGGGCTGGCTGCAATGGCTGGGGGTGGCGGCCATTCTATTGGCGGCTGCAGGGTTGCAGCGGGGCTGGTGGTGGCCCCGCTCCCGCAGGGTTAGTGCGTGCCCTGAAAGATGATATTTTCCGGATTGAAATGCTCCACCACGCTGCCCGGCTGCGGTAGCCCGAGGATGTGCCCCTTGATCTTGCCTACCACGTGCATCTCGCAGAGTTTGCAGTCGAACTTCAGGGTCAGCACTTCGTCGCCGTGGATCAACTGCATCGGCGCGACCTTGGTCTTCACGCCCGTCACACCCTTGGCCTGTTTAGGGCACAGGTTGAACGAGAAGCGCAGGCAGTGCTTGGTGATCATCACCGGGACTTCGCCGGTTTCTTCGTGGGCCTCGAAGGCGGCGTCGATCAGCTTCACACCGTGCCGGTGGTAGAAATCGCGGGCTTTCTGGTTGTAGACGTTGGCCAGGAACGACAGGTGCGCATCCGGGTAGACCGGCGGCGGCGAGGTTTCGGCCTTGCGGCCACCGCGTGGATGAGCGGCGATGCGAGCGGTGGTCAGCGCCTCGATCACTTCGCGGCGCAAGGCCTTGAGCTGCGAATTGGGGATGAAGAACGCCTGCGGCGCATCCAGCTGAATGTTCGTCGCGTGGTACTCGGTAGTGCCCAGTTGGCCGAGCAGGTCACGCAGGGTGTCCAGCGCCTGTTCCGGCTTGTTGGCCACACCAAACGGACCGGGCAGGGTGACGCTGGCGCTGATGCCTTCTTCACTGGTGGCGATGACTTCAAGCTGCTCTTCACGCAAACGAGCAACCCAAGACAGGCCGATACGGCGCTCGGACGAGGTCTTCAACAGCGCCTGTTGCCAGTTGTGATCGAGGTTGCGGTTCAGCGAGTGGTTCGGGCGCAGTTGATGCAGGCCGGCCGGCATTTCATTCGGCTCGACGCGGTAGCGGTAGCGCTTATCGCCGTCTTCCTCGAACTCACCTTTAGGCTCGGCGATGTTGGCGCGGAAACCCACCACTTCGCGTTTGACCAGCACATTCAGGCCGTCGCCATTGGACAGCGGCTCATGGGTGACCACTTGCAGGTCGCGCTTGCCGGCTTTTTCCACCACGCCCACCGGCAGGCCGGTGAAGGTCGGGGTGTCGAAGGCGCCGATGTCGATCTTGCGGTCACTGACGAAATAGTCGGTGCTGCCACGGTGGAAGGTTTTTTCCGGGTCGGGCAGGAAGAAGTGCGCCGTGCGGCCGCTGGAAGCACGGGCCAGGTCCGGGCGGTCTTCGAGAATCTCGTCGAGGCGCTGACGGTAATAGGCGGTGATGTTCTTCACATAGCCCATGTCCTTGTAGCGGCCTTCGATCTTGAACGAACGCACGCCGGCTTCGACCAGGGCGCGCAGGTTGGCGCTCTGGTTGTTGTCTTTCATCGACAGCAGGTGCTTTTCAAAGGCCACGACGCGGCCCTGGTCATCTTTCAAGGTGTACGGCAGGCGGCAGGCCTGGGAGCAATCGCCACGGTTGGCGCTGCGGCCGTTCTGCGCGTGCGAGATGTTGCACTGGCCGGAGAATGCCACGCACAGGGCGCCGTGGATGAAGAACTCAACGGCGGCCTCGGTTTCGTCGGCAATGGCGCGGATCTCTTGCAGGTTCAGCTCACGGGCCAATACCAACTGCGAGAAACCGGCCTGGTCGAGAAACTTGGCGCGGGCGAGGGTGCGAATGTCGGTCTGGGTGCTGGCGTGCAGCTCGATGGGCGGAATATCCAGCTCCATCACGCCCAGGTCTTGCACGATCAACGCGTCGACACCGGCGTCGTAGAGCTGATGGATCAGCTTGCGCGCGGGTTCCAGTTCGTTGTCGTGCAGGATGGTGTTGATGGTGGTGAAGACGCGGGCGTGGTAACGGCGGGCGAATTCCACCAGGGAAGCGATGTCGCTCACGTCGTTACAGGCGTTATGGCGGGCGCCGAAGCTAGGCCCGCCAATGTAGATGGCGTCGGCGCCGTGCAAAATGGCCTCGCGTGCGATGGCGACATCGCGGGCAGGGCTGAGCAATTCCAGGTGGTGCTTGGGCAAGGACATAGTTTTTTTAGTCAGGCTTGTCACGGTCGAGGCGGGCATTGTAGCGATGAAAACCCCTACAAGCATCCGCGCATTGTCCGATTGTGACCGCTGGTGGAGCCTGACTCAGGCTTTGGCAGCCATCGCGGTGACTTCCACGCGCATACCCTCTACCGCCAACGCGGCCACGCCAACTGCCGCACGCACCGGCCAGGGCTTGGCGAAGAAGCGTTTGTAGACCTCGTTGAAAGCGGCGCGGTCGGCCATGTCCGTCAGATAAATGGTCAGGTGCATCACCCGGTCCATGCCGCTGCCGGCCTTTTCCAGAGCGACTTTCAGGGCTTGAAGGGTGCATTCGCTCTGCTGGGTGATGTCGCCCAGTTCCAGGCTGCCGTCGGCGCGGGTCGGGATCTGGGTGGACACCAGGATGCCGTTGAAGCCGATCACGTCGGAAGAAATCGAATCGGCATCCGGGTCCGGGGTGTAGTGCAGGTCGTGGTTGGCCATGGGCGCCTCTCGTTGGCAGGTTCAGAAAGGCGCCATGGTCCCCGAAAATGACGGAGGGGGCAAACTACGCCCAGCGGCGGAACAGTACGCTCGCATTCACGCCGCCAAAGCCGAAGCCATTGGACAGCGCGTACTCAATCGGCATTGGCCGGGCTTGACCACGCAGCAGGTCCAGACCGTCAGCAAGGGCGTCGGGGTTTTCCAGGTTGAGCGTCACCGGAGCCACTTGGTCGCGCAGGGCGAGTACGGTGAAGATGGCTTCGATCCCGCCCGCCGCTCCGAGCAGGTGGCCGGTGGCGGATTTGGTCGAACTGATCGCCAGGCTGCCGCCCGTACCGAAGACCGTTCTGATTGCGGCCAACTCACCTTTGTCACCCACCGGGGTCGAGGTGGCGTGGGCGTTCAAGTACTGCACCTGATCCGCATTGATACCGGCCTGACGCAAGGCCTGCACCATCGCGCGTTGCGCACCGTCGCCGTCCTCCGGGCCCGCGGTCATGTGATAGGCATCGGCGCTGGTGCCGTATCCGACCAACTCTGCAATCGGTTGCGCGCCCCGCGCCAGGGCGTGCTCCAGCGCTTCGATGACGAGAATACCGGCGCCTTCACCCATGACGAAACCGTCGCGTGCCTGGTCGAAAGGGCGGGAGGCGCGTTCGGGCGTGTCATTGAAGTCGCTGGACAATGCCCGCGCCGCCGCAAAACCGGCGAGGCTGACCCGATGGATCGCCGCTTCGGCACCGCCACACACCGCCACATCGACTTCACCGGCGCGAATCATGCGCGCGGCGTCGCCGATGGCCTGTACACCGGCAGCACAGGCGGTGACCGGTGCACCCAACGGGCCTTTCAACCCGTAGTTGATCGACACATGCCCGGCGGCCATGTTGCTCAGGAAGGAGGGGATGGTAAACGGTGACAAACGCCGTGGGCCTTTGCTGTCGGTGGTACGCACCGCATCGGCGATCGCTGGGAAACCGCCCACGCCTGAGGCAATGATGGTGGCCGTGCGCGCCTGCTGTTCGGGCGTCTCAGGCGTCCAGCCTGCTTGCTTCAAGGCTTCATCCGCCGCCGCCAGGGCGAACAGGATAAAGCGGTCCATTTTGCGCTGTTCCTTGGCCGCCAGCAGCCGATCGGGGTCAAACCCGGCTTCGGGGTCTTGCAGCACGCTCTGGACCTGGCCACCGATGCTCACGGCCAAGTCTCCGATCAACGCTTGCGGCAAGCGACGAATGCCCGACTGCCCGGCCAACAGGCGTCGCCAGGTTGTCTCCACGTCAGCGCCCAATGGCGTCAGCGCGCCCATGCCTGTCACAACGATGCGTTTACTCATGATCAATCGACTCCGGTTGCGTTGAGGGTACAGACCCTATGGACGTCACTATCGTCATGAAAGTAACATGGCATCACACACCTTTGCACTGAACGATAGGAACTTCCATGCAACGCAAATCCCTGACTCGCGACGAATGCCCCATCGCCCGTAGCCTTGAGCGGGTAGGGGAGTGGTGGAGCATCTTGATCATGCGCGACGCGCTGCAGGGCTTACGCCGTTTCGATGAGTTCTCACGCAGCCTGGGCATCGCGCCCAATATGTTGACGCGCCGCCTTAATGCGCTGGTGGAGGCCGGCATGCTGGAGCGTCGGCCTTACAGCGAGCGGCCGCCGCGCGACGAGTATGTACCGACGGCCAAGGGTGAGGACTTTCGTATGGTGCTGATGTCGCTGGTGGCCTGGGGTAATCGGCACTATGCCGAGGAAGGCACCAGTGTCGAGTTGGTGGAGCGGGGTACCGGGCGTCCGCTGCAGCCGATATTGGCGAGCGAACAGGGGCATATCGTGTCGTTGGAGAACTGCGTTTTGCAGGCCGGCCCGGCCGCCAGCGACGGCATGCGCGAGCGTTTGGCGTCGCTCGCCGCAAAGCCTTGAATCACGCGGTTTCCAGCAATAATTTGGCGCCAGAAAATAAACATTTTTGCCGCATAAAGTCGTGTATTTCTCAGCCGATAGCCCATGAAGAAACCAGTTTTTCCGCACGGCTGAGGGCACGTCATGTTCAACACAACACTCAAGACAGAACTGGCGGCCAGGACGGCCGAAGCCACTGAATACAAAGGACTGATAGCTGCACTGGAACGCTCCATGGCCGTGGTCGAATTCGACCTCAACGGCAAGGTGCTGCGGGCCAACGACAACTTCCTCAAGACCCTCGGTTATCGCGCCGATCAATTGGCCGGCAAGTCCCACCGTGACTTCTGCCTGCCAGAGCTGACCAGCAGCCCGGCCTACAGCCAGTTCTGGACTGACCTGAAGGCTGGCAGGTTTGTGTCAGGCACCTTCAAACGGGTGGACGCCAACGGCAAGACCGTCTGGCTGGAGGCCAGTTACAACCCGGTGCTGGATGAGCGTGGCCAGGTACTGAAAGTGGTCAAGTACGCCTTGGACGTCACCGCCAAAGTCGAGCAAGAGGCGGCGACCCGCAGCAAACTGGCCGCGCTGGACCGAGCAATGGCAGTGATCGAATTTGATTTGAGCGGCCAGGTGCTGGACGCCAATGCAAACTTCTTGAACGTCATGGGTTATGGATTGGCAGAAATAAAAGGCAAGCACCATCGCTTGTTTTGCGAACCGGCGCTGATCAACAGCAACGAATACACAGACTTCTGGCGCCGCTTGAACAACGGCGAGTTCTTCACCGGGCAATTCAAGCGCCTGGGCAAGCATGGCCGGGTGGTGTGGCTGGAGGCGAGCTATAACCCGGTCTACGACGGCGACGGCAAGCTGGTCAAGATCGTCAAGTTTGCCAGCGACATCACCGAACGCGTGGAAAAGTTCGAGGAAGACTCTCGTGGTGCTTCCCGGGCCTACCATATCTCGTCCGAGACCGAGCGGTTTGCCGAACATGGCACCCAGGTGATCCAGGAGACCGCCACTGAAATGCGCCGCATCGCCGACAACATCGGCGCGTCTGCACGGCTGGTGGGACAATTGGGCGACCGATCCGAGCAGATCACCGCCATCGTCAACACCATTCGCGGCATCGCCGACCAGACCAACCTGTTGGCACTCAACGCAGCCATCGAGGCCGCGCGAGCAGGTGACCAGGGGCGCGGCTTTGCGGTGGTGGCCGATGAAGTGCGGCAACTGGCCGGGCGGACCAGCCGCTCAACGGCAGAAATTGCCGAGATGATCGGGATGATTCTCTCGGAAACCCGCGATGCGGTGAGCAGCATGAGCTCGACCCAGGAAGGCGCACAACGCGGCGTCAACCTGGCCGACCAGGCGGGCTCGGTGATCCTGCAGATTCGCACCAGCACCCGTGATGCGGTGGAGGCGGTCAGCATGTTTGCATCGAAGCTGGATGAGTCAGACGTGATTCCCAAAACCGCAGTCGGCTGGGTGGGCTGATGTAGCGAGGGAGCTTGCTATAAGGACGCAGCTGTGGAGCGGGGGCTTGCTATGAGGTGGCCTTCTGTGGCGAGGGAGCTTGCTCCCGCTGGGGCGCGAAGCGGCCCCGTTCTAAAGGGACTGCTGCGCAGTCCAACGGGAGCAAGCTCCCTCGCCACACGGATAGTCGACGGTCAGCCGCAGCTCATTCAAATCGCCGAGGAGGGCAGTGATGGCTTCAACGTCATGTTCCCGAGGTTACCGGGTGGGCTGGATGACGTTTTCGATGAAGGCGTTATCGGAAAAGGAGGGGCATTGCACCCCTCGTTCCGGTTTGAATCTTACTCTTTGACGTCCATGAACTCTTCAGCCCAAGCCACGTAGTTTTCCGGCAAGGTGTACGTGTGGGTCAGCTCGGTAGCGCTCAGGTTATCGGTGCTATGGGTCAACTGGCGCTGAGCACGCAGGCTGTCGTAGGTCGCCTTGATCGCGGCAAAGTAGGCGCCGTGACCAGCAACCACTACACGCACACCGAGGCTGGCCAGACGTTTGGCGTCATTCAGTTTAGGGTTGCCATACGTCACCAGCATCAGCGGCACCGTCAGGTTCTCCGCGATCTGCTCGAGGTGCTCAAAATCAGCCACACCCACCATACAAATCCCATCGGCACCGGCTTTCTGATAAGCCAGGGTGCGCTCGATAACCGCTGCAGTCGGCAACACGCCAGCATTGGTGCGGGCAATGATCGACAGTTCTGGATCAACACGCGCTTCCAGCGCGGCGCGGACCTTGCCGATGCCTTCTTCAATGGAGATCAGGTCAGTGGATTTACGCCCGAACTGCGCAGGCAGCAGCGTGTCCTCAATGGTCAAGGCGGCCACACCGGCACGCTCAAGCTCCTCAACGGTGCGCATCACGTTAAGGGCATTGCCGTAGCCGTGGTCGGCATCGGCAATGAACGGCAGTTGGGCAACGCGACCTATACGGGTGGCTTGTTCGACGAACTCACTCAGCGTGATCAGCGCGAAATCGGGTGCGGCCAATACCTGCAACGAGGCAACGGAGCCACCGAGGATGCCGACTTCGAAACCCAGGTCAGCGGCGATACGCGCCGACATCGGGTCAAAGACGGAAGCGGTTTCAACGCAGGTTGGGGTGGCAAGCAATTCACGGAATGTGCGGCGCAGGGCTGAGTGAGAAATCTTTGGCATGGGCTTTCCTGGTTCTGGTCATCGTCTTGTGACGATCAATGTCTATTCGTGGTGGTGCGAGATTAACATGCGGGCGAATAGGAGATGATGACGTTTCAGCATTAGGCGGGGGCTGAGGTATGGCGTGTGGGTTTACGGTTGGAGGGCGGACAGGATTGGCGGGCAGGGCCCGCCAGTTGATCGGCGCCCGGGTTGGGCGCCTTTCTCTCATTCATGCCTGCTCTTGATACCCTTTGCGAAGTTTCTCCGCGATCAGCTTTTCTGCTTCACGCAAAGCACGTTCAGGGCTGTCTAGGGACTTGATCAGGGTCTGCCCCTTGGTGCCGATACGGCCAAAATTCACCGTCACCTCGGCCTCCGCCACGCCAATACGCCAGAACTTGTTGGCGTTGCCGTCTCCAAAGGTGAACGCGCGCATCAAGGGAAGCGCTTCAGGGGTGATTGGCGCTTCGACCTCGATCTCGACGGTTTCCTCTGCCTGTTTCGGTTCTGGCAGCGCAGGGGCTTCCTCACCCCGTAGGAGCGTTTCGATGCGATTGAGCACGTCTTCCGGATCGCGCAGCCAGTCATGGCTGGGCACGTCGATGATCTTCCAACCGAAACTGCGCAGTACCGTCGGGCGGAAGATGTAACGCTCACGCACGTCAGCGGCAGCCGCGGTGTCGCCGTCCAGCAGCACGCCGAGGCTGAAGTGTTCGCCGCTGGCGTCACTGATCGCCAAGTCACAGCGGAACTGTGAACGCCCGACATATTCCTGGACCGAATGCCCGCGTTTGCGCAACGCGGCGGCGAGGGCACTGCGCAGGTGGTCCTTGGGCAGGCTGACGGCAAATGACTGCTTGGCGCCTGGATTGAGGTTGGCGAGGATACCTTGGGAGCGCGGCGCATCCCCACTGGCACTGGCCTGCGCAAACTGCAGGAACGCGCGCAGTGCAGCGGCACCGTCGTTGTGAGTGTTGGTGATGGCCTCGGATTCGATGCTGGAGACGATCGCCATGCGCTTGCGGGCGCGACTGAAGATCACGTTAAGGCGTTTTTCCCCACCTCGCTGGTTGATCGGGCCGAAATTCATCAGCATCTTGCCGTTTGGTCCTGGCGCGTAGCAGATGCTCAGAATAATCACATCACGCTCGTCCCCCTGGACGTTCTCCAGGTTCTTGACGAACAGGCCATTGAATTGCCCGGCATCTTCACGCACGTACTCGCGCTCAAGACGTGTGGCAAAGGCCGAGTCGCTGCTGGCCAAGTCTTCCAGGGCCTGCTCAATGGCACCTTGCTGGGCCTCGGAAAACGCCACGATGCCCAGGCTCAGGCCGGTCTCGCGTTGCAGCAGCTCACGCACCAGATTGGCGATATAGCGTGCTTCGGCCAGATTGCTGCGGCTGAGGTAGACACCGTCGCTCATCTTCAAGAAGCTGATCGGGCTTTCCAGCAGCGTGTCGGCGCCCTGGACCACCGCCTGGGCATCCTTGGAGTCAAGGGCCGCGTGAGCCGGGGCAGGGCGCTCGATACGACGGTCAGGAATGGTGATCAGCCGCCCTTCGTAGAACGCTGCATTGGAGAAACTGATCAAGGCTTCGTGGCGACTGCGGTAGTGCCAAGCCAGGAGGGTCGCCGGCAAGTTACGTGCGGCTTGGCTCAGCAGGCTGTCGGCATCAAGGTTGATTGCGATCTGTTCTCCATCCTCCATGGCAATCAGTTCGTTATCGTCCTGGTCGCCGGCGCTGGAGAAGAAGTTGGTCGGTGGCAACTGCATCTCGTCACCCACCACAATCACCTGCTGCGCACGGCTCAGGGCCGGCACGGCTTCTTCGCTGGGGATCTGGCTGGCTTCGTCGAAAATCACCACGTTAAACAGGTCCGGCGTCAATGGCAGGGTGTCTGACACCGACAGCGGGCTCATCAACCAGATGGGCTTGAGGTCGTTGATCACCCGGCCACTGTCGCCACTCGCCATTTCACGAATAGAGCGATAGCGCATGGTCTTGCCCAACTCATGCTCCAGTTCACGACGGCCCTTGGCGTAGGCTTTCTTGAACTCACGGGCTTGGGCGTCCAGTTGAGTCACCGACATCGCCGATTGCTTCACATGCTCCAGAAAACGCTGGTGCAACGTAGCGCTGAGCACGTGAGCATTACTTTTGAGCAGGCTGCTTTCAGCCTGGCTGACCTGACGTGCAGCCAAACTTAACGCCGGGCCATCGAAGCGCGCCAGCTGCGGGTTGGCGCGGTACAGGCGAGTCAGGTTTTCCTGGGCAATCAAACCGTCCAGTGCGCGGTGCGCCAAGGCGTACTGTTGCACGACCGCCAAGCAGACAGTATCGGCCTGGTGCAACTCATTGAGCAGGGGCAGGGTGTCGGGCAGTTCGTCGAGTTCTTCGCGCAGATCGCGCAGGTATTCCGCCAACTCGCTCAAGCTCGGCGCCGGGTCGAACACACAATGTTGCGCGACCAGTTCGGCCAAGCGGGCCACCGGCTGGCGCAGGTTGGCTTCCTGGCGCACACCAGGCAGGGAATCCGGATTACCCCGGAGGCCTTCGACCCACTGACGCAACAGCGGTGATGTGCTCAGTTGCTGGAGCAGGGCTTGCAGGTTGCTCACGAACAGGTCGATATCCGGGATGCCATAGCGACCTTGCAGGCGTTGCTGCTCGACGTGCAGCTCAGCAGTGGCGCGGTGCTCGCCGGCCAGGCCGTCGAGCACACTGCGAAAACTGGGACGAATCGCGTGTTGACTGAAGTCGTAGCGTCGTTGCACTTCACTGCGCAGCCGCCACCAGGCGGGTTGCAGCCAACGCAGCAGCGAGCCTTCTAACCGCTGTGCTAGGTCGAGGGCAGCCTGGGTATCCTGGGGCGCGAGTTTTTCACGCCAGTAGTGGGTCGATTCACGGGCGTTGTGTTGCTGTACGGTCAATGCCTGCAACGCCAGCTGTTCGGCGTGCAACGCTTGGGAGCCCGGCGAGCCTGGCTCCAGCAGGTCGAGGTGCGTTGCCAGGTTGGCGCTGGTCAGTTGTTCCGCGGCCTGGGTCAGTAAGCACGCATCCGCCAGGCGGGTGTCCCCAGACAGCAGGCCCGACGATGACTCCAGGAACGGCTCGACACTGTCCATCAGCCCACTGGCTTCATCCAGGAACGCCTTGAGTTGACCATATGCATGTTCTTGGGTAATCAGGCTTGAGGCCAAGTGGCTGAAAGGATGCCGTGCAAAACTGTCGAGGCCGAAACGTTCTTTGATCGTTTGATACACACGGCCGGTCAGCTCGCTTTGGGCCTGCCAATGACGCCATTCGGGCAAGCGCTCCAAGGCTTCGGGTGGCAGCTTTGCAGCAACGGGCGGCAGTTCAATCAGATGACGTACCAACTCGCGTACCGAGCATGCCAAGGACTCCGGCACCCCAGCCATTGCCTGTTCAAAACACTCTATCAAGCCCAGTTGTTGGCTCAGGCCAGCCAGCAGGGTGTCGCGCCGGGCTTGCAACTGCGGCGACTGCGCATCGCCGGCGATCCAACGCTCATAGCACTCGCGCAGGTTGCCCACGAAGGCCTTCTTGTCGGTCTGAGAGTCGTGGATCAGGCAGCACAAGTCGCCCAGTTCACTTTGTTGCAGGCGATGGAACACCACGTCCAGCGCCGCACGTTTTTCACAGACGAACAGCACCCGCAGGCCGCGACCTGCGTAGTCGGCGATCAGGTTGGTGATGGTCTGGGACTTGCCGGTGCCCGGCGGCCCCTGAATGATGAAGTTACGCCCGGTACGGGCCAGGCTGACGGCGGCATTCTGCGTAGCGTCACCGGCGACCACGTTCCACTGTTCGGTCAACGGGATGGGGTCAGGGGACTGGACCTCGACGTCCCGAGGTTCGATGGAAAACATCCGGTCAAACGCTTCGTTCTGCGCTGGTTCGTCGATCAGCTGCGCATAGTCCCGCACCAGCGACATCTTGCGATAGTTGAAGTTGGCCAGGGTCACCTGCGTCAGGTCGATGTCCCAGGCGTAGCGATGCCCCTGGTTCTCGGGCAGGGCGAAGGTACTGTTTTCGGCGCTGCTGGCGACCATCTGAGGGTGTTGATTGCGCAGCACGGGTTTGGCGCCTACGGCCAGGCGCAGCGGCAACTCACTGGGCAGTACCTTCTGCTGGAACAGTTGCAGGCCCAGCGGACGGAAATCTTCGCGGTCGTAGCTGAAATCCGGCTTGACCAAAGGCATCGCTGAACGCTGGCGAGCACGACGGCGCTGGAAGTGGTGCAGATGCTGCACGGCCTTCTGGTGGATCAGCTCGATTTGCGGTTTGCTTTGCAGGCGTAACTCGACGCCGGGCTCGGTCAGTTTGATCTGGCGCGCAATATCAGCATGGATGTCTTCCAGAGACGTCTTTTGCAGGTCGACGGTTTCCGGCAACTGGATATCGTAGAGCTGACGCAACTGATGACGCAGTACCGGGTTGAATTGCGCCTCGGTTTCGTCGCATTGCAACACGAACTGGTCACGCACACCTTTTTTGCGACTCAACTCCACTGGAAGCCAGAGCAGCGGGGTAACAATACGTTCTTCCGGCGTGTCCTTGAGGTTGTGCCAGCGCATGAAGGCCACCACCAGGCGCAAGTTGCTGAAGCCGAACTCGGCACGATCACGTCGAGTTTCTTGGATGATGCGCTCCAGCGACGCCTGCAACCAGGTCTGGTCTTCAAACCGCAGCCATTGCTGCAGTCCAACAGGCTTGCCGCTCAGCACTTGTTCGGAAAACCCGCCGAAGGTGGGTTGCCAGGTGCACAGCGCTTCGGGCCGGATACTTTCAATGCGCATCACCAACGGAACGCTGGCCACGGTCAAGTTGACGTTGGCCTGGGTTGGCCGGAAGTACAGCAGGCGATTGCGGCGCGAAAGGTCAAACAACCGGTTGCGCAGATGTTCCAGCACCACCGTGCGCCGCGACGCCGGGCCTTCGGCCTGGGCCAACACACGCTCGACATCCAGGCTGGCTGGCTGTTCGCGCCAAGACTCCAGGCGCCGCGCCAGCGAGCCCACATCCGTGGCGCGCTCATGGCGGTTCAGCTCAGTCATCTCAACGATCAGATTGGCCAACACCGGGTTGAGCCGGCCATTAAGCTGGAACAGGTTGCGGCGGTGCCGGGCAAACGTCTTGAGGTCATTGATATCGGCGAAATCCAATCCGCATGCCAGGCACGCCAGCAATTGACCGAGCTGGAATATGTCGGTGATCTCATCGTGGTGCCCGAGGCGATGCTCCCAACTGTGCAGGTCCGGAAGGAATACCGGGTGGTCGATGGCTTGATGCAGGTCCTCCTGGACTTGCAGGTCGGTAATGGCCACGCCGCTTTCCGAGTCCCGGGTCAGGCGGACTTTGCCGACGACATTCAGCGCCGATTCCGGATTGGGCTGCACCTGCTTGATCGCTTCCAGCGCCAGCCGCGGCGGGACACCTTCAGGATTACGCAGTTGCAACGTGCGTTCCGGCCCTTGCAGCACATCGAGGTAGCTGAGCTGGGCGACACGTCCCAGTTCATGCAGTTGTGCCACCTGACGCAGCAGTGGCAGCGCCAGGAACAACACATCGTCGATGGGTACGGCGGCGCCATCGTGGCTCTGCAGCAATTGAGTGAACGTGACGGGTTGGCTTACTGGGTCCATGTGTCGACCTCCGCTTTGAGCGCGCGAACGATCGGGTCGAGCTCACGTTTGGGTAGTTTGATATCGCGCTTGAGCACGCTGATAAAGTCATCGGCGCTGCCGAGTTTCTTGGCGGTGCGCGCGGCGTGCAGCAGGGCTTCATCCCGCAAGTCGCGGTCCACCAGACTCAGGTCGAGCATGACGAAGTGCAGGTATTCATGGATGCTGGTGTCGATACGCTCGGCATTCAACGTCGTTAGGTCGAGTGGCGTTTCGTTGTCCTTCCAATCGGGAAAGAAACCGCGCACCTGATTGAGCACAACCTCTGATTGCAACACGGGGGAGCTGGTGAAATGGGCAATAAAGCTGCGGGTGAGGGCGGTCAACTCGACCTGGTCGATCACGTCCAGACGATTGAGCGACAACGGCCCGCGCAACCGCCGATCCAGCCAGCTATCCGTATCCGGGAGTTGCCGCCACCAGCTGTCCACCGCCTGGGAGCGCAAAAACGTCTCCGGATGGGAAATGCCCTGGGACAGCTGCGCGTCCTTGCCATCCAGCTCTCGGGCCTGCTTCAAGTAGCTGGCGGCATCCACGCTGACAATCCCGGTGTGAATCTTGACCAGCGAGGTAATCGACGCTTCTGGCCCATTAGCCACGAGTGCCGCTCCGCGGTCGGCATAGATTTCGGTGTGCAAGCTATATAGACGTGCCGTCTGTTCCAGGCTGGACGGCGTATTCACATCGGCCATGGCGTGATTGAGAATTCGCTCTGCGGTGAGAAAGTCGCCACCGTGCTCCGACCATAACCGGTAATGAGCCAGCTCATGTCCCAGCAGCGCCAGCAACTCCTGGGCGTCCAGCCGCTCAAGAATCGGGCCGTAGAACACCACATGCACTTCACCGGCCAGGTAATACAGGCTCGCATTCATCGCGCCGTCGCCAGCCTGGTAAAGGGTGGCGGGTGCCTTGATCTGCAAACACTGTAATGCCGTTTCACAGGCCTGATAGGCCTGCGGATGGGTCTCGGGACTTAAGCGATAGGTGTCACGCAGCAATTGCGCACGTACATCCTGGGCATGTTCCTGCTGAACGCCCAAGGACGAGGCCCAATCCCACACGACAGGTTCATGGGCTTTCAGGTAGTCGACCACGCGCTGGTGGTAAGGCAATGGCGTCAGGCTGCTGATATCCAGCGCGGGGGTACTCATCGTTCAAACGTCCTTGAGAGGATACGGCTCCATGCACCGCGTGGGCAGCAGAGACTGGGCTGGCATCCCGGTATCAGTGATCGGCAATAAACGCGGAGCATATCCGTTTCGCATGACTGCTGCACGGCGCAAGGGATTAATCCCATTCTGCAGGGTGTCTATAGTTGATGCACCCGCGCAGCGTCCCTTGGAGCCGTGCGCAACCCAGCCGAAGATTGAGGTGACCCGAATGAACAGCGAATCCACACCGCACAGGATCCGTACCGACCCAATCGACGCCGAGTACTTTGAATACAGCAAAGCGGCCAATCCGATCAGCGCGAACTTGATCTCACGGATTCCCTATCAGAGCTTCCCAGCCTCGCTGTATGACAGCGGCCCCTCCAGGGTGGTGCCACTGGACCTCAGCGAAGCCTTGGGCTGCGAAGGCCCGGCGACTGGCCCTGGGCTGTGCGCGAACTTCATTCGGCTCAACGCCGGCGATACCCTCTACCTGCAGCCCAACGCGACGTCACAAGTGTTCTATGTGATCGCAGGGGAGGGCCGCGTGGTTCAGGGCGAGCATGCCATTCAATGGTCTAAAGGCTGCTTTATTGCGCTGCCGGGCCTGCAGGAGGCATGTCTCAGTGCAACGCAGGATGCTCGGTTTTACTATGTGCACGATGAGCCGCTATTGCGCTACCTGGGTGTGACGCGCAGCAGTGATCGCTTTGCGCCGACGCTCTACCCCGCAGACGTGGCGAACGCGAAACTGCGTGAAGCAGCCGACGACCCGCGTGCGCAGGACCGCAGTCGCATCAGTATCCTGCTGGGCAATCGCAACTTTCCACAGACACGCACGGTGACGCATGTGCTGTGGGCGATGTATGGGATTCTGCCAGCGGGTTCGGTGCAAAAGCCCCATCGGCATCAATCGATTGCCTTGGATTTCATTATCGATTGCCCGGCAGGGTGTTACTCGTTGGTGGGTACTGAGCTGGATGTGGATGGGCAGATCCACAACCCGGTACGGGTTGACTGGTCACCTGGCCTGGCGTTTGTGACCCCGCCCGGTTACTGGCATGCGCACTTCAATGAGGCAGACACGGAGGCATTCCTGATCCCGATTCAAGATGCGGGGCTGCAAACGTACCTGCGGTCGTTGGATATTCGGTTCAGTTGAGTGGCTTGGGGTCAACGCGAATGAAACACTGCGCTGCTATCGACAGGTTCAGGGTTTCCCAGGTCAGTGACTGGCTCCCGAGATTAAACAGGGCGCGGGGCTAGCTGCCTGCCGGGTGGTTCTTTTTGGTCTCCTGAATAAACTGCCTCAACTCCTTGCTAGAGTGACTGAATGAAAGATACCGTGACAGACAATGCCGACTGGGAACTGCTGAACCTTGAATGGCATCAAGGCTTCGCGTTTATGGACGGCACGTTACTGGGTGATGGGCAGGTACCCAATGTGTACATCATGCTCACTCCTCAAGGCCTGCCGCCCGGCGAGACGGTGGAACGCGCCCTTGCCGGGCACTACCCGCCGTCCCCATTGTTTGCCGAACAGCCGGTGTGGCGGCATCGCAAAAACCCTGCGCTCCTGCGCGATGCGCGGCGCGATTACTATCTGCTTCCAGGCTACCAGGCGCGCTATGGCTACCATGCGCTTCATCGCCTGGCGTTTCGTTTCAACCACGGGCTGGAAAACCTGGGCCACCAATACTGGCGGGATGAAACCTGCGCCTATTGGTTTGACCATTACACGGTCGTGACAATTGCTGATGCGCGACACGGGCACCTTGCGCTACTGGAACCGTCACCCGCATCGGTGACCGCTGCCTCGGCGCTTTTCAGCGATGGGGTGACCGTCTTTCTGCAGGGGCAATTCATCGCCAACGCCACTGCCCAGGTGAGTTACTGCAATCATCCTGATTATCGAGTGATCGACAACAAAGTGTATCGGGGTTTCAAGCCCTTGCACCAAAAGGACGGCACGCCGCTGCCAATTGCCAATCCAGGCAACTTCCAAATGCTCGCGCGTCGCTGGGGCTCGGATGGCCAATCGATCATTGTGCAAGCGCAGCAAGGCTCAAGCATTGCCTACGAATACTTCTACCGTATCGACAATGCTGACCTTGAAACATTCACCGTGCTCAACGAGCGTTATGCAAAAGACCGCCACCGCGCCTATTACCTGACCGGAAAAAACCTGCGTTATGTGGGTGAATTCAATCTGCTCAGGTGCTGGCAACCGGCGTTTGATGAGTGCGGCCGCGTAGTCAGCGCCAGCGAACACGAAGACGAGTATTTCGCTGTAGACGACCAATTCGTCTACGCCGCCGGTACCCGCCTGCGCGGCGCTCACGGCCCGAGCTTTCGGCATTTGGGGTTGGGTTACTACCGCGATCAGCAGCACGCTTATTTGCGCAACAAACGCCTGGAGGTAGACGTAGAGAGTTTCGTGGTGGCCCAGCTCTATAAAGGGCCGCAGGATTACTCGCCTGTATTGGTAGGCGACAAGCATGGCCCACTGGGCTCCGGCGGCGTCGTCGATGCGGCCATGCAACAAGCATGGGCTGTGTTCTTCATCGCGCATCCGCACCTGCAAGACTATTGGTGGCACCGCCTGCAAGACAACGCACAGTCCCAGGAAGAAACCGCGCCCTTGCATGCCATCGGCCTCAATTTCGAGCTGGGCCGGCACGTGTATTTTCACGGGAGGCCAATCAGCGGGCTGGACGCGGCGAGTTTCAAGTTGCTCGATCGTCACCTGTGCGGCGATGCAAATGGCTTGTACCTGATCCCGTTTCATAACGCCGACACTCAAGTGCCCGAACGCTTCTCAATGGAGCCCGCTGAGCATTTTCGCGCATTGGGTTCGCCATACCTGACTGATGGTAAAACAGTGTTCTGCCAGCGGGTTTTCTATCATCCCCCCGAGCCCATTCGTAAGGCCGATGCGGCGACGTTCGAGTCATGCGGTCATGGCTGGGCCAAGGATAAACACGCGGTTTATTACTACGGCCAGGCCAAAAAATACCTGAGCCCTGCGGATACGCAAGTCATCGGTACTTATGCCTTCAGCCCTACGGCGATACTGTCGGAGGGCAAGTTGCTGGATGTGACGTTCACCCCAGACGAAGTGCGCGTGCCGCATCCCGACTTTTTACAACTGGGCACGCGCAAACTGTTCTGCCACCGACGCCCCCTCAGCGCGAAGCGCATAGACCTGGCCACGCTGGAGTTTCTGAGTGACCGCCATGCCCGCGACAAGCATCGGCTCTACCACTACGACGGTTATGCAACGCTGAGTGAAGTTGATGAGGCGCACTATCAGAAAGCGGGCAGCGGGGACTGACAAAGAGGATGGATGAACGGCAATTTGAACATGGTCAGACACTCATCAGATTGCCAAGGCCGCCATGGCCATGGCCGTGGTGATCATCGAGCAGTGCGCGGTGCGTACACTGCAGATGTCCGCAGGTGCGGTCAGTGGCGTGGTCACGGAAAAAGGTGAAATTCGCTGTGATCACGT
This sequence comes from Pseudomonas sp. QC2, assembly GCF_002859085.1. NCBI lineage: Bacteria > Pseudomonadati > Pseudomonadota > Gammaproteobacteria > Pseudomonadales > Pseudomonadaceae > Pseudomonas > Pseudomonas sp. QC2. The sequence continues at coordinate 119,768 of NZ_PKKS01000022.1, forward strand.
CTTGCTCGCGGGGGGCATGTGGTCACGGCGCTTTCTGGGCAACCTCGGCGTCTCGTTGCCGACCTTGCCGTTGACCTGCTCGGTACTGCGTACCCACCCCATGGACGGGCCGACAGAGATTGCTGTCGGCGCGCCGGACTTTTCGTTTCGCAAGCACAAGGACGGCGGTTTCATCATCACGCAGCGCGGCAAGCTGGATGCGTTCCTGACCCTCGATCACCTCTTGCTCGCCAAGCAGTATATGCCGCAGTTCCGTGCGCAACGCAGTGTGCTCAACGTGTCGCTGGGCAAGCCGTTTATCAATGACTTGGCGCTGGCGCGGCGTTGGCGGGCAGACAGCGTGAGCCCGTTCGAGCGCGTCAGGGTGCAGGACCCGGAGGCCAACCCACGGCTCAACAACGACGCGATGAACAACCTGATTGCCGCCTGGCCGGTGTTCCAACAGGCGCGGATCGCGCATACCTGGGCGGGCACTATCGACGTGACACCGGATTCCAACCCGGTCATCGGCCCGGTTGCGCAGATCCCGGGGCTGACCGTGGCCACCGGCTTCTCGGGGCACGGGTTCGGTACGTCGCCGGCGGCGGGCCATCTCGCGGCGGACCTGGTCAGTGGGCATACGCCGATCATTGACCCAAGCCCTTACCGCTTCGACCGTTTCTAAAGGAGCAAGGCCATGCCTGCTGATAGCTGTTTTTTCACCAATCGTTCGGGCTTGCGCCTGCACTATTTGCGCTGGGGCGCGCCGACCGGCGTGCCGTTGGTGCTACTGCACGGTTTGCGCGCCTATGCACAGACCTGGGAGTCGCTGGTGCAGGCCCTGGGGGAGGGCTACTGTATCTTTGCCCTGGACCAGCGCGGCCGTGGGTTGAGCGACTGGGCTGAACCTTCCAGTTATCACACTCAATCCTATGTCGAGGACCTTGAGGATTTGACCGCCCATGTCGGCCTGCAGCGTTTTGTCTTGCTCGGGCACTCATTGGGTGGCGCCAACGCGCTCGAGTATGCACGGCAACACCCGGGACGCTTGATAGGCTTGTTGATCGAGGATATCGGCCCCGGGTCTTCAACCCAAGGCGATGGCGCCGCGCGTATTCGACGCGAGATGGGCCAGACGCCGTTGCAGTTCGAAAGCTGGGACGCGGCCCGCGCATTCTGGAAGGCTTCACGTCCAGGTTTGTCGGAGCAGGGCCTGGCATCCAGGCTGGCGCATTCGATGCAAGAGCGCGACGGCGTGATTGGCTGGCGTCATGATCAACAGGGGATTGCCGAGGCACGGCTGAGTATCGAACCTACCGATTTGTGGCCTGCGGTGCGCTCCCTGGACTGCCCAAGCCTGTTCATTCGCGGCGGCCGCTCGGACTTTCTACCACCTGCCATGCTGCAGGCCATGTGCGCCAGCAACCCGAAGGTCCAAGCCGTGGAAGTGGCAGATGCCAGTCACTATGTTCATGATGATCAAGGCGAAGTATTCAATCGATTGGTCGCAGACTTTCTAAGCAGTCTGACGCAGGCAGTTTAGTGACAATCAAAGCGCTTCCTGAAGGTGTTGTGGCCCGCCATTTATTACTTCTCAAACACGACGAGGCTCGCCCTCGGCCATTTCGCGCATCAGACTCAAGTAACGACGCGCTCCCAGCCCCAGCGGTCGGTTCTTTACCCAGATGATATCGACCCATAACCGCATCTGACTCGGCATGTTGTCAAACACAACCTCCGTCAATGCGCCCGAAGTGATTAGAGGTTGTACCAGCGGTTGTGGAAGATAAGCCCAGCCCAATCCTTGCTGCACCAGATCGAGAGTTGCCAGATAATTGTCGCTGTGCCAAATCCGCCGTGACAGTACAACACGCGGGTCAGAGTCTGTAGGTCCGCCAGTAGCAACGATGATCTGTCGAACGTTGACCAGTTGCTCTTCACCTAAGGGGCTTTTCTTGCCGGCGGCCGCAGGATGATCTGGAGAGGCAACTGCTACTAACAATTGGCTCCCCGCTTCAAGAAACGTCTCCCGCTCGTCAAGCCCTGGTCGTTCAAATCCAAGTGGACTGCCCCCGGCATCGTAGACATCTCCAGCCTATGCTTTGAGCATAGGAGGAAGTTTATGAGCACCCAACGATTCACGCCGGAATTCAAGGCAGAAGCCGTGAGGCAAGTTATTGAACGCGGATACTCCGTTGCGGAAACAGCCGAGCGCCTCGGCGTTTCGACCCACAGCCTCTACAAATGGGTCAAAGCCGTGACGCCTGACAAAACCGAGAAACAGGCCAGCGAGTTGCTCGAAGCCAAAAGCGAGATTTTGCGGCTGCGAGCCCAAATGCGACGCTTGGAAGAAGAGCGCGACATATTAAAAAAAGCAGCGCGGTACTTCGCCAGGGAACCCGAGTGAAATACCGCTTTATGAACGAGCATCGGCATCAATACGCGGTCACTACGCTGTGCCGGGTTTTGCAAGTTGCTCGTGCCGGGTTCTATCAATGGCTACACAAGCCTGTTTCTGACCGCGAAAAAGAGAATGGTCGGCTGTTAGGGCTGATCCGCGACTCCTATGCGGCCAGTCGAGGTGTGTATGGCGCACGGCGGGTGTTTGCTGACTTGCGCGAGGCTGGAGAAAGTTGCGGCAAGCACCGTGTCGCGGCACTGATGCGCACCAATAAAATCAAGGCGCTCAGAGGATATAAAGCCCCGCGCGCAATCAAAGGCAGACCATCGATCATTGCCCCCAATCGACTTAACCGGGCCTTCACTGTCGATGCCCCTAATAAGGCTTGGGTGACCGATATCACTTACATCCGAACGTGGCAGGGATGGCTATATCTGGCTGTCGTACTGGATCTCTACGCTCGCAAGGTGGTCGGCTGGTCAATGAAGCCAACGCTAGGCAAGGAGCTGGCGCTGGACGCGCTGCTCATGGCGGTATGGCGCCGTAAACCCAAAACCAGAGTCATCATGCATTCGGACCAGGGTAGCCAATATGGTAGCGATGACTGGAAACGTTTTTGTCTGGCCAACCACCTCGAGCCGAGTATGAGCCGCCGAGGAAACTGCTGGGACAATGCCGTGGCTGAGTCTTTTTTCAGTAGCCTGAAAAAAGAACGCATCCGCAAGAGGATCTACAAAACCCGGGACATGGCCCGTGCCGACGTATTCGATTACATTGAGGCGTTTTACAACCGAACGCGTCGTCACAGTCACTTGGGCGGCGTCAGTCCTGAGGCCTTTGAAAGTGCCTCACTTTGAGGCTGGAAAATGTCTACGGGAGCGGGGGTAGTCCACCTCTAGAAGAACAACAGCAAGATGATGATCAACACACTGAACTGCTTCGTCTGCGAGCTGAACTTAGTAATACGAGAGTCTCTTGCAGGTATTGGAGACGGCGAGATGCAGTCTCTTCTAAACGCTAGCGATGACGAAAAACCACGACAGATCATGAGCGTCTTCGCCAGATACGCGAAACTGCAAAGAAGTCGAACTCGCTGTTTTCCTAAGCCCTCGGACTAGGCTCATACTTAGCCACCAGAGACTTATCCAAACCTGAAACAGTTCTTGCCCGCAGATTTTGCTTTATACATCGCGACATCAGCTCTGGATAAAATCTGCTCAACACTCCCAGGCTCTGAAGGGGAGGTCTCGGTAATGCCGATGCTGACGCCGAGACCTTCATAATTCGCGTTTTTACCCGTGTAATCTTCGAGGCTTTTTATAATGCGATCGGCAATGAGTGACGCGGATATCTTGTCGGTATCCGGCATCAATACGATGAATTCGTCACCGCCTATTCGAGCCACTGCGTCACCCTTGCGTACCACCCTGGTGACCATTTCAGAGAAAGAAACCAATACTCTGTCGCCGGTGGCGTGCCCGTTGGCATCATTGATTTTTTTGAATCCGTCCAAATCCAGACAAAGTACGCAAAAATCACTATCCCCATTGGCTTTCGAGCTAAGTGATGCCGTCATCATATTCAAGATGCCTAATCGGTTCAGCACGCCGGTCAGTTTGTCATGGGTGGCTGAATGTGTACTCTGTGCTTCTGAAATATAGGCTTTCGTTAGGTTTGCATTGAGGTTGTTCAGCAGCACCCACAAGCCAGTGAGGTACATGGGCGCTTGTAGAATCAGCACCCGCAACATCGGTTCCGGTTGGAACAACGTGGCCAATTTCATCGGTATATCTGTGAGAAGGATTTGCGTAAATGCGTAGCGGGGTATGCCTTGGTTTCTCATGGCAATCGCCCCATTCATGCTGACCGCCGAGGTGCATGCCAGGACTTGGAGTACCGGATCCTGACTGATAATGCATCCTGCGGTGCCAATGCCTACTTCGGCGGCCCAGATCAAACCGAAGAGCAGAGAAAGGTCCGTTGCGTAGCGGAGCCTGGATTTGCCGCTGGCAATAAATCTCTGTAGCAGAAACCAGCGGGTGATCCAAATCACCATGTCGGCGACTAGCCAACTGATGAAGAACAACGTTGGGTGAAGTACGACTGCAATGCTACATACGAGCAGTGTGTTCATCCCCGCTGCGACCAGCGCGGCGCGAGAGGTAAAGGGACCTTTAAGTAGCTTTAAGCGTATGTCCCGATCCAGGCTTTGGTTGTCTTTCACAAACCACCGGATAAACGGTGTACTGGGAAAAGAGTGAAGATTAGGCATAGTGCTAGTCCGCCATAAAGCGATAACGAGTGGTGGCCTTTTAGCACTATACATGGGCTTAGGGGTAGACGGCTTTAAATACCGCAATTAGGACATGGATAAGGTCGGAGCTAGCCTTCATCATCGGGCTGGCCCCGGCCATCGATTTCAATCCTGATTTGCTAGCTTTTGCTCCAGGTAGTGGATGTTCACACCACCGTCACAGAAGCCTTCATCACGAACCAGATCCCGATGCAACGGGATGTTGGTCTTGATTCCGTCTACCACGATTTCGTCCAGGGCGTTACGCATACGGGCCATCGCCTCGTCGCGGGTGGCGCCCCAGGTGATCAGCTTGCCGATCAGCGAGTCGTAGTTGGACGGAACCTTGTAGCCGCTGTACAGGTGCGAGTCGACGCGAACGCCGTTGCCGCCCGGTGCATGGAAATGCTTGACCAAGCCAGGGCTTGGGATAAAGGTTTTCGGGTCTTCGGCGTTGATCCGGCACTCCAGGGAGTGGCCGTGGAGCTTCACGTCGTCCTGGGTGAAGGACAGCACATTGCCGGCGGCGATGCTGAGCATCTCCTTGACGATGTCGATACCGGTGACCATCTCCGAAACCGGGTGCTCTACTTGCACGCGAGTGTTCATCTCGATGAAGTAGAAACGGCCGTTCTCGTAGAGGAACTCGAACGTACCGGCGCCACGGTAGTTGATGTCGATGCACGCCTTGACGCAGCGAGCCAGCACTTCCTGGCGCGCGGTTTCATCCAGGCCCGGTGCCGGCGCTTCTTCCAGTACCTTCTGGTGACGACGTTGCAGCGAGCAATCGCGATCGCCCAGGTGGATGGCGTGGCCCTGGCCGTCGGACAGCACCTGCACTTCCACGTGACGTGGGTTGGTAAGGTACTTTTCCAGGTAGACCATCGGGTTGCCGAACCAGGCTGCCGCTTCGGAGCGAGTCTGCTTGGCGGCTTCGATCAGCTCTTCTTCCTTGTGCACCACACGCATGCCACGACCACCACCGCCACCGGCGGCCTTGATGATCACCGGGTAGCCGACTTCGCGACCAATGCGCAGAGCGGTTTCCTCGTCTTCAGGCAGCGGGCCGTCGGAACCTGGAACGGTTGGCACGCCGGCTGCGATCATGGCGTCTTTGGCCGATACCTTGTCGCCTATCAGGCGAATGGTTTCGGCTTTCGGACCGATGAAGGCAAACCCGGATTTTTCCACCTGTTCGGCGAAGTCGGCGTTTTCCGCAAGGAAGCCGTAGCCTGGGTGAATGCCATCAGCGCCGGTCACTTCAGCGGCTGCAATGATGTTCGAGACTTTCAGGTACGAGTTCGTGGCCAGTGGCGGGCCGATGCAAATGCTTTCGTCCGCCAGTTTCACGTGCATCAATTCAGTATCGGCCGTCGAGTAAACAGCGACGGTCTTGATGCCCAGTTCTTTACAGGCGCGCACGATACGCAAAGCAATTTCACCACGGTTGGCGATCACTACTTTTTGCAGTTTTGCGACTTCACTCATTCTGACCTCCACGTCGCTCAAACAATATTGAACATGGGCTGGTCGTATTCAACGGGCTGACCGTCTTCGACCATGATTGCCTCAATGACCCCACTGCAGGTTGCCTCCACGGTGTTCATCATTTTCATGGCTTCCACGATGCACAAGACATCGCCCTTTGCCACGGATTGGCCAATCTCAACGAACGCTGCTGAAGTCGCCGATGCCTTGCGGTAGAAGACGCCCACCATCGGCGCCGAGATAACCGTGCCGGCGAGTTTCGACTCGGGCTGAACCTGCTGAGGTTCAGCTATTTGTGGGGCCGCCACCGCCGACGGAGGAGCGGCGGGTTTACTGTTACGACGAAGACGAACCCGATTATTACCTTCTTTGAAATCGATCTCCGCCAGGCCCGAGCCTTCGATCAACTTGACCAGTTCTTTTACTTTTTCAATGTCCATGCTGCTGCAACCTTATGTTTAGATTAGAGGCTTAACGTCGCGTCGAACTATCTAAGGAGGTTGCCCTTGGACGTTTCGCGCAACGTGAGAATCGCTAACAAGGCACACACCGCAGCACCCGCCATGAAATAGCCCGGTACCAGTAAATTGCCGGTCTTGGTGATAATCGAGGTGACCACGTAGGGGGTGATCCCGCCGCCCAGGATGGCGCCCAGGTTTATGCTGATCGCCATGGCCGTGTAGCGCACACGTGTCGGAAATTGCTCGGCGTAAGTCGGGTAGCCCACCGATTGCACGATTGGCATGGGCAAGGTGGCGACAAACATTGCCAGCGCAGCGATCCATAGGCTGCCGCTGTCCATCAGGATCATCATGGGAATCACCAGAATGGCGTAGCCTAGAAAGCCGATGCTCAGTGCCTTCCGGCGACCGATACGGTCTGACAAACCACCCCAGAAGGGCATCATCGCCGCCATGCACAGGCTGATCACTGCAATCACCCAGTAGACTTTGGATTTGTCGAAATGCAGGTAGGTGGTCAGGTAGATGTTCATGAACACCATCCCGATGAAGTAACCCGCATTCTGCGCAGACGCAAATACGATGACCCGCAGCAGTGCCGGCAGGTTTTTGCTGAACACCTCTTTGACCGGTGCTACCGGTGGCTTTTCCTTCTCCAGGAAGGCTTTGAATTCCGGCGTTTCTTCAACGTTATGCCGCATGTAAAACGAAAACATAACCAGCGGGATGGACAGGAAGAACGGGATACGCCAGCCCCATGCCTGCAGTTGCTCGGCACTGAGCAACCCGGTGGTGATACCGCAGACAATCGCGCCGGTGGCGCCACCCACGGCAACGCCCAGCGGTGTGAATGAACCGAAGAACCCGCGTCGGCCGTTGGGAGAAGATTCCGCCACAAACGCTGCGGCGCCTACCACTTCGCCGCCGGCGAAGAAGCCTTGGGACAGTCGCAACAGCACCAGCAGGATAGGCGCGGCCAGGCCGATCTGGGCGGTGGTCGGCAGCACCCCAATAAGAGCGGTGGCGGTGCCCATGCCGATCACGGTGCTGAGCAGTACTCGACGTCGGCCGATGCGGTCAGCAAGGCGGCCGAGCAGCACGCCGCCGATCGGGCGGATGACAAAGGCAATGCCGAATACCGCCAAAGTGGCGAGGAGGGCGGCGGCGGGATTGTCCCCGGGAAAGAACAGTGGGGCGATGATGGTCGCCATATACCCGTAGATACTGAACTCATAGTATTCAACGGCGGTGCCGGTGGCCGAGGCCATAGCTGCGCGCTTGGCAATCACGGCCGACTGCGTTGTACCGCCGGTGGCGTGTGCCTCGACGTCGATGTGCGGGGAGTGCGTATTTTCAGAGAGAACACGAGACATAAATACCTTCCACTCTGGCCAATGGCCAAAAGAGTTAAGTGGCAGAGGGGCCTGCCTTGAAAGTGACGTACTGAAAACCGACAGTGCACAGTTCATCCGGGCATTCAGGCGCCCAGACGCATCCGTCATTGACTATTCAGCTCTCAGACGAGGTTTTAAGCTCGGCAGTTAAAATGAGGGGTTTGATTCACGAGGCATGGTTGTTTCCTTTTTATTATGGGTAAACGTTGTGGGTGTCACTCAAATACGCGCACGCGCGGGCTTTTGAATGGTGATGCCTTCTTTGAGCAGGGCTTGCCTGATCGCACTGGCAAACGCTGCAGCTCCTGGCTGGTCGCCGTGCAGGCAAAGTGTGTGTGCCGTCACCGGTACCCAGGTCCCTTGGGTGGTGCGCACTTCGCCTAAATGCAGCATGTTCATGACTTGATCAATGGCCTCGTGGAGGTTTTCGATCATTGCGCCAGGCTGGTTGCGTGGCGTCAGCGTTCCGTCCTCCTGATAGCTGCGATCGGCAAACACTTCCTGTGCCACGGTTAAATCACAGGCTTGGGCGGCGGTGACCAAGGCGCTACCTGACAAGCCGAAAAGAATCAGGCTTGGATCAATGTCTTTTACTGCCCGGCAGATCGCGTCGGCAGTGGGGCGGTGCACCGCCGCGAAGTTGTAAAGCGCACCATGGGGTTTGACGTGGCGCAGTTCGACGTTGGCCGCCTTGGTAAAACCCAGCAACGCACCGACCTGGTAAACGATGAGTTCGTACACTTCATCCTGGGACAGCGTCATCATTCGACGACCGAAACCTTGCAGGTCGTCAAAGCCTGGATGGGCGCCGATTGCCACACCCAACTGTGCGGCCAGCGCCACGGTTGAGCGCATGGAGCGTGAATCCCCGGCGTGAAACCCGCAGGCGATATTGGCTGAGGTGAGGTGGGGAAGAATCGCCGCATCGTCGCCTGCGCGATAAATGCTGAAGCCTTCGCCAAGGTCGCTGTTGAAATCTATTTCAGGCATTGAAGGCCTCCATCGCTTTGAGCTTGCGAGCGCGGGTGAGCAGCAAGGCTTCGGCGGCGCTCAAATCTATGAGTGAAAATCGTAATTTGTCGCCCGGCAGCAACTGCGCCAACCGTGGTAGATCGACGCTAGCCACCTGGGCTATGCGTGGGTAGCCACCGGTTGTTTGGCGGTCAGCCATCAAGATCAGTGGCTTGCCGCTGGAGGGCACCTGGACGGTGCCGAACGCAACACTCTCCGATAACAGCTCTTTGGGTGCAGACAGCGTCAGTGGCCTGCCATCGAGTCGGTAGCCCATACGGTCCGAGTCACCGCTCAAGGTGTAGTCATGGTTCAAGAAGTGCGCTTGGGACTCAGCGGAAAAGTCCTTCCACTCCCGCCCCGCGATCACTCTGATCGGTTCGCAGGCAACCGCTTCATACAACCCAAAGTTGGAGCGGGGACCGAGGCGTGGCGGGTTGGCAAACGATGAGCAGATGGGGATCAAATCCCCGGCTTGCAGCGCGCGGCCGCGCAGCCCGCCGAACCCGCCTCGGGAGTAAGTGCTGGTGCTGTTCATCAGCGGTTGCAGCAAAAATCCGCCAGCTACCGCGAGGTAACCGCGGGCACCCTGTCGCCGTTTGCCGAAACTCAAGGTGCTGCCTGGAGACACCAGGGCTGCTACGCCGGGCTTGAGCGGAATTGCATCCAGCTCGGCGCCGAGGTCCGCGCCGGCGAGCGCAATCACGGCTTTGGCCTGAAAGTGCAGCGTCGGGCCCTGGAGGGTCATTTCCAACGTGCTGAAGGTACGAGGATTGCCGACCAACAGGTTGCAGAGGGCATGCGCATCCTCATCCATCACGCCGGTCACGGGGACGCCCCAATGCTGGAACCCATGCCGCCCGGTGTCCTGGAAGATAGAGAGCATGCCTGGTTTGATTACCTTGATGGTCACTTCGTGTTCTCCCGAGCCAACAGATCAAACTCATGACGGGTAATGGGTACAAATCGAATCTGGTCGCCGCCCTGTAATCGACACGGCGGCTCACTCAAGGGGGAAAACATCGGCAGCGGTGTGCGCCCGATGAGGTTCCAGCCGCCGGGGAGATCAGCCGGATAAATCACACTTTGTCGGTTAGCGATGCCAATGCTGCCTTGCTTGACCAGCGTGCGCGGTGTCGCGCGACGCGGCAGCGACAGGGCGCTGTCGTGCATGCCGATATAGGGATGGCCTGGCGCGAAACCGACCATCAACACATCCAGCCAGTCGGCCGTGTGAGCGGTGATCACCTCATTGGCGGTCAGGCCACAGGCCTGCGCGATATCTTCAAGGTCCGGGGCATATTCCGGGTCGTAGCACACGGGGATGTCGAGGCGAGCGCCGGTCGTTGCGGCAGCACTGCGCGAATCCTTGAAACGCTCGGTCACAAGTGTGCAGATCGATTCGTAAGGCGACACACCGGGGAAAAGGCTGGCAATTGACTCGGGAGAGTAATGAACGCCGACGGTCACCATCGCAGAGACAACATCCGTGACGCCTGGCAGCTTGCCTTGAGCAACCAGTGTGCGTAATTGACTGCCGACCGAGGCGGCCTGGCGGTTGAGGTCGATGGAAAATACGCTGCCAAATATCAGGATCACGCAGCGATCACCGCAGGGCTCGAACTGCCATTCAGCGGGTGAAAGAGGCGCTCCTGGCGGCTCATCCAAAATGCGACTGAGGTCGGACATAGTGTTCTCTATCCTCATGCGGCAGGCTAAGCATCGGCCAGGCGCGTGCAGCGAGACAGAGAAAGCACAAGCTTTCACAGGTATCCGGCGCAACACAGCAAGGCTTCACGGCTTGAGAGTGCGCCGTCGCTCTAATGGCGACGGTCGCTTGAACAACAGATTACTTGGCGAACAGCTGGCTCATATCCTTGAACGCCTTGAACTCCAGCGCGTTGCCGCACGGGTCGAACAGGAACATGGTGGCTTGCTCGCCGACCTGGCCTTTAAAGCGAATGTAGGGTTCGATCACAAACTTGGTTGCGCGCGCTTTCAAGCGCTCGGCCAGGGCTTCCCATTGCGCCCACTCCAGGATGATGCCGAAGTGCGGAACCGGTACGTCGTGGCCGTCTACCGGGTTGCTGTGCACGCTTTCCTGCGAAGCAGTCTTAGGGTGCTCATGGATGACCAGTTGATGGCCGTAGAAATCGAAGTCTACCCACTGGTCGCTCGAGCGACCTTCGGAAAGACCGAACACCTCACCGTAGAAGTGACGTGTGGCGGCCAGATCGTAGACGGGAATTGCCAGATGGAAAGGGGAGAGGCTCACGGTGGTTTCCTATTGATTTGTTTTGATCTGAATCAATTCTTATCCGGAAACACGGTGGGGAAAAGCGCAAATTCTGTGTCCTGAGCACGAATAATTTCGATGAGCAAATCGGTAGCACAGGCTTTTGCACCATTGTTGTTCGTGCTGCACCACGATGGTTCGTACAAAGGCTGAAAAGCTTGCGGTGCGGCGGTTGATTTTCTATTGCCCCTATGCATTCGAAAGGCATCACACCGCATCAAGAACGCAGGTCCGGAAAATGTTGAACAGGGGCGAATGTTTTTGCCGGTATTTCGAGACCAGTACGATCTCCCTGAAAAACGTGAGCTTGCGCAACTCTAGGACCCTGACGTCATCCGCATGTTCGAGCCATAGACCCGCCTTGGGTACCAGTGAAACGCCGAGCCCACTGCGTACCATTTTGACAATGGCATCCAGTTCATCCAGCTCCAGTGCCTGATGCACATGAATTTTTTGCTGCTTGAGAAACTGGGTGACCAGCCGCCCGCCAAACGAGCCGCGGTCATACCGCACAAAGGGTTGTTCCGCGAGAATTGCTAGCGGGTCGTCACCCACCACCTCTTTGGACGTGATCAATACGAACGCCTCGCGCGCGATGACTTCGGCATGCAGGTCCTTGGGTAGGGAAAACGGCGGTCTGATCATGATGGCCAAGTCCAACTCGCCGGCGTCCACTTGGCTGAGCAGGTTCAACGACACACCCGGTACAAGGTTTGTTTCGATAAAAGGCGCTTGTGATTTCAAGGCCACCAGCGCCTGCGGCAGTATCCCGGTCTGAACCGTGCCGATCGCGCCGATTCGCAGTGCTCCGTGGAAGTCATTACCGCTGTCTGCGGCACCCATCCGACCGAAAAGCCGCAGGATTTCCTCGGCCAGGGGAATGGCACGTTGGCCTGCTGAATTAAGTGTGGCTGAGCGTCCGGTACGATCAAACAGTTTGACCCCCAAGCTGTGCTCAAGGCTTTTGATCTGGGCGCTGACCGCTGACTGAGTCAAACCCACCTGTTGTCCCGCCGCCGCGAACGTCCCCCTTTGTGCGACGCAGATGAACGTCTTCAACTCTCTGATCATGCCGAACCTTGATCCGTGATTTTGGTATTGGTGCAGAGGGTAGTCATTTTTGATGCATTTACCAACTGGCACTCCGCGATGTCCGCGTTACCCCACGTTGAGTGCTACTCGTTAGCCACTTGTGAATCAAGTTCGGGCAATCGATGGTGTAATGCGTGCATCGTTCGCGAAGCGCGAACGGTGCTTTCCTAATGAGCGTTGGAATTGTGTTCGAGTAGTCCTCTAGTCTTGGCGCAAAGTTCAACAATAAGAAAAGGGTGCAACATGACTAGGCAAATCCGTCGCTGCGTCTCAAATAAACATTCATCTTTATTCGCCCTGACTAAGGCCAGGCCGTTCTTGGCGTTCGAATGACTGCCTCCAGCGCGCTGGACTCATCAGTCTTCCACCAGAATACAAAAACAAAAACATAAACAGTACTTCCGAGAGGAAGTGTGTCTGGAGAACTCTTCATGGCTGTTCCAGCTTCTGCAGTAGACGCCGGCTTGTCTAGCACAGTGATAGACGAGAAGAAACTAATAGCGAAAGTAGCGTGGCGTATTATGCCGCTGATTATGGTTTGCTATCTGTTCGCCTTTTTCGACCGTATAAATATCAGTTTCGCCAAGTTTCAACTCCAAGCGGACCTCAGCTTGAGCGACACGGCCTATGGGTTAGGCGCGGGCTTGTTTGTCGTCGGTTATGTGTTATTCGAAGTACCCAGTAACTTGATGTTGTACAAGGTCGGCGCACGGCGCTGGATAGCACGCATCATGATTTCATGGGGTATCGCCACAGCCCTGATGATGTTCGTAACGGCGGAGTGGCAGTTCTATTCATTGCGCTTCCTGATCGGCGCGATGGAGGCGGGCTTTGCGCCCGGTGCGCTGTATTACCTCACGCTGTGGTTTCCGCAAAACTATCGCGGGCGAATTACATCCTTACTGTTTCTGGCCTCTGCGTTCGCGGGCCTTATTGGTGCGCCGGTTTCGGGCCTGGTGCTGGGTCATATGGACGGGCTGCTGAATCTACGCGGGTGGCATTGGCTCTTCCTGCTGGGCGGCATTCCTTGTGTCGGCTTGGGGCTGGTGGTCTTGTTTACATTGAAAGACCGCGTCATGGATGCTCCATGGTTGAGCCATGATGAAAAAACCTACTTGTCGGCTCGTATTGCAAGCCACGAGACGAACAATCACGGCGGTTCGCTGCTTATGGCGTTGAAGTTGCCGGGCTTCCTGATGTTGGCGTTTATCTATTTCCTGATCCAGGTAGCGTCCTACGGACTGAATTTCTGGGCGCCACAACTGATTCGCAGCGCGGGTACGGAAAGCCCGACCATGATCGGTCTACTCACGGCGATCCCGTACATATTTGGGGCAATCACCATGTTGGTGGTGGGGCGTTTGTCCGATGCGACAGGTGAGCGACGTAAATTCGTGTGCGGTCTAGTGCTAATAGGTGCGATCGGTTTTTTCAGTGCGGGCATTTTTGCCAGCCACACGGTTTTTCTGATGGTAGCGCTTGCACTGCTAGGCGCCGGCATCATCGCCTCTATTCCAACATTCTGGGCGTTACCACCCAAACTGCTTGCCGGTGCTGGCGCCGGCGCCGCGGGCGGAATCGCGTTGATTAATACGATGGGGCAGGCCGGCGGTATCGTGAGCCCGGTAATGGTTGGATTTATCAAAGACGTTACGGGCAGCACGACCCCGGCGCTTTACGTCATCGGCACCGCCTGCCTGCTCGCCGCAGCGCTGCTGATGTGGGCACTGCCACAGAGCTTGAAAAGCCTGGATAAGAAATAACGGGCTTCATCAAGGTGGCGGTTAGCACTCCATGCCGTTCGTACATTGATCGGTCGAGATTGATTCGTGCGCCACCCTCTGATTCACACGGGCTCCGCCTTTTTGCCCCCCCAAACCTGCAGGGCATCGGGCGGAGCCACGCATTGCGGATCCATTTCAGGAGATCTGAACAAATGAACCCCAATACGCTCTTCGAAAAGCTTTGGTCGCGCCACGCGGTCACGGACACGGAGGATGGCCAGACCCTTCTCTACATAGACCTCCACCTTATAAACGAAGTGACAAGTCCCCAGGCGTTTGACGGGTTGCGCTCGCACGGCCTCACTCCATGGCGGGCCGCGTCAGTGCTCGCTACGGCCGACCATAATGTGCCAACCAAAGATCGGCACAAGGGCATCAGTGATGACATCGCGCGGCGCCAGGTTGAGACGCTGGAGCGAAATTGTGCACAGTTCAACCTCACCCTGTTTGATATGGGCGACCAGCGTCAGGGCATCCTTCACGTGATAGGCCCGGAGCAAGGCTTCACACTTCCGGGCATGTCAATTGTATGCGGTGACTCCCATACGACGACCCATGGCGCGTTCGCTGCACTCGCTTTTGGTATAGGCACCTCAGAGATCGAGCACGTTCTGGCGACTCAGTGCCTGTCGATGAAAAAGCTCAAAACCATGCGCGTGTCTGTCGACGGCAAGCTGAATCAGCACGTGGCGTCCAAAGACGTCGCCCTCGCGCTGATCGCAGGGATCGGCACCGCAGGGGCGACCGGGTTCGCCATTGAGTTCGCGGGCAGCGCCGTTGAAGCGATGACCATGGAAGCCCGCATGACCCTGTGCAACCTAGCCATCGAGGCCGGCGCGCGGTGCGCAATGGTGGCATTCGATGACACCACCTGCGCCTATCTGCGCTCCAAACCCATGGCCCCCACCGGGCGGGCTTGGGAGGCGGCTGAGCGATACTGGCGAACGTTGCACAGCGATGCCGGTGCGATCTTTGATGTGCACATCGAACTTGATGCCGAAGCCATATTGCCTCACGTCACTTGGGGAACGTCCCCCGAGATGGTGCTCGACCTAGAGGGGCGTGTGCCATTCCCTGACGAAGAAGCCGATCCGGTCAAGCGCCAGGGCATCGAGCGCGCACTTGAATACATGGGCCTGCTGCCGGGAACTGCGATCCGCGATATCTACCTGGACAAGGTATTCATCGGTTCCTGTACCAATTCCCGCATTGAAGATCTTCGACTGGCCGCGGCGATTGTCGAGGGTAAGACAATCGCCCGCAACATCAAGCAAGCACTGGTGGTTCCAGGTTCGGGCTTGATCAAGCAACAGGCAGAGTCCGAGGGGTTGGATGCGATTTTTATCCGAGCCGGATTTGAGTGGCGGGACGCGGGCTGCTCCATGTGTCTTGGGATGAATGAAGACCGATTGCAGGCGGGGGAGCGGTGCGCTTCGACGTCGAACCGAAACTTTGAAGGGCGCCAGGGCCCCGGTGGGCGTACCCACCTCGTGAGCCCGGCAATGGCGGCTGCGGCCGCGATCGCGGGCCACTTCACTCATGTTCAGGAGGTGTAAAGCAATCATGCAGACATTCACTCGAATCGAAAGCAAAGTGCTGCCATTGGATCGCGCCAACGTCGACACGGACGCAATCCTCCCCAAACAATTCCTGATGATCATCGAGCGCAGCGGATTTGGTCCGCACCTGTTTGATGAGTGGAGGTACCTCGATCACGGGGAGCCTTACCAGGACTGCTCCAAGCGGCCGCTCAACCTGGGCTTTACGCTGAATCAGCCGCGTTTTGAAGGTGCTGAAATCTTACTGACGCGAGGCAATTTCGGCTGCGGTTCCAGCCGTGAACATGCGCCGTGGGCCCTGAAAGACTGGGGTATCAGGGCAATCATCGCGCCGAGTTTTGCCGAGATATTCCATGGCAATTGCTTCAAGAACGGCCTATTGCCCATCGTGCTCGACGACGCTCTCATCGACCGCTTGTTTACCGCCGTCGAAACCGTTGACGGGTACCGGCTGGAGATCGATCTGGAGGCACAAGAGATCGTTGAACCCGACAACAATCGGCTGCACTTCGAGGTGGACAGCTTTCGCAAGCATTGCCTGCTCAACGGCCTGGATGAAGTCGGGCTGACCTTGATTCAATCGGACGCTATTCGACGCTTTGAGCATCAGCGTCGAGCAATCGAACCCTGGCTATTTGATCGCTCGTAACGGTTGCGCCTGACAGTTGCGGGATGGAGTGCTCAACTAACGCACGCCATGCCCGTCATCGCATCGCCCTCAGACGCGAAACGAACCCACGAGCTGCGACAGTCCGGAAAACTGCAGTTGTAACTGTTTGCAGGCCTCCAGCGTGGTATTCAGGCAGTTCTCGGATTGTTCGTTAAGCGCGTTGATTTCAACGATATCGACGTTGAGCAACTCGATCACAGAGGTCTGCTCCTCTGTCGCTGCGGCCACCGACTGGTTGACCCCGTCGATATGGGTAATCCCTTGGGTGACGGCTTCAAAACGTTCTCCCGCTTGCGTTGCAATCACGATACTTTGCGCACTGAATTGTTGACTTTCATCCATGGTGGTCACGGATGCCCGGGAGTCCGACTGAAGCTCTTCGATCATTTGTTGAATTTCCTCGGCGGACGATTGGGTCCTGTGGGCCAGGCTCCTGACCTCGTCTGCGACCACCGCAAAACCGCGACCGGCTTCTCCCGCACGTGCCGCCTCGATGGCCGCATTCAACGCCAGCAGGTTGGTCTGCTGGGAAATGCTCTTGATGACGTCGAGAATCCTGCCGATGTCGACCGTTCTGCCGTTCAACACCTCTATGCTGCCGGAAGAGAGCCGGATTTTTTCAGACAACTCTTTGATCGCCGCCAGTGTCCTCGCCAGTACCACCTGACCCTCCACCGCTTGAGACTTTGCCGACGACGCTTGCACCGAGGCGGATGAGGCGTTCCTTGCGATTTCCTGCGCGGTGGCTCCCAGCTCATTGAGTGAAGTCGCAATGCTGGTACTGCGCTGGTTTTGTTTATCGCAGCTGGCCAGCGAGACAATCGAACTACTGTGCACCTCTTCGACCACCTGATTGATATGCCGGGTGGTCGTAGCGACTTCGAGCATCGAGCGATGCACGCGCTCGACAAATTTGTTAAAGGCTTGCGCGACAGTACCGAACTCGTCGCGGTTTTGTGCAGACAACCGCACCGTCAGGTCGCCGTCCCCCTCGGCAATGGCTTGCATGGCTTTGCCCAGTGTCCGCAGGGGGTTCATCAGCACGTGCATGAGGCCACCGAGCAATCCAATGATGATCGCGACGGTGATCAGCGTGGCAAAGACGGCGGATCGGCGCAGTTCGCTTAGATCTGCGTAGGCTTTTTCATGGTCGATAGAGATCCCGACGTACCACTGGACGCCCGACAAGCCTCGAACGGGCGTAAAGCCGATGATTTTCTCGTGCCCGTCCTGCAGGCTGATGTTCAGGGCGCGGTCGAGCTGGGGAGGGCGGTCGGAATACACCTCTGTAAGGTTCTTCATCAGCTCCTGTCGGTTCGGGCTTACCAGTATCTTGCCCTGGGCATTGACCAGGAAGGCATAGCCGAGCCCGTTGAGATCCAGGCTATCAATCATTTTCGCCAACGCATCCAAACTCAGGTCGCCGCTGGCGACGCCCACCAGACGGCCGTTGCTGTTCAGCGGCGTATTGATGGAAAGCACCAATTGCTGGGTGGATTGGCTGACGTAGGGCTCGCTCAGGTTCAGCGTGTTACTGGTCGCGGTATCTTTGTACCAGGGCCGCGTGCGCGGGTCGTAATTATCGGGCAGGGTCGTCACTGGTTCCATGACCACGGTACCGTTCGCCAGGCCGATAAAGCTTTGCAGAAATTCGCCCGCCAAAGCCGGTTGCGAGATCAGTGCCTTGATGTGTTCCGGGGCGGGATCGAGGCCGATGTTCTGACTCAGGTTCTGAATCATCAGGACGCGCCCTTCGAACCAACTGCGCACGTGGTTAGCAGTGCTCTGGCCTGTCTCGGTCAGGCGCGCCTGAATCGCACTCAAGATGTAGTTCTCTTGGAGTTGTACGCTGTAAATCGAAAATGAAGCGAACGCCAAGGTCACAACCGAGACGGCAGCAAGCAGTATTTTATGGCTGAATTTCATCGGCAATGCTCATCTGCAGATAGAGGTCGCACACAGCTTCGCCGGCAGCACCTTGTCGGTGTTGCCGTGCTGGATACGACAAGTAGAAGTGGGGTCGTCAGCTAGTGTTCAATCATCTCGTGTACGTGCCGGGCGATGGCCAGGCAGGACGTCAGCCCAGGTGATTCGATGCCGAACAAGTTGATCAGGCCTGGGACGTCATGCTCCCGCCGGCTGCTGATGAGGAAATCGCTGGCGGGCTCGCCGGGGGCCGATATTTTGGGGCGGATGCCGCTGTATCCGGGTTGCAGGCTGCCCTCCGGCAACTCAGGCCAATAGTTGCGAATAGCCGCATAGAACCCGCGCGCGCGATCCGGGTCGACCTGGTAGTCCTCAGCGTCGATCCATTGCGTGTCCGGGCCAAAGCGGGCCTGTCCGCCCAGGTCTACGGTCATGTGCACGCCAAGACCATCGGCGTCCGGTGCGGGGTAGATGAGGTGCGAGAACGGCACTCGTTTTGCCAGGCTGAAGTAACTGCCTTTGCACAGATAGTCCTGCGGCACGGTGTCGGGCGACAGGCCTTCTATTCGCCGGGCCAACGCCGGGGCGTTGAGGCCTGCCGCGTTGATGAGCCGTCGGCACGTCAGCGCCGTGGGCGTCTCCCCGCCAACGCTCAGCAGAAAGCCGTCGGCTGTTACGCAGGCGCTGAGCAACGGTGCGTGGAAGGCGATGCTGGTGCCGGCCGCTTCGGCATCACCCTGCAGTGCCAGCATCAATGCGTGTGAGTCGACGATGCCGGTGGAGGGTGAATACAAAGCCGCGATGCACTGCAGCGCGGGTTCCAGCGCGAGCGCTTGAGCGCGATCCAGCAGACGCAAATCGTCTACGCCGTTCTCGAGCCCTCGCTGCAACAACAATTGCAACTGGCTCACTTGCGCGTCGGTGGTGGCGACGATCAACTTTCCGGTTCGGCGCGTACTGACGCCGCGGGACGCACAATACGCATACAGTGCGTGTCGCCCTTCTACACACAGACGCGCTTTGAGGCTTCCCGGCGGGTAGTAAATACCCGCATGGATGACTTCTGAGTTACGCGAGCTCGTGCCGATACCGATTGCTTCTCCCGCTTCGATCACCAGCACTTCGTTACCTGCCTGGGCCATCTCGCGGGCTATCGCCAGCCCTATCACACCCGCACCCACTACCACGCAATCGATATCGACACTCACGTCACGACTCCTTTGGTTGCTTAGATGCCGCCCAGGCACATGTATTTGATTTCCAGGTAATCATCGATGCCGTATTTGGAGCCTTCACGGCCTAACCCGGATGCCTTCATGCCGCCAAAAGGCGCCGTTTCGGTGGAGATAATCCCGGTGTTGATCCCGATGATGCCGTACTCGAGGGCTTCGGCTACGCGGAAAACGCGAGACAGGTCGCGCGCGAAGAAGTACGCCGCCAAGCCGAACTCGGTGTCATTCGCTTGGGCAATGACGTCGGCTTCGCTGGAGAAGCGAAACAACGGTGCCAAGGGACCGAAGGTTTCTTCGCGGGCCACAAGGGCGGTCTTGGGCACGTCGATCAAAATGGTCGGTTCGAAGAAGTTGCCACCCAGCGCGTGGGGATTGCCGCCCTGGAAGACGCGCGCGCCCTGGCTCACTGCGTCGGCAATGTGCTCCTGCACCTTCAGCACCGCTTTTTCATCGATCAGCGGACCGGTGGTGATGCCGTCGTCCAGCCCATTGCCCAAGCGCAGCTTCGACACCGCGTTCTGCAATTTATCGGCGAACGCATCGTAGACGCTGTCGTGGATGTACAGGCGGTTGGCGCAGACGCAGGTTTGGCCGGCATTGCGATACTTAGACAGCAGCGCACCCTCGACAGCGGCGTCCAGGTCCGCATCCTCAAACACAATGAACGGCGAGTTGCCGCCCAGTTCAAGCGAGACTTTCTTGATGTCTTGAGCACATTCGGCCATCAGTTGACGACCAATTTCCGTTGAGCCGGTGAACGACAATTTGCGAATAATTGGGTTGCTGGTCAGTTCAGCGCCAATCTGCGCGGCTGACCCGGTCACGACACTTAGCACGCCTTCAGGTATTCCAGCGCGGGTGGCCAACTCGGCCAACGCCAAGGCAGAAAACGGTGTCTGGCTAGCAGGCTTGATCACCATGGTGCAGCCCGCAGCCAGTGCCGGGCCGACCTTGCGTGTGATCATGGCGCAAGGGAAGTTCCACGGGGTGATGGCGGCAGTCACGCCAATCGGTTGTTTGATGACCAGCAAGCGCTTGTCGGGCTGGTGGCCCGGAATAATGTCGCCGTACACGCGCTTGCCTTCCTCGGCAAACCATTCGATGAACGACGCGGCGTAGGCGATTTCACCTTTGGCTTCTGCCAGGGGTTTGCCCTGTTCGAGCGTCATCAGGTGGGCCAGATCGTCTTGGTTGGCCATGATCAGATCGAACCAGCGGCGCAGGACAGTGGCTCGGTCCTTGGCGGTGCGGGCGCGCCAGGCAGGCAGCGCCTGTTCCGCCGCTTCAATGGCGCGACGGGTCTCGGCGGCGCCCATTTTGGGTACCTGGCCGAGTATTTCGCCTGTCGCCGGATTGTTCACGTCCACGTGCTGTTCATTGTCCGCGTCGGTCCAGACGCCGGCTATATAGGCTTGTTGGCGGAACAGGCTGCTATCACGCAATTTCATAAAAACTCCGGTTGGACGTTTCGCAAAAGGGAAAGGAATGACCGGCTCAAACGTGCTGGCCACCGTTGACCTGGATCTCTGCGCCATTGATGTAGGAGGCACCTGAGGTACACAGGAAATGAATGAGGGACGCCACTTCTTCCGGCTTGCCAAGCCGATGCATTGGAATGTTGCGTTCAACGATGTCCTGGGTGCCGGGGGAGAGGATCGACGTATCGATTTCCCCAGGGGCGATAGCATTCACCCGAATGCCGTGCTGCCCATAGTCGTAAGCCATTTCTCGGGTCAACGCGGACAAGGCTGCTTTCGACGTCGCGTAAGCGACCCCGGCGAACGGGTGGACTCTTGAGCCTGCAATCGAGGTGACGTTGATGATGGTGCCTTGCGCCGCTTTCAGCTCGGCGAACAAACCCCGGGCGAGCAGGGCGGTGGAAAACAGGTTGACGTTAAAGACCTGCAGCCAGGTGGCATAGTCGGTTTCCAACACACCGAGTCGGCCGCCTTGCGGTCCTTTAGGGCTCATGCCGGCGTTATCGACCAGTGCATGCAGCTTGCCGTCACCGAGTTTTTCTTTGATCAGGTCGATGCTGGCTTCAATGCTGCCAATGTCCTCGAGATCCAGATGGATATGGTTCTCCTGACCGTCCGCCCAAGGACATTCGGTCGCCCAGCTTTGGCGGGAGGCGGTGAAAACGCGCCAGCCCGCGGCATTGAAATGTTTGACCGTTGCATGCCCGATGCCTCTGCTGGCACCTGTCAGCAGCAGGGTTTTTTTCTCACTCATGGGACGTCCTCGATCGGTATGGCTTGTTGATGTTTGATGCATCATGTTTAAAAGCATCTGTACTGTCAACTGGTTCTTTTTACCTTCGCACGGCGCGCCTACCTAAGCGGTGCGTACACGCCTTTCATTGCACCGCGCGAGTGCCAGGCCCGTTGGATGTTACGGCAGCGTTCAAGTGTTTTTCGCACCCAACGCCTGTGGTCAAGCTGGCACACTTTATGCTGCGCACATGAAATATAAAACATGATGCATCACTAATGAAGGTGTGTTTAAAATGAAGCCGTGTAACCCAGAACGACATTTTCAAAACAATAATAAGCAGGTGCAGCCATGAGCATTGCCCCCCCTTATGTACGCTTCAGAGGCGTGCAGAAGAGCTATGACGGCGAACAGTTGGTGGTCAAAAAGCTTGATCTCGACATCCAGCAGGGTGAGTTCCTTACCTTGCTCGGGCCTTCGGGCTCTGGAAAAACCACCAGCCTGATGATGCTGGCAGGCTTCGAAACGCCCACCGAAGGCGAAATCCTGCTCGACGGCAAGCCGTTACATACGGTGGCACCGCATCAGCGCGGGATCGGCATGGTGTTTCAAAACTACGCACTGTTTCCCCACATGACGGTGGCGGGCAACCTCGCATTCCCTCTTAAAGTCAGGCGAATGAGTGCCGTCGATATCGACGTGAAGGTCAAGCGTGCATTGGACATGGTCCAGCTCGGTCACCTCGCGCAACGCTACCCGGCGCAGTTATCCGGTGGGCAACAGCAACGCATCGCACTGGCGCGTGCGCTGGTGTTCGAGCCCAGCCTGGTGCTGATGGATGAGCCCTTGGGGGCGCTGGATAAACAGCTGCGTGAACAGATGCAGTTGGAAATCCGACGCTTGCATCGCCAGTTGGGCTTGACCGTGGTGTTCGTCACCCATGATCAGGCGGAAGCCTTGACACTCTCTGACCGTGTCGCGGTTTTCAATGATGGTGTGATTCAGCAAATCGACACGCCCAAAGCGCTCTATGAGCACCCCAACAATTCTTTCGTGGCTCACTTCATCGGTGAAAACAACGCGCTGCCGGGGACGGTTGTTTCGGTTTCCGGGGCGGAGTGTCGCGTGCGCCTGGCGGATGGTTCCGAGGTCGGCGCCCGCGCCACTACGGTTCTGTCTGCCGGTGATTCCACATCGTTGTCGATCCGTCCTGAACGGGTCGGGCTGAACAAACCGTCCGCCAATAGCCTCCCGGGACGCATTGAGGAGCTGATTTATCTGGGCGATCACGTTCGGGTGCGGCTCAACGTTGTCGGGCATCAGGCGTTTACCGCAAAAGTCCCTATCGCTGAAATGCACGATGACTGGCTGACCGGTCATACGGTGCCTGTCGGCTGGTTCAGTCACGACGCCAGCGCGCTCGATCCATTGGCCCATCACTAAAAAAAGCGTTGCCCAAAACACTGCTGAGGAGCGTTCCCATGTTCAAGAAAATCGCGGTATTGGCGTTGATAGCTGGCGTAGCAAGCCAGGTGCAGGCTCAACAGCTCACGGTTGTGTCGTTCGGAGGGCTTAATAAGCAAGCCCAGGAGAAAGCGTTTTACCAACCGTTTTCCAAGGCGAACAACGTCAACATTGAGGCGGGTGAGTTCAACGGCGAGATGGCCAAGATCAAAGCCATGGTGGAGACCGGTCAGGTCGGCTGGGATGTGGTCGAGGTTGAAAGTCCGGAGTTGGTGCGCGGGTGCAGCGAGGGGCTGTTCGAACCCTTGGACTGGGCAAAGCTGGGCGACAAGAAACAGCTGGTCGATTCGGCGGTGAGTGAGTGCGGGGCGGGCATTTTCATCTGGTCCACGGTGTTGGCTTACGATTCCAAAAAACTCGCCAAAGCCCCCACCGGTTGGGCGGATTTTTGGGATGTGAATACCTATCCAGGCAAACGTGCGCTGCGCAAAAGCGCGAAGTTCACCCTTGAAATTGCCTTATTGGCCGATGGCGTTTCCCAGGGCCAGCTCTACAGCGTGCTGGCCACGCCCGAGGGCGTCGACCGGGCCTTTAAAAAACTCGATGAAATCAAGTCGAGTATCCAGTGGTGGGAAGCCGGCGCTCAACCGATGCAGTGGCTGGTTTCCGGCGACGTGGTCATGACCTCCGCCTATAACGGACGCGTCACCGCAGCGCAGAAAGAAGGGCACCCGTTCTCGATCGTCTGGAATGGCAGTCTTTACGACCTGGATAGCTGGGCGATCGTCAAGGGTTCGAAGAACAAGGCGTTGGCCGAGCAGTTCATCGCATTCGCCAACCGTCCCGAGAACCAGAAAGTCTTCGCCGAAACCATTCCCTACGGGCCGACCAACACGTTGGCCATTGCGCAGATCGACGCCAAGGTGCGCCCCGATTTGCCAACCGCTCCCGCTAACCTCAAAGGCGCACGCGGGGTGGATACCGATTTCTGGATCGAACACGGTGAAGAGCTGGAGCAACGCTTCAACGCCTGGGCGGCGAACTAATCAGCCACCACCGGTTTCATCTGTTTGAAGCCGGTTCAGCCTTATACTTGGAGACCAGCATGTCAGAAGTCAGCCTGACGGCTATCGATCATTCAACCGATAAGGGCGCCTCTCTCAAGCAGCGATTGCTGCATGCCGAACGTGCCTACCGTAAGCGATCCGTACTGCTGATCGCGCCGCTGTTGATATTTCTACTGATCAGCTTCGTGTTCCCGATCGGCAACATACTGTGGAAGAGCCTCGACAACCCGGAAGTCAAACGGGCATTACCCACGACGCTGCAGGCGTTGCAAGACTGGGACGGCGAAAGCCGGCCGGATGAGAAAGTCTTTTCGTCGTTGGTGATGGACCTGAAAACAGCCAAGGCCGAGGGGCAGACCCCAGGCTTGATCAAGCGGCTGGGTTATGAAGACGGTCGTTATCGCACGCTCCTCAACATGGCCTTGCGCAAGTTGCCGGATAACGACGCCGAATCGATCAGTCGGGCGCTGATCGCTCAATCGACGCTTTGGGCGGAGCCGAGTACTTGGCGCAGTATCCAGCGCGCAGGGCGCCCGTTCACGGCGTATTACGTGCTGGCTGCGTTCGATCACCAGGTGGATGCCCAGAGCGGCGATATTGTCGAGCTGCCCAAGGGGCAGGCGCTGTATCTCTCCGTGCTGATGCGCACACTGTGGATGGCCAGTGTGGTCACGCTACTGTGCGTACTGTTCGGCTACCCGGTGGCCTACTGGCTCGCCAAGCAACCGAGCAGTCGCGCCAACCTTTTGCTGATCATGGTGTTGTTGCCGTTCTGGACGTCTTTGCTGGTGCGTACGGCGGGCTGGATCGTACTGCTGCAGAACGGTGGGTTGATCAACAGTTCACTGATCGGCCTCGGACTGATCGAGCAACCCTTACAGCTGGTGTTCAACCGGGTGGGTGTCTACATCTCCATGACCCACATACTGCTGCCCTTCGTCATCCTGCCGCTCTATGCGGTCATGAAAGGCATCTCCCCCAACTACGTCCGCGCAGCCGTTTCACTCGGTGCACATCCCTTCCGCGCGTTCTGGTCGGTCTACGTGCCGCAGACCTTCGCGGGGGTAACGGCAGGAGCGCTGCTGGTCTTCATCATGGCTATTGGGTACTACATCACCCCCGCGCTGCTGGGCGGGCCGGGTGATCAGATGCTGAGTTATTTCGTCGCGTTCTACACCAACACCACCATCAATTGGGGGATGGCTGCGGCACTGGGCAGCCAGCTGCTGATCATCGTCCTGCTGCTGTATTGGGTGTATTCGCGCATTACCCGTCCAGCCAACCCCGCCCAGCGTGCATGAGGTGTTCGATGAATCATCATTCCACAATGATTGAGCGCCTCTGGTCGCCGATCTTCAGTGTGTTCAGCTTCAGTCTGTTGGTCTTTCTGGTGGTGCCGATCCTGGTGATCGTGCCGCTGTCTTTCAACGAAGGGTCGTTTCTCAGTTACCCGCTGAGCGGTTTCTCGTTGCGCTGGTATCAAGAGTTTCTCGGTTCCCAGGAGTGGATGCGGGCGCTGCGCAACAGCTTGATCATCGCACCGGCTGCCACGTTGCTGGCCACCGCGCTCGGCACCCTGGCCGCCGTGGGGCTCGCCCGCGGAGAGTTCCGTGGCAAGGGGCTGGTGATGGCCGTATTGATTTCGCCGATGATCGCGCCCGTGGTGATTATTGCGGTGGCGCTCTACTTTTTTTTCGCCCAATTGAATCTGCTCAACAGCTACCTTGGCCTGGTGCTGGCTCACGCTGCGCTGGGAGTGCCCTTCGTAGTGATCACCGTGGCGGCGACGTTACAGGGCTATGATCGGAATTTTTCCCGTGCAGCCGCCAGTTTGGGGGCGCCGCCGTTGTTGGCGTTTCGCAAGGTCATGCTGCCGCTGATTGCGCCCGGCGTGATCAGTGGGGCCTTGTTCGCGTTTGCGACCTCCTTCGATGAGGTGGTGGTGACGCTGTTTTTGGCCAGCCCTGCACAACGCACGTTGCCGATGCAAATGTTTGGAGGCATTCGCGAGAACCTCAATCCCACCATCGCTGCGGCAGCGACCTTGATGGTAGGCGCGTCTGCCGTGCTGTTACTGCTGATGGAGTGGTTGCGTCGGCGCAACGAAAAACTTCGCGGCAGCAGTACCGTTTGACACGTTATCCCGACCCACCCTGGCTGTGCTTACTGAGGTAATTGATGAAGGTCCTAGTCTCTGTAAAGCGAGTGATCGACTATAACGTCAAGGTTCGCGCCAAAGCGGACAACTCTGGCGTCGACCTCGCAAACGTAAAAATGTCGATGAACCCTTTCTGCGAAATTGCCGTGGAAGAGGCTGTTCGTTTGAAAGAGCGCTCTATAAAAGAAGGGCGCGTGGCGACTGAAATCGTCGTGGTTTCCATCGGACCGACCACTGCTCAAGAGCAGCTGCGCACCGCCATGGCGCTGGGCGCCGACCGCGCTATCCTGGTCGAGTCCGCTGAAGAGTTGACCTCCCTGGCCGTGGCCAAGCTGCTCAAAGCTGTTGTCGACAAGGAACAGCCTCAACTGGTGATCCTCGGTAAACAAGCCATCGACAGCGACAACAACCAGACGGGCCAGATGCTGGCTGCCCTGACCGGTTACGGCCAGGGCACCTTTGCTTCGAAAGTCGAAGTGAACGGCGACAGCGTAGCGGTGACCCGTGAAATCGACGGCGGCGCGCAGACGGTTTCGCTCAAACTGCCGGCCATCGTCACCACCGACCTGCGTTTGAACGAGCCGCGTTATGCGTCCCTGCCAAACATCATGAAAGCCAAGAAGAAGCCTCTTGAAGTGCTGACTCCGGATGCTTTGGGCGTTTCCACCG